>NZ_CP122458.1:3114285-3425714 GCF_032598905.1 Streptomyces sp. 11x1 | reverse complement strand
TCGGCCGTACCTTCCAGACGGCCACCGTCTTCGAGGAGCTGACCGTCCTGCAGAACCTCGACATCGCGGCAGGCGCCGGACGCGGCCCGTGGACGATGCTGCGGCGCCGCAAGGGTGTACCGGAGTCGGTGACGAGGGCGCTGGAGACCACCGGCCTGACGGACCTGCGCGATCGCCCGGCGGGCGTGCTCGCCCACGGTCAGAAGCAGTGGCTGGAGATCGGCATGCTGCTCGTCCAGGACGTGAAGCTGCTGCTGCTCGACGAGCCCGTCGCAGGGATGAGCCACGACGAACGCGAGGCCACCGGCGAACTGCTCCAACGGGTCAGCGGCGACCACACCGTCGTCGTCATCGAGCACGACATGGACTTCATGCGCTCCTTCGCCCGCAGCGTCTCCGTCCTGCACGCGGGCAAGGTGCTCAGCGAGGGCTCTGTCGCCGAGGTCCAGGCCGACGCCAAGGTCCAGGAGGTCTACCTCGGCCGCGCCTCCGAACCCGAACCCGAGCCCGCTGCCGTTCCCGTCGCCGAGGAGGCGTGACGCCCATGTTGGAGATCAACACCGTCCGGGCCGGCTACGACCGCACCACCGTGCTGCACGGAGTGACCGTCGCGGTCCCGACGGACGGCGTCGCGGCCGTCCTCGGCCACAACGGCGCCGGCAAGAGCACGCTCCTGCGTGCGGCCATGGGACTGATCAAGCCGACGGGCGGCACGATCCTGCTGGACGGCGAGGACATCACCCACCTCGCCCCGCACCGGCGGGTGGGCCGAGGCATGGCGTACGTCCCGCAGGGCCAGCAGTCCTTCCCACACCTCACCACCACCGAGAACCTCCAACTCGTCGCCGACGGCCGCCCCGACGGCAAGGAGGCCATCACCGAGGCCCTGGACCTCTTCCCGGCCCTGCGCGAATTGTCCGGCCGCCGCGCCGGCCTCCTCTCCGGCGGCCAGCGCCAGCAACTCGCCATCGCCCGCGCCCTGATCACCCGCCCCAGTCTCCTCCTTCTCGACGAGCCGACCGAGGGCATCCAGCCCTCCGTCGTCGCCGAGATCGAGGAGACGATCCTCGCCCTCACCCGACGCGGCGGCCTGTCCGTCCTCCTCGTCGAACAGCACGTCGGCTTCGCCATGCGCGCCGCCCAGCGCTACTACGTCCTGGAAGCGGGACGCGTGACCTCCTCCGGCGACGGCGGGGTGGCGGCCGAACAGACCGTACGGACCGCGCTCAGTGTGTGAGGACGGAGGGTTCCCCTGCTCATCGCGCAGGTGAGCGACCTCCACATCGGAGGTTGGCGAGGACAGCGTCGAGCGGGCCGTGAGGGTCCGGGAGTACCTCAACGGACTCCCGGACGGCGTTCCGCACAGTGCTCCTCGGCCGGAGAGGGTGGGGGCGGGTGCGGTAGGCGAAGGGCCGGCAGACGCAGGTCCCCAACGGCCCGGCCGCGCAGTGGCTCGGTCCCGGACGGCAGGCGGACCACGGCGGACGAGGTGGTTGGCCTCATCCGTGATCAGCGTCGGGTGACGGAACCGGGTCCGCACCGCCGTGGTGATGACGACTGTCGTCCACGTCGGCCAGGCCCTCGCGGTCGGCCTGCTCTCCGGCTCCTCCTCGGTCAGCTCCGACCCGCCTCACCATGGCGCGCAACCACTGGTGGCCGGGGTCGTTCTGCTGGTTGCGGTGCCAGTACATGGCTTCCACGAACGACACCTCGGGGAACGGCGTCGGCACGACCGTGCAGCCGGTGGAGTCGGCGTACCGTCTGGCGAGCCGCTCCGGGACCAGCGCCACCATGTCCGTGCCACTTACAAGAGAGGGCAGCAGACTGAAGCCGGGCACACTGGTCCGGATCCTCGGTGTGATGCCCTGGCTGTCCAGGTGACGGTCGAAGAGCATCAGAACCTTGCCGAACTCGGCCGCCGCATGCGGCATTTCGGCGAAGTCGCCCAGACTCAGTCCGCGACCGGTCAGCCGGGGGTTGCCGGCGTCGACGAGGCAGACGAAGCGGTCGCGCAGCACCGGCTCGCTGAACCCCGGCTGGCGGTGGCCGAGTGGCAGCAGGAGCAGGTCATGGCGGCGCAACCGGGTGTCGTCGGTCGGCTCGGCCGGGACCGGGAGGTGGATGTCGATGCGTGCACCCGGGGCCGCGCTCCCGATGGCACGCAGCAGTGGCTCGGCCATCATCGTCATCAGGTAGTCGGACATCACGATGGAGAACCGCTGGGTACTGTGCTCGGGTTCGAACGGCTGGATCAGTGACAACGTCTCCTCTGCTTTGCGCAAGGTCTCCTGGACGAGCGGCAGGAGACGGTCGGCGAGCGGCGTGCGTTGGTACTCACGACCCACCCGCACCAACAGGTCGTCGCTGAAGTGCCGGCGCAACCTCGACAGGGACCCGCTGGCGGTGGACCTCTACGCGTTCGGCTGTGTGCTCTTCGAATTGCTGACGGGCGAGAAGCCGTTCGAGGACAAGCCGGACCGGAACAAGGACATACAGCACCTCGAAGACCTACCGCCCCGCGTGCGGGACATCTACCTCGGCATTCCCGAGGACCTCGACGAACTCGTGTGGGACCTGCTCGGCAAGACACCCGCCGACCGTCCGGCAGGCATCGGCGAAGCACTCGCCGTACTGCGCGGACACCTGCCCGCACCCGGTGACCCCGGACCCGACCCGGAGCTGCATCCGGACCCCACGGCCCGGTACCGGCTGGGCGGAGCAGGCCCTGCCCTCGGGCCTCCCGGGCCGAGGGGGTGGGCGGACCCCGCGGGGCATGCCGAACATGTCCGGCACGGCGGCTCCCGTCGTCCCGTGCGGCGACGCGGGCCCTGGCTCGGACGTGGGGAATTCGCCGACCTGATAGCCCTGGCCAGGGCGGAACTTGCGGCGACCGGACCCGGTGCCGAATGCGAACGGCTTGCTTCGGTGCTCGCTCGCGCCGTGTCCGAGTGGGGGCTTCAGGAACCCGCCGTTGCGGAGGCCCACCTGATGTGCGGCGATGCCGCGCGCGCCTCGACGGCGGCACGGCCGTGCCAGGGAGCTCTATGACAAGGTGGCCACGCTTGGCGACGGGCGGCAGCTGCCCCGCCACGGCACGCTGACGCTGGAGGCGCGGCTGGGCGTGGCGGAATGCCGGATCCCCGAGGGCGACCTGCGGACCGCGCTCGAGGAATGGCGCCGGACCGTATCGGAGACGCTTGCTCTCACCTCGCCTCCGGCTCACCTGGTCGAACGGTGCCGTGAGCTCGCACTCGAACTGACCGAGCGCGGCTTCGGCGCCGAGGTCTCTTCCCTGGTCCGCCGCCTGGCCGAGCTGTAGGGACCTCCGGCAGTCGCGACCGGCTCGCTGACCAGTGGCCGCGGACGAGCCAGGTGCGGCGGCCCGGCTGGGGGACGGCGGCAGAACCGGGTACGGCGATCAGGTGCGCGGCAACCCGCCGTGGACCAACAGATCACCGAGCGAGCGGACGAGTTCGCCTCCCACCTGGCGAATCCCCTGGAGCTCCCTCTCGAACTTCGTGATCCTCCGGTAGATCTCGCCGTACCGCCGTTGCTCCTCCAGGGAGAGGCAGCTCAGAGCAATCACGTCCCGTCGGTCGAGGCGGCCGCCTACCTGCGCGGGTTCGTGGCGGGATGGTCCCGGCGCAGGGACGAGGCGGAGGTGCGCACGGTGTGGAGCGGCCCGGCCACACCGGGCGTGCCGGTCCGCGCGACTGCACGCGTCCTCACCGAGGTCGTCAGCCGGGCACGCTCCGAACTCCTGGCCATGACTTACGCGGCCCGCCGCCACCCACCGCTCATATCGGCCCTGCGTGAAGCCGTCGCCCGAGGCGTGGACGTCCATGTCGTCGAAACCCGGGAAGGCGCGGCCGGACTGCTCGACGGACCCGAACCGGCTGCCGCCTTCACCGCGGTGCCCGGTCTGCGACTGTGGCACTGGGCTCCCGAGGCACGCGAGCACGAGCGTGCCCGTCAGCACGCCAAACTGGCTGTCGCCGACCGCCGTGTCCTGCTGGTGGGCAGCGCGAACCTCACCGAGTCCGGAGTACGCAGGAACCTGGAAGCCGGGGTGATCGTCACCGGCGGCACCGCTCCGCAGAGAGCCGCCGAACACATCCGGGAACTGCAGCGCCGGGGAATTCTGATGCCGTTGCCTTGAGTCGGCCACTCGCCACTGCGCCGTGGCTGCTTCGACCGCAGGGGCCCGGTCCGGTGCCCACCGGTGGGACTCCGCAACCACTGTATCGTCAGCCGAGCCCGGCCCGGCCCACCACGCGCCTGGACGTGGTCCGTGACCAGCCGACCAGCCCTGGCACTTCACGAGCTGGAGGTCAAACCCTCCGAAGTCGTGGGCCCGCTCCCGAGGCAGCCCCTAGGCTGGCGACGCATCAAGTGCACAGCCACAGCAGGGCGGAAGAGAATCATGCGCGGCCTCACCGAGGCGAACCTCAAGAAGCTGGCGGGCTCCCGTTCCTTCGACCGCGGGCGCGGCTATGTCGACGCTGTGTCCGGGGTCGAGGTCGGTGACGGCTGGGTCACCGCGAGCGTCCACGGCACGGAACGGTACGAGGTGGAGCTGGCCCTGGACGCGCCCGGTGGGCTGTCCGGCGAGTGCGACTGCCCGTACGGCATGGAGGGCAACTTCTGCAAGCACCTGGTCGCCCTCGGCCTGACCGTGCTCGCCCAACGGGAGAGCCTGCCGCGGCAGCGGAAGGCGGCCCGGGACCGGGCCCAGGACCTCGACGCGTGGCTGTCGGCCCTCTCCCAGCCGGAGTTGCTCGCTCTGCTGCGGGAAGAGATCGACGAGAACAGGCAGCTGCGCCGCCGTCTGGAACTGCGGGCCGCGAGCGCCCGCGGAGACCTCGCCGGGGTCCGGGCCCGTATCCGCGACCTGATCGACATCGGTCCCTTCGCGCAGTACGGATACGTCGAGTACGCCGATGCCCGCGCCTACGCCGACCAGGCCGGGCAGGCAGTGTCCGCCATCGGCGCGCTCACCGGCTCGGGCCGGGCCATCGACGCGATCACCCTGGCGCGGGAGGCGATGCGGCTGCTGGCCGAGGCTGTGGAGAGCGTCGACGACTCCGACGGCTGGCTCGGACAGATCGGTGCCGACCTCGCCGACGCCCACCTCGACGCCTGCCGTGCGGCTCGCCCCGCCCCCGAGGAGCTCGCGCACTGGCTGGTCGGCCATGTGCTCGGAGACTTGGACGACGGCCTCACCGACATCGATCCGCTCGACTACGAAAACGTCCTCGGCGAAGAGGGAATGGGCGTCCTGCGGAAGCTGGCGGCCGAGGCGTGGCGGGGCAACCGTCGCGGCTGGGCCGAGAAGTACCTGATGGAGCGTCTGGCCAAGGCGGGAGGCGACGTCGACGCGGTGATCGCCGTACACGCGGCCGACCTGGCGCCGAACGGACACACGCACCTGGTCATCGCCCGCGAGCTGGACACGGCGGGGCGCCCCGCCGAGGCGCTGAGCTGGGCGGAACGCGGTATCCGGGAGGTCGAGGACCTCGCCACCGTCGATACCGCCCTCGTCGACCACCTCTGCGAGCGCTACGCGCAGGTGGCCCGGCTCGCCGACGCGGTCGCCCTGCGCCGCGACCACTTCGGCGCCCGCCTCTCCCTGCTCACCTACCAGCAGCTGCGGGCCGCCGCCCGCGCCGCCGAGTGCTGGCCGGCCGAACGTGAGGCGGCCCTGGCCCTGCTCCGCGCCGACGCCGCGGGACCCCGGCGAGGGGGCTGGTACGCCGGCCCCGTCCTGGTCGACGTCCTGCTCGACGACAAGGACACCGACGCCGCCTGGCAGGCCGCCACCGACGCGGGTGCCGACGACCGGCAATGGCTTGCCCTCACCGACCAGGCCCGCGCCGACCGCCCCGCCGACGCGCTCGGCGTCTACCTGCGCCTGGCCGAACCCCTGCTGAAGCAGACCGGCAACGCTGTCTACGAGCGGCTCGTCGGCTTGCTGCTGAGCATCCGCGACTGCCACCGCCGCCTGGGCACGGAGGACGAGTTCGGCGTGTACGTCGCGACTCTGCGCACCACCCAGAAACGCAAGCGGAATCTGATGAGCCTGATGGATGAACACGGTCTGTGAGCCGGACGGCGCATCGGAGGATCCCCCGGCTGGTGGGATGGTCAACCGTGGGAACTGTCAGTTGTCCCGGCCGTCCTACTCGCCCAGGCCCTCCCTCAGTCATCCTCGTGCAACCCGTGTTCTGTTCGGCCTCGGTCCGCGCGCCGCGACTTGCAGGGACCTGGCGAGCACCACGACCGCGTTCCAGCGGGCTTCGTTCAAGGAGCCGTCGGGAGCATCGGGGGTTTGTCAGGCGCAGTGCCGCGCGGACGGCCTCCTCTGCGACGCCGGGGCAACCGAGACGCAGCAGAACAGCCGAGACCGCGGTCAGCACCTCGCCGAGCAGCTCCGCGGATTCGGCGGAATACGTGGCGGAAGGCCCCAGTGCGGCCCTTGTCTCGACAGGCGTGTGCCGTTCGGCCACCGCCGCAGGGGCGGGTGGCGCAGCAGCGCCTGCTGCGGCGCGGACAGGCGCTCCGCGGTGCGAACGGAGGCGGTCGTCGTTCAGGCTGGTCAGGACGGCCCTCAGGCCAGTGCCGAGCGCCGCCATGGATGCCCTTGACTGGCTTGACCATCCGCACACAAGCCGCCGGGGCCAGCCGACCCCAACAATGGTGGGTAGTTAAATGACCGCTCACATGAGGTCACCTGCATGCGCACATCGAAGGGCGAACTCCACTAGCCAGGCCGAGTGGTCCGCGTGGCAGCGCCCAAGGCTGTTCCAGCGATCCGCCCAGGGCGCAGCGACAGGAAGACGAAAAATCGGGCACCCGCACCGAAGTGCTGGTACCCGATCATGGCACCCGGGTTCAGAGGCCGGGACGAAATGCCCGACCCCCGATTCTGTTCCAATGTTCTGGGTGCCCCCGGCAGGATTCGAACCTGCGCACACGGCTCCGGAGGCCGCTTGAGGGGCGGGTGATGTAGCTGGTCAGGGCCCTGCAGATACTCACTCGTCTGGCGCCGGTCCACAGGTAGTCCACGTAGCCCTGGTTGCTGCCGGAGGCCCATAGGGCACTGCCTAGTGCCGCAGGTAGTGGCCTCTGGCCCCACTCGCATGAGCGATCCTGTGCAGAACACGGCCCGCGACACGACACAGTGGGCACGTCTCAGGGCGGCGAGAACGCCAACGCGCTTGACAGGGGAGGTTGTGGGGATGGATGAGGGTCTTGCTGCTGTGATTGCCGGTATGGCCGGTGCTATCGGAGGCGTTAGCGGCGGAGTGTTTGGCGCTGTCTCAGCAGCGCGTGCCATGGCTCGGCAGGTGCGAGACCAGGCCACGACGGAGCATGGCCAGTGGATCAGGGGCCAACGAATGGCTTCCTACCTCACCCTTCTCCAGGAGTGGGATGCGGCCCAGAAGCACCTAAAAAGGATCTGGACACGGGCAGTCGATGCCTACTACGAGGATGCCCACGGCGTGCTGCAGGGCGACCTCGGCGAGATCTGCAACATGCTCCTGGAAGAGGTGGAAGAAGCCGTAGAGCCGACGGCGACGGCGTTTGAGCGTGTCGCAATGCTGGGCCCAAAAGAGATTGACGAGGTCGTGCTTGGACTGGAAATGTCGCTGCAAGAGCTCCGCGGAGTCACGGAAAATCGGTTGGGCCCAGATGAGACGCGGAGCACCCGACAGGCTCTGAGCTGGGGGCCTTGGAACGGAGCCGATTCGGCCGCAGCAGGTGCCCGTCAGGAGTTCGTGGAGTGTGTTCGACGAGTGCTGAGTGCTCCGCCAACACCATCCTTTAAGTCTCCAGCTTGACACCGGCAGCAATCGCCAGGAACTGCTCCATTCGATCAAGCCAAGGAGGACTGCTGAGCCGCCACGAATGGAGCGAATTTTACTTCTTGCATTCCTTCTTAGCGGCCACTGCACGGACTGAGCTGGAAGGCACCCTATTGACCACGCCGCGTTCACTGGTCACTATGAAAACACCCTTTGAAATTTTAACGCTACCGCAGTAATTCACGCCAGCAGCGTCCGTCACCGAAACCACGGGCTTGCCTGCTTCTTTTTGGGGGGCGTACGACATTACCGCGATAGAGGCCAAGTAAAAGGGAATGATCCAGAGGGCTAGCACCCTGCTTCGCGTCAGGTATTTGTTCGCGGTTTCTGTTCCAAGTAGGGTGGCCTGCCGGAATCTATCGCCTGTCGGAAGAACCCGAACTGCTTGACCTTGCGCGGCCCTAGCAGCATAGACCACGCTGCCCAACGCAGTAAAAAGAGACAAAGCGGAGAGAACGCCGACTGTTACTTTGCTGGCAGTGCTCTGCAGTGCATTAACGTCGCTTGGGCCACGGATGACCGTCAAGGCCGTGAGAAGGCCTGTGATGACCAGAATAGTGGCACCCCACCGCTCAGCAGTTGCTTGGATAGCGGTAAGGCTGTTAAAGCGTGCTTCTGTAGCACGTCGATCCCATTCGACGTCCTCAGCGGTTACGGGAACGTCGACGAATTCCAGGGTGAGTTGGCCAGTGGAAATTTGTGAAAGATCTTCTTCTTTTTTCTTCCTGCGGAAGGACACCATGTTTAGTGCCTAATCGTTACGAAGGCCCTGGAGCCGCAGCCCGAGGTGGTGCCTTCCGGGCGGCCGGGGTGGTCTTCTGAGCACGCGCACCGCACCAGGTGCTTAGCTGGTTTATCTGTCAGACCTCGCGCGGACTGGCCAGACACGGCACGGCCAGGGGTTATCAACTGTGGAGTGGTGAGGAGCACATAGGTGAAATCATGGTTACAGTCGGGACATTCACCCGTGATAATGAAACCCCCGTCGATGTCCTCCCGTGTGAAATTATTCAGAGCCCTTCCGAACGTCGGGCTCGTGCATTCTGCGTAGGACGTCTGACTGCCGGTCAAGTTTCAGCCCCCGAAACGTGAACGTGAAGGTTTCTATTTTCGACAGCGCCGCATAGCTGCCGAACGTGTGGGGTATGATACACCGTGCAGGCGTGTGTCCGGCGCCCGGATGTTGATCTGTGTAGGGCCGGAGCAGCGGGAGCATCTGACGACGCGTTGGTGAGGATGCGGTGATCCAGGACACCTTGATGGGTATTAGTAGCGGCGTCCATCAGAACGAAACGGCAAGGAACGGGGGCCTCGCCCAAGCGATCGAGAGGCGCGCCGAAACCGTGCGAGGAAATAAGCGGCCTCTGACCAGCGGAGTCACGCCATTGCCTCTGAGTGATGACGGCATGCCGCTACTCCTCCTTAGTGACAGTCGGGTCAGCTTCTCCGACATGGTGCTATCAAGGGAGAATCAGGAGATTCTTCTCGAACTAGTGCAAGAGCATCAAAGGCGGGAGCTTCTTGCGTCACACGGCTTGAGGCCTAGGCGCCGGCTACTGCTCGCTGGACCTAGCGGGACGGGAAAGACGCAGACAGCTGAGGCTCTCGCTCACGCTCTTGGTGTTCCTCTCGCTCGCGTCCGGCTTGCTGCTGTGGTCTCGTCATACTTGGGGCAAACAGCCCGCCATATTGAGAAGATCTTGGAGTTCACCCGTCGAGGCGCTTGGGTCTTGAGCTTCGACGAAATTGACATGCTCACAAGCGATCGCAATGGATCAGATAATGACGAGATTCGACGCGTTGTGACAGTAATTCTGCAGGAACTCGAAACGTATTCTTCAGACAATCTTGTAGTGGCAACGACCAACCACGGTGAATTGCTGGACACTGCGCTTTGGCGACGTTTTGATGAAATACTGACTTACAAATATCCAACGCAAGAGCAGATCGCCCATCTGCTCAAAATTAAGCTACGTCGCGCAAAGCGTTTGAGGGTTAACAGGGAGCAGGCGGCGCGCGCACTTCAGGGACTCAGCCACGCGCAAATTGAGTCGGTGTGCTTGGATGCGATGCGGAAGAATGTCCTCTCCGGCAGCGAATTTTTGTCAACGGCTGACCTTGTGGAGAGCGCAAGTTCCCGAAAGAAGAGGCTGAAGGAAGCGGGTCAGGTAGACAAATGATGCCACTGCCGGGCATGGAGCCGATTCGCTTGGATCACCTTCAATTTGAGCGGATCGACTATACGGGGGGTCGGCGTAAAGTAAAACGCGCGATTGGTAACGGCCCTCGCCACCCAGACTCAAAGGCGCACGCCGCTGATCTGCAGGCAGCCGCTGAGTTAGTAATCTCCGATACTAGCGACCGATCCGCTGCATTGGGTATCGACCCAAAGCTGATCCTGGTCGTTGAAATTGGGCCACCTGTTTCAGTAGAAGATGAGACTGACTGGGCAAATGCTGGGCTCCGAGTAGTTGATTCAAGTAGCCAGAAGAAGGTTGTGGCGTTTGGAAGCGATCCGCAGCTGACTGAGTTCTTGGCCCGCTTGAAAGCGTATGCTGACGGCCCAGAGGGGGAGCAGAAGCATCCCCCCTACAGTTCGTTTTTCGATGGTATCGATGCTGTACGGCCTTATGGTCCCCAAGATCGCGTTGGTCACCTGCTTGAAGAGGCGATTGGTGATCCAGAACACCATTCACTTTTGGTGGACGTGGAAGTTTGGTATCCCGGCGATACCTCGCTTGCAGATGACTGGGTCGATGAGATCAGCGACGGCGTCATTGCCGGCGGTAGTGAGGTGGTAGATAGATACGTCAGTCCGTCGGCTGGGATCTGTCTTATTCGGGTAAGGGCTTCTAGGGATGTCGTCGAGGCTCTTTTGCATGTGGACCTCGTGGCACGTGTTGAGCTGGTTCCTGGCGGAGTGCCGCAAAATACCGCGCTGAGCCAATACTCGGCTGATGAAATCGGCGAGCTTCCTACGCCCGCGCCTGATGCTCCAATCGTTGGGTTGATTGACAGCGGTGTAGTGGCTGAGCACCCTCTTCTCCGTGATTGCATCGCAGGCGCCGTAGTGTTGAGTGATTGGCTTCCTGATGGCGCCGATCGCACGGGTCATGGAACTGCGATTGCTTCGCTCATCGTGCGAGGTCAGATTGAGGGGCAGATTATTGAGGAGGAATGGGAAGTCCCACCTTGTCGCGTACTCTCGGTACGTGTTCTCGATGAGCAGAATGAGTTGCCTGCCCATCGTCTCATTGAGAATGAGATAGAGGCGGCCGTCCGATACCTCGTGGAGCAAGGCGTTCGGGTGATTAACTTGAGCCTTGGAGATCTTGGGTCATCTTATGACGGTAACAAGGTGCCCGTCCTGGCTGGCACGCTGGACCAGCTGGCGCGTGAATTGAATGTAGTTTTCACGATCCCCACCGGAACGGCGTACCCTGCTGATTATGCCTCTGAATATGGTGAGGGGTTCAGAACCGGTTATGCGCGTGACTTGGTGGAGTCGGACGCTACGCGGCTTATTGATCCCGCGCCTGCTGCAATCGCCCTGACTGTGGGCAGCGTAGTACCACCTCCTCGGCACACTTCTTTGGGGCTTCGACCAGTCGGCGAGACAGGATGGCCCTCCCCATTTTCGCGTGTTGGAGAGGGTGTAGCTGGCGCAATCAAGCCGGAACTCGCAGCGGTTGGTGGCACGATCGCGCAGGAAGTAGGTTCCGGCGACTGGCGGTTGGCTGACGAAATGAAGGTCCTCGTGGCCGATGGTCGCCCCGATGCTGCCGGCGTGATTACCTTCGAGCTTGGTACGAGCTTTGCTGCCCCGCTCGTGGCTCGGATTGGCGGGGCGTTGCAGCAGTCCTTCCCGACTGCATCGGCCAATCTGCTTAGAGCGTTGATTTTGCAATCAGCGCAGGAACCTCCCAATTTTTTGCAAGGCTGCGTTGACCTGGCAAAGGCTGAGAGGGAGAAGTTGCAGCGCAGGGCGGTGGGGTACGGAACTCCTGCGATGCTTCACAGTGTGACAAGCGATGAGCGGAATACTGTTCTCTACGCACAGGATGAGATTGAGGTTGATGACGTCCACCTCTTTGCACTTCCGATCCCTGCGTCCTTTTTTGCGCGCCGTCGTTTCCCCAGGGGTGTGACAGTTGCTCTTTGCTATGATCCTCCTGTTAGGGTACGCAGGTATGACTACCTCGGTAGTCGAATGGCATTTGAGATGGTCCGTGGAATCTCGGCCGATGCGGCACTGAAGTTGTTCCTAGACGAGAAGGCGGCAGGGCATATCGATGCTCGCGTTTCCCGTCTTTCCGAGATGAGTCCGGTTAACCGCATCTCTTTTGATCCAAGTAAAGCTGCGCGCTCGCGAGGAGCGAACCAGATTGGTAGATACGTCTGGAAGCAATCGCTCCAGGTTCTGGACGGTACCGGTGATGAATTTCTACTGGCTGTGCAGAACACTCGGCGTTGGGTTGCGCCTAAAAGCAAGCAGCGTTACGCCCTCGCCGTAAAGTTCTGGGTAGATGATCGCTTGCCTCCTATTTATAGCGAAATTCGTAGCCGCGTGCCGCGACTGCGTGCTCGTGAGCGTTTGCGCTGAGAGCTCCTAACGAAATGAGTGTTGGAGAACGGTAGGCTCGGTGGCCATGAGTCAGAGCGGTTCGCAAGCGGCGGCATTCTTCCGAGACGTCCGTCAAAGCGGCGTGGTCTGGCTTGTCCGGGATGACGACGGAAGCCCGACTCACCTCTCGGCAGACGGCACGCGAAGTCTTCCCTTCTGGTCGACCTCGCCCCGCGCCAAGAGGGCAGCAAAGATCTGGGGCGCGGGCTTCGCGTTGAGTCCATGCCCTTGGACACCTGGTGCGGTCGCGTACTGCCCGATGCCGCCCGGGATGGACTCGTGATCGGCATCAACTGGAGCGGGCCGCGCCTGGTCGGCTGGAGCTTCACCCCCAACGAAGTTCTTAACCGGCTATCGGGGGCTCGCACAGCGACCTGAGTTATCGGTGGTGATCAGGCAGCAGGCGAGCTTGAGGAAGGCTTCGTGGATGTCGGCTCGCCTTTCCCAGCGGATGCAAGGTTCCGCGTCGGGCGATGGCGGGAACGATGCCGCGGGCGCGGACCTGGTCGCGGACTGCGAGTGCCGTAGACCAGAGCAAGTTACGACGGCCGGCACGTGATGACGGTGCCTGAGCCCTCAGCTTGGGAAGCTGTGGGCGTTCGGCGTCGATCTGTGCGCTGGCCTGGGGAAACGATCGAGGCGTGGTGTCTTCGGGCCTGGCTGCTTTCACCGTGGTTCCCCGCTGTGCCTCGCCCGATCCGGTGCGCTTGTGGTGCGGCCATGGTTCGCGCACCACGGCCGTAACTCCACAGAAGCCGATCATTGGAGGTCATGCAGGCTGCGGTACAGCGTGAGAGTCAGTGAAACATCCTGCCAGTTGCTGGGATTGCTGTACGTTGCTGCTGAACTTCGAGCATGCGCGGGGGGTCGCAATGGACGAGCGTACGTACGCGATCATGGAAACCATGCGGTCTGCGCAAGCGGACACGATGGTGCGCGCCGTCAGGAAAGCTCTCGACGACGAGCCCGGCATCTCCGGGCGTGGGGTCTTGGCCCTACTTGAAGAACTGGCCAACGAGGCTCAGGAGCGCGCCACTGAGGCGATGGCGGACAGTGAGCCCGATCGGGACACATGCGCAAAGTGTGGGCAGCCTATTCAGACAGACTCCCGGGACCGGGAGCGTTGGTTGCATAGCTCCGATCGAAGCCGGGGCTGCCGAGCAGCCACCTTCGACCGAGAGAACGGCTGGAACGACGACATCCCGAGGTCTTGGATGGCTACCCCCCGTCGGCGTCACCCCTGACGGGCAGGTGACCCTACGGCCCGGCGTCTACGCCGGAGACGGAACAGACCCGCACGCTTTCCAACTGTGGTGGTGGTCTCGGAGGCCTCGGACGGGGCCGTTCACCTGCGTTCATGGGCGGTCGGTCGCCTGAGCGGCTGCCGCCTCGGGTCCCGTCTGAACGGCCACGAACGGCGCTGAATGAGACGGAAACTGAGACGGACGGCGGGACCGAGTTCGCTAGCATCGTCGCTCTTGGGGTGGGTGCCATGGCGCTGGTCCGCAAGGGATCACGACGGATCGTCGTCGACGGCACGGCCTGCCGCTGGCGCCTGCGAGGCAGGCCTACGTATGCCCAAGGTTGGCCTGTTCACCGTGCATATTCGTGGTCGAGCATGCGGACACTCCGGGTACGACCCTTCTGGTCACCACCGACCAGCCGCATCCGAGCAACTGGACCGGTCGCGAGACTGACCCGGTAGTGCCGTTTGGTGTTGGTGCTGTTCGGCTTGCCCTGCGTGAGGGTTGGACTCCGACGGTTCCGGGCTCCGTGTTCCACCTCGATCACTCCGCCGACTTCACGCCTTCGAACTGACCGGATCCGGGAATCGTTGGTGCTCGCACCTCAGCCGACGACAGTCAGCCACGACGGCGGGTGCGCCGACCGACCACGCACGCGTGTGCCTCGCTGCACCCCCACGGGCCTCAGCCACGCTGCTATGCCGTCGTCCAGAGCAGGCCGTGCCGGCGGAAGCGTGGCGGGGAGACCTTGGGTGACGACCTCTTCGTCCCGAACAACTTGGGTGGGGCTCTGCCTTGGGCTGGTGTTCCTCTTACCTGCGCTGATGGTCCGCAGGCGTCCGCGCTTGTTCGCCGTCGTCTGCTGGCGTTGCCATGCAGTTAGACACTCACCATGGCGTGCGTCCAGCAGACACGCCGACGGTCGCGTAATCAACAATTGTTGTTAGGACTCTAACAGCAGCACACCTGACGGGATCCGTCACCCTAATATGGCGTCTCCGTCGCCCTGCAGCTGAAGCAGACATGCGGCTGGATGGCCGCCGGGGTAACCTGGACACAGGTGATCTCCATGAAACTGGGACCTTTTGTCATAGGCCTTATGAGCATTGTCGATCCCACCGGAAGGGCGACGCGGGCGTTGACTATCCCTCGAGAAGCGCGGCACAACTCCAGCCGAGCTTCGTGCCACATGCGTGAAGCCTATGCCAGAAAAGAAACGCCGACGAATGCACCCTTCTCCTTGGAGTCGCACCCCGATATCGAGGAACTTCGCGAGATAGCTCGCAGGATAACCCCAAAGGGTGCGTCCAGGCGGCCCAAAGGGCAAAAGAATCAAATTCCCCGGAAACCGTTGATTCTCTGGCCTTTGGTGACCTACAACATCCTCTACCTATTCCAGATCGCCGCATCCATCTTCGTGATTACATCTAACGACCTCCATGGTGAATCATTCGCCTTCATGATCGCGATAGCGATACTGTCTGGAGCGTGGCTCCTCAACTCTTGGATCCAAGCGGCACGCTACCTTTCCATCACGCGAAGGAAGCAGACCCGTACTACCAAAAGCGAGCGCGTGGGTCGTGCATGACGAGCGCGTGGGTCGGGCATTTCGGCGAGGTCACAATGGTCGATAGAGGAACACCCGCGAGGCCAGCAAAGGGATATGTCCTGCCCCCTCCGGACATCGCCAAGCAATGGGAAGAAATTAGTCCCGGGCTGGCAGATAAGTTGTACAAGGATGCTCTCGCCGATTCGAAGCATGACCGGCGCACGGACTGGCTTCAAAATGCGCTGCAACTCACCGGTCAAATCGCAGGCGTAGCAGTTGTTTTTGTACTTGTCTGGTTTGGGCGTTACTGCATACAACAGAACGATGCATGGGTAGCCGCTACTGTTCTCGGTGCGCCTATGGTTGCTCTGGCGGTAGTTTTCGTGCTCGCTAAACAGCCCACGGAGTCACTAGCCAGCAGCCTGCGACCGGGTTGGGGGCGTGGAGAAGCGCGAGAAGATAAACCAGAAACGGAAAGCAAATAACAGCGGACGAGTCGCTTGGAGCAGCACAGGGCGGCTACCGTCGCTGGGGCATCGACCGGACTGTCTCCTGGCTGTGCTAATCGTTCACTGGACTTGATGCCTTTGCGGTCGAAGTCGACCGCCCACCGCCGTTTTCGATCTGGTCCAGGGCTGGTGTCTGGGGCCGACTCGACGACGCCGGCCTCATCGACGTCACCCGCGTCGTCCTCGACACGGCGCACGTGCGCACTGAAGAGGGGGCGAACACGCAGGTCCGGGCCCCGTGGACCGGGTCGGCGTCTCTGCCGCGGCGACACGCACGACAGCGAAGGGCTGAAGCCATGCTCCAGGCGCCACACACCCTCTCCGTGGGGCAAGCGGCTGATTGCTGTGCGCGCGGCCCGGGCGCCGGCCGGGCTGGAGCGGGGCGGAGACAGACATCCGATGCGGTTGATCAGTCAAGCGGTGTTGGGGAAAGCGGTCTGCTCGTCGTAGGGGATGCGGTGGGTGAGGCAGTGGTGCAGGCAGCCCAGTAGGCGGTTGAAGAGGTTGCGCTGGGCTGCGACATGTCGGTCCTCGGCCGCGCGGCGGCGGTCGTAGTGGGCCCGTGCTCCGGGAGATGCGGTGAGGGCGGCAAAGGCCCAGATGTAGCCGGCTGAGGCGAGACGCTGGTTCTTGATGTGCCTGGCCAGGACGGTGGTCTTGCGTCCGGAGGATCGAGTGATGGGGGCAGATCCGGCGTAGGCCTTGAGTGCGCGGGGGCTGGTGAAGCGGGTGTGGTCGTCGCCGAGTTCGGCCAGGAGGCGGGCGCCGGTGAGGGCGCCGAGGCCGGGGAAGCTGGTGATGATCTCGGCGTCCTGGTGGGTGGTGAAGGCGGCGGTGGTGGCTGCTTCCAGGTCGTCGGCGCTGGCGCAGGCCGCGTTGAACTGCCGCAGCAGAGCGAGGGCTTTGATGCCCATGGCCTGCTCGATCATGGGTGGCTGGTGCATCTGCGGTTCGCGGAGCAGGGTGTGGAGTCGTTCGACTTCTCCTGTGATCTCACGCTGACGTCCGGCCTTCTTCAGGATTGCTCGCAGTTGGGGGCGGGTGAGCTGCGCGGCTTGCGTGGGGGTGGGGGCTGCGGCGAGCAGGGTGCGGGTGACGGGTGAGGCGAGGCCTTCGCGGAAGTGACGGAAGACGGTGAGGAAGCCGGGGAAGTATTCGCGCAGGTGGGAGCGGAGGCGGTTGCCGGTTTGGACGCGGTCCCAGACGGCGTCCTGGTGGGCTCGGGCCAGGACGGTGATGGCCTGGGCGAGGTGGCTGTCCGCGGGCAGGGGCCGGTGTTCTGCAGGGTCGGTGCGCAGGATGTGGGCCAGGACTTTGGCGTCGAGGTGGTCGGACTTCTTGCGGCTGAGTGCGTAGCGGTCGCGGTAGCGGGCGGCGGTGAGCGGGTTGATCACGTAGATGGGTCTGCCGGTGGCGCGTAAGCAGGCGACCAGGAGCCCGTGAGAGGTCTCGATGGCGACCGGGATCGGGTTATCTGGACTGTCGCCGTGCTGGGCCAGCAGCTGCAGGAGCTGGCCCAGGCCCTCTGGAGTGTCGTCGATGCGGAGCTTGTCCAGGAGGGTGCCGGCCTCGTCGAGCAGTGCGATGTCGTGGTGGTCGGTGGCCCAGTCGATGCCGCAGAACACGCTGGTCATGGTGGTGTCCTTGGGTGGGTGCCGGTGGTGAGGTCGTTGCCGTGCCGGGGTTGCGCGTCTCCCTAATGGCAGGGCTCCAGGGCCCGTCATCCGATTAGCCGTTCGCAATCCCAGCGGTCGTCAGGGGTCTCGGTCAGCTGCGGAACTGGGGCGTTCACCGAGCGGTGAGAGGTGTTCCCTGGCGGCGGCTTGGACCACGAGAGCCAACGATGCCGCTGTTTGTGTGCGAGCGGGGGTGGTGGGGCCGGTCCGCGCGGGACGAAGGCAGGAGCGCGGACCGGCCCCACCACCCCCGGCGCTGCTTCACAGAGCGGGAAGGCACGTGGGGCCGACTCTGTCTTGAGAGGTCAGGCCTCAGGAGCGACTACGGATCACCACATGCCCACCTGCTTACGGCACCATTAGGAGCGCAGGCCCGGCCGGGGGCCGGGCCTGCGCGCGGGGAGCGGAGCGAGCCGCCTTGAACCAGTAGAGAAAGTTTGAATCACGGAGGGGCTGGCCGTGTGTCCGGTCCCGGGAGATGCTTGACACTTCGATCCCAGCTGATGGTTGACGGTGGCCGTGATCGGCTTTTCTGTGCCGGGCTGCCCTGTGGTGTAGAACCCTGAGCATGGGGAGTGAGCGGCGGGAGCGGATGCGGGCGCTTGGTGCGCGTCTTCGGGAACTTCGGGCAGAGGCTGGGCTGACGGGTGCTGTGCTGGCGCAGCGTGCCGGGGTAGGACAGCCGACCGTGTCCAAGGTCGAGACCGGACGCATGGTTCCGAGCGTTGATGTGCTCGACCGGCTCTCACGTGCTCTCGGCCTCGATGAGTCGACCGCTCGTGAGGTCCGTGAGCTGCTGCATGCTGTGATCGCCGCTCCGGGTGCTGACCCACAGGCAAAGGGCACAACTCCGGGCGTCGGTAGCACCGTTGATGAAGAAGTGCGGTCCGCGCAGCTGGTGAGGTCGTTCCAGTGCGTTGTGTTGCCGGCCCTGCTTCAGAGCGCGGAGTACGCCCGGCACGTCTTCGCGAGTGTGCCGAACTCGACGCCTGATGCCATCGGTCGGGCGGTGGCTGCCCGCATTGAGCGGCAGAGCGTGTTGTACGAGCCGGGGCGGGAGTCGGTGTTCGTGTTGACCGAAGCCGTGTTGCGTACCTGGCCGGGGACTCCGGCGCTCATGCTCGCCCAGCTTGACCGGCTGCTGGCTGTCGAGAGCCTGGACACGGTGCGGCTCGGGGTCATCCCCTGGCGTCGGAGGGTGCCGGTGCTGCCTCGCCACGGGTTCACCCTGTGCGACCAGCGGGCCGTTGTCGTCGAGACCTTCGACCGTGAACGCGTGTCGGCTGACTCCGCCGAACTGGCCGCCTACGAGGACACGTTCGCCCGCTTCGAGGAAGCGGCCATCTTCGGCGACGAGTTGCGGGAGCTGCTGCTGCGGTCGATGTCGGACTTTCGCAGCTTGGGAGACACCCTCACCCGATAGAGGAATAATTCCCCTGAATGCCTAGCTCGGCATCCAGTCATGGGAATACCCTTCCGTTGCGCTGTCTAGCCCCCTAGACGTAGAGTGAGGGATCTCCCATGCGAACCAAGTGGTGCCGCGCCTTTCCCGGCCTGGCCGAGGAGGTGGGTCATGCTCGACGCTTCGTCGCTGCTCTGCTGGAGGAGCGAGGACCGGTCGACGACGCGGTCCTGGTCGTCAGTGAGCTTGCGACCAACGCTGTGCGGCATTCGTTGAGCGGCACACTCGGCGGCTGGTTCGTCGTGGTCGTCAGCTTCGGCGACGACAGCGACCTCGTGCGCATCGAGGTAGTCGACGTGGGAGGCGAACGCGAACCTCACCTGCGCGACGTGACGGACCGGGATGAAGGTGGTCGCGGCCTGGCGCTGGTGGCCGCGTGCGCCAAGGACTGGGGCATCAAGAGCTGGCCCGACGGGCGGACCGTGTGGGCGGACCTCGTGCGGGAGAGCGTGTGATCGTGCCCGCCTCGACGGTCGTCTCGGGTCGCCTCGCGGGCGGTGACGGGTGAGCCCTCGGGGCGTGCCCGGCAGACGGTCGCGGTTCTACGTGGTCGGCGTAAGTACGGGACGCCGTCTCCCGCCCGTTCCGTCTAGGGCCCTAGACTCCTGGTTAGTGCTAGGAGGTGAAGTCATGTCGGACGAGTTGCAGCGGATCATGGCGATTGATGATCCGTACCGGCTGTTGCGCGAGGTCACGACCCGGTTGGCTGATGCACAGCAGGAGGTGACCGAGCTGGCTCGCCTCCGTCGACGCGTGGTCCAGGACCTCCACGCGCAAGGGCTGTCGTATGCGCAGATCGCTGAGAAGGCGGGCCTGAGCCGCGGGCGGATTCACCAGATCCGGCACACCGGCCCGGCGCCGGAAGGTGCCTTCCTCGGCCGGGGCTCCGTCGTCGTCGCCACCCCTCTGCGGCGTGATGACGAGCACGGGCGCACGGTCGTGGCCATGGACGACGTCAGCTCCGGCAAGCGGCTGGAAGATCTCGCGCGCACATACGGGCTCGAAGTCGCCTCGGAGCATGTGTCGGTCGGAGGAAAGATCGACCTCAATCGGGACGGCTTGGTCGTCGTCTGCGGGCCGCGCATGTCCCAGGAGATGTGGGACACCTACGCGCAAGACCCCGTTCTGAGCTGGGAACGCGCGGAAGACGGGCCCTGGACGGTGGTGGACCGGCGCACCGGCACCGTGTACCGGTCGGGCCAGGACAGCGACCCGGCCAGGCCGTACGACGTCGGATACCTTGGCCGGCTGCCGCGCCCGGACGGCAACGGTTCGCTGCTCGCCATCGCCGGTATCCACACTCAGGGTTCTCTCGGCGTCGTGCATCTGCTCGCAAACGACCTGAATGCGCTGTGGGGCCAGGTCGGTGACCGCCGGTTCTCCACGCTGGTCGGCGTCGAGTACGACCCGGAGACCAGCGAACCGCAGTCCGCCGAACTGCTCTGCCCTCTCTACAGGCACGACGAAGAGGTGACGGGGGCGGCGGGGTGAGGTTCGTGCTCGCCACGCAGCCCGCCGAACCCGACCGCGAGAACGAGGATTTCGCCGCTGCCGCCCCCGGTGCGGCCGTCGTCCTCGACGGTGCCGGTGTCGGCGGGACCGAGACCGGGTGCACGCACGGCGTCGCCTGGTTCTCCGCAACCCTGGGCGCTCTGCTGCTGCGCTGCATGACTGCGTGTCCTGCCCGGCCGCTCGCCGACTGCCTTGCCGACTCGATCAGTCTCGTCCGGTTGCTGCACGAGGACAGTTGCGACCTCGCCTACCGGGCCAGTCCCACCAGTACGGTCGTCGCCGCGCGGCTCGGTAGGGGAGTTCTTGAGTACCTCGTTCTCGGTGACTCGTCCCTGCTGCTGGCAGACAGGGAAGGCCGTACGACCGTGGTCACCGACCGGCGCCTGGACGAGGTCGGCAAGCGGCTGCGCGGGGCCGTCGACCAACTGCCCACCGGATCGCCGGAACACACTGCCGCGCTCGCCGAGTACCGGGATGCCTTGACCGGGCTCCGTAACCGGCCGGGCGGCTTCTGGATCGCCGGCCCCGATCCACGGGCGGCCGAGCATGCTCTGACCGGGACGGTGCCGCTGGACTCGCTGGCGTCCGTGACGCTGATGAGCGACGGTGCCACGCGACTCGTCGACCGGTTCGAACTCGCGGACTGGAGCGAGACGTTGTCTCTCCTCGACTCGTCGGGGCCGGATGAGCTGATCCGCCGTGTACGGGAAGCCGAGGCTGGCGACCCAGAGGGCCGGCGCTGGCCGCGGGGCAAGGCTCGCGACGACGCGACCGCCCTCCACTGGGCCTGGGCTGACGCACGCAACTCACGCGAGCGGTGAGGCCGCGACCCAACTCGTATACCCCCCTAGACAGTTCGAGCGACGGTCGTTTACCTTAGCTGTAGACCCCCCTAGACAGTTCAGGCGGCGGTCGCCTCCCTTCGTGCTGTCTAGGGGGGTATCCAGTTGGAATGGTGCTGCTCAGCGAGTGGGCATCAACGACCCTGTGAGGTACAGACAATGCGTGTCATCCCCGTGGACACCTCGGCCGCGACGCTGCTCATCACCAAGCTGCCGGAGGTCAAGGTGAGGGACCGGCAGACCGGTGAGGTGGCCGTTGATCCGGTGACCAACCAGCGGCTTATGACCGTGGAGTTGGTGTTCATCGCGGCCGGTGGCTCGGACATGATCAAGGTGACGGTTCCCGAGCAGGGCATCGGTGACGGTCTGGTCATGGGCGCCCCGGTCATCCTGTCCGGTCTGGTCGCTCGGCCCTGGGAGAGCGAGTTCGGGGGGCGGGCCCGGCACGGCATCGCCTACCGGGCCGACGCCGTCATGGTCAACGCCCCGGCTCCGGTTCAGGGTTGATCGCCGTGACGGAGGGATTTCGGGTTCCGCTGTCGATTCTGCTGCCGGTCCTGCTGGGCCTGGTCGTGCTACTGGTCGTGCGCCGTCGTATGCCGGTCGTGTTCTGGTGGGCCATCGGCTATCCGGTCGCCGCGCTGAGGGTGCTCGTGTCGTACCGGGACACGATGGACGCGTGTGGTCTGACGGTCCCGGCCTCGGCCGTCCGTCGGGCCACCGCCCGGATGGTCGGGCGCCAGGCCGCGCCGGTACCGCCTCGGCGGTCGTTCCCGCTGCCGACCGGGTCCGGTCTCGTGATGCGGCTGCGTATGGCGGCAGGTCAGGCTCCCGAGGACTTCATGGCCTCCGCCGACCGGCTGCGGCACGCCTGGGGCGTACATGCCGTGTACGTCCGCACCACAAAGCCGGGGCGGCTCGAACTGAGGCTCGTCGGCTGGGACGTGCTCGCCGAGGTCAAGCCGGCCCGGCGTCGGCCGGGGTCCGATCCGCTCTGCCTGCCGCTGGCGCTGCGGGAAGACGGTGAGTGGCACGTACGGGACTTCCGCACCGTGCCGCACGAACTGATCCTCGGCGCCACGCAGTCCGGCAAATCCGTCTACCTGCGCAATCTGCTGTGCGGTCTGGCCCGGCAGTCGGTCGTGCTCGTCGGCATCGACTGCAAGTGGGGCGTGGAACTCGCCCCGTTCGCACCACGGTTGTCCGCGCTCGCCGACACTCCCGACCGGGCTGACGAACTCCTGGACGCGCTGGTGGACGAGATGGAGGCACGATTCCGGCTCATCGGGCTCCGTAGTGGTGCGGGCAGTGGGGCCGATCCGGACGCCGTGCTCACCTCGGATGTGTGGGGGCTGCCGGAAGCCGTACGGCCGGTGCCGGTCGTAGTCGTCGTCGACGAAGTGGCGGAACTGTTCCTCGCCGCGAACCGGGACGACGAGAAGCGACGAGACGCCATGGTCACCAAGCTGATTCGCCTCGCCCAGCTCGGGCGTGCGGCCGGCATCTACCTGGAGGTGTGCGGGCAGCGTTTCGGATCCGAACTCGGCAAGGGGGCCACCATGCTCCGTGCCCAGCTGACCGGCCGCGTCTGCCACCGCGTCAACGACGAAGCCTCGGCGAACATGGCACTCGCCGACATCTCCCCGGAAGCGGCCCTCGCTGCTACCGCCATCCCGGCCGAACGCCCCGGCGTCGCCGTCGTCGGTGACTCCTCTGGCGGCTGGTCCCGCGTCCGCGCACCACACTTCACCCTCGCCGAAGCGGCGGCCGTCTGCCGTGATACCGCCGCACTGATGCCGGACCTGCCCCGGCTCGACTCCTTCCGGCCCGCCGTCGCCGTGGAGTCCGCCGTCCCGTCCTCTGCCACCGCTGCCGTTCCCACCGCCCAGCCGGTGACCGAGTAGCCCCTTCCTCACCCGGTCGGCGCGACCGTCTCGCGCCACGTCCCTACCTCTCCCATGCCAAAAACCGGAAGGAAACCCGATGACCGCCATGGTCAAGCGCCTGCGGGTCGACGCCGTGATCGTCCAGGCCGTCATCGCCGGTGCCCTGTCCTTCTCCCACCTGCACGACCTCGCCGAAGCGGCCGGGCAAGGCGGCTGGAAAGCGTGGGCCTACCCCGTCAGCGTCGACCTGCTGCTGGTCGCCGCCTGGCGCCGGATGCGGCAGGCACAGCGAGCGGGGCTGGGGGCTGGGGGTCCGCGGTTGTGGTTCCTGGTGGCCCTGACCGCCTCCCTCGGCGCCAACGTCGCCACCGCCGGGCTCCTCGACCTCGACCACGTCCCGGCCTGGCTCCGCGTCCTGGTCGCGGGCTGGCCAGCCGTCGCCTTCTTCGGCGGCACGCTCCTCGCCCACACACCACACCACCCCCAGGAAGCGCCTGCGGAGCCGACCTCGTCGACGACCGACCCGCACGAGGAATCCCGCTCCGCCCCGACTGCCGTCGACCTGCCCGACCCGGTCGCGCTCCCCACCCCCGACCTCGTCCCTGAGCCCACCATCAGCGAACCAACCACCGTCGCCGACCCGGTGGCGGAATCCACCCCCGCTCGGGCCCCGGCGGCCGTTCCCGCCGTCGCCCTCCCTCCCGCTCTCGTCGACCGCGTCCGGGCCCTCGCCGACGAACACCGCTCGGCCACCGGCCACCCCGCCGACCCCGACGTCGTACGCGCCCGGCTCGGCCTGCCCCCGTCCATGACCGCATCCGTCGCCGCCCACCTCTGAGAAGGGACCGCCATGCATCGCCGCTTCCGCAACGTCCGCCGTATCGGCCCCGTGAACGTCGCCTCCTACCTCGAACGCGGCAAGCACCGCCACCTGGCCGCCTGCACCGCGCCCCGCTGCGACTTCTCCGCCGAGTACGACTCCCGCGCCGCCGCCGAACTCGCCGCCCGCACCCACCGCTGCTCGGCCTGACAGGAGACCAACCCCATGGACGTACCGCTCTGGCTCGCCCTCCTCTGCATCGGGGTCCTGGGCGTCAAGCTCATCCGCCCGCCCTGGTGGCTCATCACCGTGCTGCTCCTCGGCGGCTACCTCATCGCCGACAGCCTGCTGGCCCCCGTCATCAACTCCCTCGTCGAGTAACCGAGAAAGGAGACCCGCTCATGTTCCGGCCCAAGATCCCGACCATGCCTCAGCCCACCGGCCTGGTGACACCGCCTGCGGTCATCGAGTCGACCGTCGGCACCCCGGCCGCCCTGCCCCCGCAACCGGCCCCTGCCACTCCCGCGCCGCCCCGTCCGGCCGTCCAGCTCACCCCCGGCACCGCGCTCGCCCTCGTAGGCGGCGGCACCGCCGTGGTCCTGGTCGTCGGCGCCGTCCTCGTCTCCATGCTCCTCGCCGTCGCCGTCACGGCCACCTCGACCGCTGTGTGCGCCGTCGTCATCCGCTCTCTCCTCACCCGTCGCGCCCGCTGACACGACAACTCCACGCGCCCGGCCCTACTCACACTGTCTAGCCCCCTCGACAGGCCGGGCCGGGCGCGCCAGACCTGCAACGCCTGCAAGGAGGAACCTGCACATGCGTCCCCCGGCTCCCCTCGGAGCCATCCGCCACCTCGCCGCCCTCGCCCGCTACGGCGACCTCGGCGCCTACGCCCGGCAGATCCAGCGCCTGGGCGGCTGTGAGCGGCCCGTACGGATGGAGGGCCACCGGCTCGACGTCCACGCCGCAACGGGAGAGATCGTCCGGGAGATCACCGACACCGACCTTCCGGCCGGACAGCTCCTCATCCGCTGCAACAACCGCCGGGCCACCAGATGCGCCGCCTGCGCCGAGGTGTACCGCAAAGACACCTTCCACCTCGTCACCGCCGGACTGAGCGGCGGCAAGGGCATCAGCCCGGCCGTCGCCCAACACCCGCGCGTCTTCGCCACCTTCACCGCCCCCTCCTTCGGCCCCGTCCACAACCGCCCCACCGGAGGGCGATGCCGCTGCGGCCGGGCCCACCTGGAGGATGACCCCGCCCTGGGTACGCCACTCGACCCGGACCGGTACGACTACCGCGCGGCCGTCCTGTGGAACGCACACGCCGGTGCACTCTGGGCCCGCTTCACCACCTACCTGCGCCAACAACTCGCCTCACGAGCGGGCATCACCCGCACGGCGCTGCGCCACAGCGTCAAGGTTTCCTACGCCAAGGTTGCCGAGTACCAGCGGCGTGGCGCCGTCCACTTCCACGCCGTGATCCGCCTCGACGGCCCGGAAGGTGCCGGGGACGCCCCACCGCCCTGGGCCACGACCGAACTCCTCACCGACGCCATCCGCACGGCGGCCCGCCTCGCCGAGACCCCTGGCCCCCTCCTCGACGGACGCTCCTTCTCCTTCCGCTTCGGCAAACAGCTCGACATCCGCCCCATCCGCTCAGCGGACTTCGCGGGGACCTCGGAACTCTCCAGCCGCGCCGTCGCCGCGTACATCGCGAAGTACGCCACCAAGGGCGCCGAGACCGCCGGCACCCTCGACCGCCCCATCCGTAACCCGATCACCGACCTCATCGGCGCCCAGGTCACCGACCACGCCCGACAGCTGATCCTCACCTGCTGGCACCTCGGCGCCCGCCCCGAACTCGAAGCCCTGCGCCTACGCAAGTGGGCCCACATGCTCGGCTTCCGCGGCCACTTCTCCACCAAGTCCCGCGCCTACTCCGTCACCCTCGGAGCCCTCCGCCAGGAACGCGCCGACCACAACGAAGCCCTCACCCGCGCCCGCGCCGCCGAAGCAGGCCACCCCCTGCCCGACCCGGACACCGTCCTCGTTCTCTCGCACTGGCGGTTCGCCGGCACTGGCCTGACTGCTGCTGAGACCTGGTTCGCGACATCGCGTCGGCCCGACGCCACCCCCGACACGGAAGGAGACTCGGCATGGATCGCCGACGAGACGAACTGATGACCGTCCCACAGATCCTCTCCGAGCTGGGCGGAGTCTCCCGCCGCACCTTCTACCGCTGGCGTGAGCTGGGGCAGGCTCCGGAAGCGATCAAGCTTCCGAACGGCGAACTCCGCGTGTGGCGGAGCGACTTCACCGCGTGGCTTCACGGACTCGGGGAGGCGGCGTGAAGTCGCATGACGTGAAGGTGTGGAGCATCCGTAAGCGGCCGTACAAAACGCCGTCCTACGACGTCCGGTGGAAGGTCGCTGATGCTCCGCCGTTCTCGGAGACCTTCCGAACGAAGGCACTCGCCGACAACTTCCGCGCGAAGCTCCTCCGGGCTGCTCAGAAGGGCGAGGCGTTCGACACGGAAACCGGGCTGCCGGACTCCATGGCACCTGCCAAAGAGTCCCGCACCTGGTACGACTTCGCGCGGGCGTACGTCGCCATGAAGTGGCCGCACGCCGCTCCGAACTCCCGCGACAGTCTGAACGAGACCATGACCCTCGTCACGACGGAACTTCTGGGGGATCGGCCTGGGCGCCCGGCCGACGACATCTTGCGGCGTGCTCTGCGCGGCTGGGCCTTCGTAGTCCAGGCCGGGGACGAGGACGAGGCTCCGGTGGACATCGCGAACGCTCTTCGGTGGGTGGCCAAAGCCTCGCTGCCGCTGGCCACGCTCAAGAATCCGGCGGACATCCGTCGCGTCCTCGACTCGCTCAAGCTCAGGCTTTCCGGGGAACCGGCGGCTGCCGAGACGGTGCGGCGCAAGCGAGCAGTCCTCTTCAACGCCCTCGCCTACGCGGTCGAACTGGGGGAGCTGCCCGAGAACCCCGTCACGCTGGTGAAGTGGAAGCTGCCCAAGGTCACCAAGGAAGTAGACCGCCGGGTGGTGGTGAACCCTCAGCAAGCCCGAGACCTCCTCGCCGCCGTTTCGTACGTGGGTGGCTATCGCCGGGCCCGTGGGCGCCGTCTCGTCGCGCTCTTCGCCTGCATGTACTTCGGTGGGCTTCGGCCGGCGGAAGCCGTGGCCCTGCGCCGCCCCGACTGCACGTTGCCGGAAACGGGGTGGGGTTCTCTGATCCTGGAAAAGACCCGCCCCACCGTTGGAAAGCGCTGGACCGGAACCGGGGAAGTTCACGACAACCGTGGCCTCAAGAACCGCCCCGCGAACGAAACTCGCATCGTCCCAATCCCGCCTCGCCTCGTCCGTATGCTCCTCGCTCACATCGAGGAGTTCGGCCCTGCCAAGGACGGGCGGATGTTCGCCAACGAGCGCGGGGGAGTGATCGCCTCCACCACCTATTGGCGCGTCTGGGACGAGGCTCGACACCTGGCGCTCACGCCGGAGCAGGTGGCCTCGCCGTTGGCCGCTCGGCCGTACGACCTGCGGCACGCTGCGCTCTCCTCCTGGCTCAACGCTGGCGTGGACCCCACCGAGGTCGCGGAGCGCGCGGGCAACAGCGTCGAAGTGCTCCTGAGCCGGTACGCCAAGTGCCTCGACGGTCGGCAGGACGTCGCCAATCGGCGCATCGCCGAACTCCTCGGCGAGGATGACGACCAGGAGGACCGGACCGGCGCCGGGCTCTGATCCACGCACTCCTCACGCACACCTGCGGCATGATGGCCCCTGGACTCCCGTCCGGGGGCCTCGGCGTTTTCCGGGGCTGACCTGCGGATTCCTGGCCTGCCGCCAGTCCACACATAGTCCACAGCGTCCGACATACAGCCGCTCCGAGCGGCATACGGCTGCACAAACACGAAGACCCCGGCCTCAGCGTTTCCGCTGGTGACGGGGTCTTTGGGCACCTCATGCAAGGTGCCCCCGGCAGGATTCGAACCTGCGCACACGGCTCCGGAGGCCGTTGCTCTATCCCCTGAGCTACGGGGGCGTGTCGGGCGCCTTGTTTGGCGGCGACGGGTAGAACCCTACCAGCTCTCCGAGGGAGATCATGAACGGTTTTTGTGGGGGTGGGAGCGGGGTTGAGTGGTCCGGGACCGCCCGCAGGGGGTGGAAGTGGGGAAAACCCGGACGCGGCGGTGGGTGTCGACCTACTCTCGAGTTGTGCCAGGCGCGTCCGGCCGGGTGCTTGTTGTGGACGACAACAAGGTCATCCGGCAGCTGATCAGGGTCAACCTCGAGCTGGAGGGCTTCGAGGTGGTGACCGCGGCCGATGGTGCCGAATGCCTGGACGTCGTTCATCAGGTGCGGCCCGACCTCATCACCCTCGATGTCGTCATGCCTCGGCTCGACGGTCTCCGTACCGCCGCCCAGCTCCGCGGCGACCCGCGCACACGACGTCTGCCACTCGCCATCGTCAGCGCCTGTACCCAACACGAGGTCGAGGCCGGGCTCGACGTCGGCGTCGACGCGTTCCTCGCCAAGCCCTTCGAGCCGAGCGAACTCGTCGCCTTGGTAAGGCAGTTGGTCGAGCAAGCGCGGCTCGGGAGCGGTGTGACCGTGCCTGACGGGGTCGGCGTAGTGGCCCACGGTCCGGTCGCCTCCGCCACCACCCTCGGCCCCGGCACCGCCACGTCCACCACCGCCCCCGGCGCTGCCATCGCTCCCTCCTCCACCGGTTCCGCCGGGTCCACGGCTGGCGGCTCGGGCAACGGGAGCGACCAACCCGAGCGTGCCCAGCGCGCAGGCCGTACCGGAAGTTGATTCGAGGGCGCGACACCTGACATCTGGCACCTGACACTGACACCGACACCATCACGCGTCACACGTCAGGTGTCTCCGCGGACTCCTGCTCCTTGTGCTTCGGCCTCGCCAGAAGTCCCGCCCGTCCACATCGCGGACCCCGAGGTAAACCGGCTCGCATACCCACCCCCCTCCTCCCATACGCTTGTCCCCGTGACCCCCGTCGAGCTCTCCCGTACCGTGCTGCGCGCGGTGCGTCGTGCTGTCGACGACGGGGAGCTGAGCGTGGCCGTGCCCGCACGCGCCGTCGTCACCCCACCGGGGCCCGGCGGGCGCGGGGACTACGCCACGAACATCGCCCTGCAGCTGGCCCGGCCCGCCGGTCGGCCTTCCCTGCAAGTCGCCGAGATACTGCGACCCCACCTCAGCCGCACCGACGGAGTCGCCGCCGTCGAGATCACCGGCCCCGGCTTCCTCAACATCCACCTCGACCGGGCCGCCGTCACCGCCCTCGTGCGCCGGATCCAGGGCAACGAGGGTGGTCCGGACACGACGAGTGCCCTTCCCTACGGTCACAGCGACACTCTCGCCGGGCGCGTCGTCCGGCTGCGCATTCCTTACGACATCCGCGCCGAGGTCGTCGCCGATGCGCTCGTACGGATCATCGCCAGTCAGGGTGGCCGGGTCGAGGTCGATCACGTGTCCGGTCCACTTCTGAAGCTTGGTGCCGATGACCGGAGCCGGGCCACGCCGCTCGGCGCTCCGGAAACGGCCCTCACCAGCACGCCCACCTCCGAAACCCCCATCGACCTCCGCCCCGTCCCCGCCCCGGAGGACCCCACCCCCCTCGGCCCCGACGCCCTCCGCTGGGCCCTGTTGCACCCGGCCGCCCACGACCGGCCCCGGGTCACGGCGGACCTCCTCGTGCAGCGGGCATCCAACCCCCTCTTCCGGGTCCGTTATGCCCACGCCCGGGCCCGCGCGCTCACCCGCAACGCCGCGGGCCTCGGGTTCACAAGCGACGTCACCACCCCCGACGTCACCGCCCCAGACGTGGCCACCCCCCTCGTCAGCGCCCTCACCGAGTACCCCTCCGTCCTCGCCCGAGCGGCCACGCACCGCGCTCCCGATCGTCTCGCCCGGCACCTGGTCGTCCTCGCCGACGCCCTGCTCGCCTTTCAGCCCACGGTGCTGCCGCGCGGCGACGAGAAACCCTCGGCCGCCCACCGGGCCCGGCTGGCCCTTGCCGAAGCCGCCGGGACGGTGCTGGCCGGCGGCCTGTCCCTGCTCGGCATCGACGCACCCGAATATCTCTGAGCGAGCGAGGGAGCAAGCCAGGAGCGAGGAGCGAGCGAGCCGGAGGCCATAGCCCAAGCCCAGGTCCAACCAAGGTCCCAGCCCAGGTCCGAGCCCGAACCGCAAGCCGAGCCGCCGACCGCAAGCCGCAAGCGAGCGAAGCGCAGTAGAGCCGACAGCCACCGTCGCCCGCCCGCCCGTCCGCCCACACCGCACCGCACCGCACCGCCGGCCAAAGCCCCCCGCGCCGCCCGCCCAGAGAGCACACAGAAAGCCGTAGGAAAATGAGCCGTTCCGCACACCCCGCCGGGCCCCGTCACGCCGACGTGCTTCCCGAGGGGCATTACTCCGCCCCGCCCGCCGACCTGAACACGTTGGACCCCAAGGTGTGGGCGCAGACCGTCACCCGTACCCCCGACGGAGTCGTCAGCGTCGGCGGGATCGATGTGAAGGCGCTTGCGGAGGAGTTCGGTACGCCCGCGTACTTCGTCGACGAGGCCGACTTCCGTGCGCGGGCGCGCGCCTGGCGCACCGCGTTCGGGCAGGACGCCGACGTGTTCTACGCGGGCAAGGCGTTCCTGTCCCGGGCCATCGTGCGCTGGCTGCACGAGGAGGGGCTCAACCTCGACGTCTGCTCCGGCGGCGAGCTGGCCACCGCGCTCTCCGCCGGGATGCCCGCCGACCGCATCGCCTTCCACGGCAACAACAAGTCCGAGAGCGAGATCCGCCGGGCCGTCGAGGCCGGCGTCGGGCGGATCGTGCTCGACTCCTTCCAGGAGATCGTGCGGGTCGCGCACATCGCCCAGTCGCTCGGCACGCGGCAGCGGGTGCAGATCCGTGTCACCGTCGGCGTCGAGGCGCACACCCACGAGTTCATCGCCACCGCCCACGAGGACCAGAAGTTCGGGATTCCGCTGGCGGGAGGGCAGGCCGCGGAGGCCGTTCGGCGGGCTCTGAAGCTCGATGGGCTCGAACTCATCGGGATCCACTCCCACATCGGGTCGCAGATCTTCGACACCTCCGGGTTCGAGGTCGCGGCCCACCGCGTCGTCGGGCTGCTCAAGCAGATCCGTGACGAGCACGGCGTCGAGCTGCCCGAGATCGACCTCGGCGGCGGGCTCGGCATCGCCTACACCAGCGACGACGACCCCCGTGAGCCCCACGAGATCGCCAAGGCGCTGACCGAGATCGTCAACCGGGAGTGTGACGCCGCCAAGCTGCGCGCCCCGCGCATCTCCGTCGAGCCGGGGCGGGCCATCGTCGGGCCCACCGCCTTCACGCTCTACGAGGTCGGAACCATCAAGCCGCTGGACGGGCTGCGGACGTACGTCTCCGTCGACGGGGGCATGTCGGACAACATCAGGACCGCGCTCTACGACGCCGAGTACAGCGTCGCGCTGGTGTCCCGGACCTCCGACGCCGAGCCGATGCTCGCGCGTGTGGTCGGCAAGCACTGCGAGAGCGGTGACATCGTGGTGAGGGACGCGTTCCTGCCGGCGGACCTGGCACCGGGTGACCTGATCGCCGTACCGGCGACGGGCGCGTACTGCCGTTCCATGGCGAGCAATTACAACCACGTCCTGCGCCCGCCGGTCGTCGCCGTCAATGATGGAGAGGCCCGTGTCATCGTCCGCCGCGAGACGGAGGAGGATCTTCTCCGGCTCGACATCGGCTGAAGCGCGGCGGAAATGAAGGATGAAGAACCTCAGGGCCGGAAGATCTCCGTCCTCCGGCGCTGAGAAAATGAAATAGATGTCTCACGATCCGGACCGGGGATAGAAACCCCCGTCCGGTGAGTGAGACTGGTCCCACCGTGTTCGGTATGTCGGTATGTGAGGAAACGAGGTCGGATGATGCGTACGCGTCCGCTGAAGGTGGCGCTGCTGGGCTGTGGGGTTGTCGGCTCAGAGGTGGCGCGCATCATGACGACGCACGCCGACGATCTCGCCGCGCGCATCGGCGCCCCGGTGGAGCTCGCGGGTGTGGCGGTCCGGCGGCCCTCGCGGGTGCGTGAGGGCATCGACCCGGCGCTCGTCACCACCGACGCGACCGCCCTGGTCAAACGGGGGGACATCGACGTCGTCGTCGAGGTCATCGGCGGTATCGAGCCCGCCCGCTCCCTCATCACCACCGCGTTCGAGTACGGCGCCTCCGTCGTCTCCGCCAACAAGGCACTCCTCGCCCAGGACGGCGCCGCCCTGCATGCCGCCGCCGGGGACCACGACGCGGACCTCTACTACGAGGCCGCCGTCGCCGGTGCCATCCCGCTGATCCGGCCGCTGCGCGAGTCCCTCGCCGGCGACAAGATCAACCGGGTGATGGGCATCGTCAACGGGACGACCAACTTCATTCTCGACAAGATGGACAGCACGGGCGCCGGTTATCAGGAGGCCCTCGACGAGGCCACCGCCCTGGGATACGCGGAAGCCGACCCGACCGCCGACGTCGAGGGCTTCGACGCCGCTGCCAAGGCCGCGATCCTCGCCGGCATCGCCTTCCACTCGCGTGTGCGCCTCGACGACGTGTACCGCGAGGGCATGACCGAGGTGACGGCGGCCGACTTCGCCTCCGCCAAGAACATGGGCTGCACCATCAAGCTGCTCGCCATCTGCGAGCGGGCCGCGGACGGCGGGTCCGTCACCGCGCGCGTGCACCCCGCGATGATCCCGCTGACCCACCCGCTGGCCTCCGTGCGTGGCGCCTACAACGCCGTGTTCGTGGAGTCGGACGCCGCAGGTCAGCTGATGTTCTACGGACCGGGCGCGGGCGGTGCCCCCACCGCCTCCGCCGTGCTCGGTGACCTCGTGGCCGTATGCCGCAACCGCCTCGCCGGCTCCACCGGACCCGGCGAGTCCGCCTATGCCGCCCTGCCGGTCTCGCCGATGGGCGAGGTCGTCACGCGCTACCACATCAGCCTCGACGTCGCCGACAAACCGGGAGTTCTCGCCCAGGTGGCGACCGTGTTCGCGGAGCACGGCGTGTCGATCGATACGGTTCGGCAGCAGGGCAAGGACGGCGAGGCCTCTCTCGTCGTCGTCACCCACCGCGCCTCCGACGCCTCCCTCACCGGGACCGTCGAGGCGCTGCGCAACCTCGACACCGTGCGGGGTGTCGCCAGCATCATGCGGGTTGAAGGAGAGTAACCAGCAATGACCCACCAGTGGCGCGGAATCATCGAGGAGTACCGGGACCGGCTGCCCGTCTCCGACAGCACGCCGGTCGTGACGCTCCGCGAGGGTGGTACGCCCCTCGTCCCCGCGCAGGTGCTCTCGGAGCGCACGGGCTGCGAGGTCCACCTCAAGGTGGAGGGCGCGAACCCCACCGGGTCCTTCAAGGACCGCGGCATGACCATGGCCATCACGCGTGCGAAGGAAGAGGGCGCGAAGGCCGTCATCTGTGCCTCCACGGGCAACACCTCTGCCTCCGCGGCCGCCTACGCCGTCCGCGCGGGCATGGTCTCGGCCGTGCTCGTCCCGCAGGGCAAGATCGCGCTGGGCAAGATGGGCCAGGCCCTGGTGCACGGTGCGAAGATCCTCCAGGTCGACGGCAACTTCGACGACTGCCTCACCCTCGCGCGTGAACTGAGCGACAACTACCCGGTGGCGCTGGTCAATTCGGTGAACCCGGTGCGGATCGAGGGTCAGAAGACCGCCGCGTTCGAGATCGTGGACATGCTCGGCGACGCGCCCGACATCCATGTCCTGCCGGTGGGCAACGCGGGCAACATCACGGCCTACTGGAAGGGCTACAAGGAGTACGCCGCCGACGGCATCGCCGCCAAGACGCCACGGATGTGGGGCTTCCAGGCCTCCGGTTCCGCGCCGATCGTGCGCGGCGAGGTCGTCAAGGACCCGTCGACGATCGCCACCGCGATCCGGATCGGCAACCCCGCGTCCTGGCAGTACGCCCTGGCCGCGCGGGACGAGTCGGGCGGCGCCATCGACGAGGTGACGGACCGTGAGATCCTGCGCGCCTACCGGCTGTTGGCCGCTCAGGAGGGTGTGTTCGTGGAGCCTGCCTCCGCCGCCTCCGTGGCCGGTCTGTTGAAGGCCGCCGAGGCCGGCAAGGTCGACCCGGGCCAGACCATCGTCTGCACGGTCACCGGCAACGGCCTGAAGGACCCCGACTGGGCCGTCGCGGGCGCCCCGCAGCCCGTCACGGTCCCGGTGGACGCGGCCACGGCGGCCGAGCGCCTCGGCCTCGCGTAACGACACGGACGGCTGCTCGCGTATCCTCTCGCCCAGCCGTTCGAAAAGACCTGGGAGTCGCGCGTAGATGTCGATTCTCGGGGGATAACCCTGACAGGACCCGACAGGGGGTGCACAGGGGGCTTACGACACGCATCGTGCGCCTCCTGTGCGCCCTATGTCGCCACAGAACCTTCCTTCGATAGGCTGTGGTGAACCCGCCCGCTGCATATGCCCCGCAAGGGTGCGGCGCCGCGCCGTCCTGAGCGGCCGCAGGGTTCCAGGTACCTGTCGAACGCCAATCGAATGTCATTCGACAATCGTCAATCTCGCAGCTCAAGGAGAGTCATCGAGCGATGGCCGGTCCAGCGTTCCGCGCCGCCGCCGTACGGGTGCGCGTCCCCGCCACCAGCGCCAACCTCGGTCCGGGCTTCGACGCCCTGGGCCTTTCGCTGGGGCTCTATGACGACGTGGTCGTCCGGGTGGCCGACTCCGGCCTGCACGTCGACATCGCGGGGGAGGGCAGCGAGACGCTCCCGCGCGACGAGCGGCATCTGCTCGTCCGCTCCCTGCGCACCGCCTTCGACCTGCTCGGCGGACAGCCCCGGGGCCTGGAGATCGTCTGCGCCAACCGCATCCCGCACGGCCGTGGCCTCGGCTCCTCCTCCGCCGCCATCTGCGCCGGCATCGTCGCCGCCCGCGCCGTGACCATAGGCGGGGACAACCGGCTCGACGACGCCGCGCTGCTCGAACTGGCCACGGAGATCGAGGGCCACCCCGACAACGTCGCGGCCTGCCTCCTCGGTGGTTTCACGCTCTCCTGGATGGAGGGCGGCGCCGCGCGAGCGATCAGGATGGATCCTGCGGATTCCATCGTTCCGGTGGTTTTCGTGCCCGGGAAGCCGGTTCTGACGGAGACGGCGCGCGGACTGCTCCCGCGCAACGTCCCGCACGTCGACGCTGCCACCAACGCGGGCCGGGCGGCCCTCCTCGTGGAGGCCCTGACCAGGCGCCCCGAGCTGCTGCTGCCCGCGACCGAGGACCGGCTGCACCAGGAATACCGGGCGCCCGCCATGCCGGAGAGCGCGGCCCTGGTCGAGCGACTGCGGGCCGACGGCGTCCCGGCGGTCATCTCCGGCGCCGGACCCACCGTCCTGGCCCTGGCCGACGAGGCCAGCGCCGACAAGGTGGCCGATCTCGCGGGTGCGGAATGGGCCGCGAACCGGCTGGACCTCGACGCCCGAGGGGCGTGCGTCCTGCCGCTCACCACCACCGTCGCCGAACACGGCGTCGACACCGGCGACGCGTAGGGGCGCGGTTGCCGGATTTCGAGAGGGGGAATGTTTGTTGGATCCGGTAGTGTTAACCTCAAGTCTGCACCTGCCCCAGCCATGGCGAGGTGCTTATCGTCCCCGTCCGGGACAACCATTCTTCCGGGAGTCTCCCAAGCCGCACTGTGCTTCGTACGTCAAGCTGTACGCCGTACGCAGGCACTGAGCGGTCTGCCGAGCAGGCTCCGGAACCGGCGTTGCCGAGCTGCGTGACACAGACACATCAGTGCCACGGCCCGGAAAGCGCCGAATCACCAGAAATTCCCCTCCGCCGCCTTTGGCGGACCACCGCCCCGGCACGGTCCACCCGAACAGGACCGAAGCCGGACAGCACAAACGGTCGCCGAGCCAGAAGGCCGACGTCCGCTCCAGGGAAGGACCCTTCGTGAGCGACACCACCGATCTGATGGGCGCACGTGTCGAGGACACCGCTGCCGCGCCCGCCACGGACGCCGCGCCTGCCAGCGGTGCCGGCTCCCGGCGGCGCCGTGGCACCGGCCTCGAGGGCATGGTGCTGGCCGAGCTGCAGCAGGTCGCATCCGGCCTCGGCATCAGGGGCACCGCGCGGATGCGCAAGAGCCAGCTGATCGAGGTCATCAAGGAGGCGCAGGCTGGCGGGGGTGCCCCGGCGAAGGCCGAGGCCGCCGCCGAGACCAAGCCGAAGCGCCGCGCCACCTCGAAGGCGCGCACGGGCGACGATGCCGCCCCGGCCGAGAAGGCCACCGCCACCGCCAAGAAGGCCGCGGCGCCCGCCGAGAAGGCCGAGAAGGCCGTGGCCCAGCAGCAGATCGAGATCCCCGGCCAGCCGGCCGGTGGCGACGAGGCGCCCACTGAGCGCCGTCGGCGCCGTGCCACCGCCGACGCGGGCAGCCCCGAGACGGTCGCCGCCGAGGCGAAGAGCGAGCCCAAGGCCGAGACCCCGGCCGCGCCCGCCGAGACCAGGGCCGACGCCGGTGACCAGGGCGGCGAGGGCCGTCAGGGTCGCCGCGAGCGTGGCCGTGACCGGGGCGAGCGTGGGGACCGCGGTGAGCGCGGCGACCGCGGCCGCCGAGGCAAGGGCGACGATCAGCAGGGCGGCGGCCAGCAGCAGCGCGACCGCGGCCAGCAGGGCCAGCAGCAGGGCGGCGGCCGTCAGGACCGTCAGCGTGACAACGGCCCGCAGGACGACGACGACTTCGACGGCGGACGCCGTGGCCGTCGCGGCCGCTACCGGGACCGTCGTGGCCGCCGTGGCCGTGACGAGATGGGCGCCCCCGAGCCGCAGCTCGCCGACGACGACGTCCTGATCCCCGTCGCGGGCATCCTGGACATCCTCGACAACTACGCCTTCATCCGCACCTCGGGCTACCTGCCCGGCCCGAACGACGTGTATGTCTCCCTCGCCCAGGTCCGCAAGAACGGCCTGCGCAAGGGCGACCACGTCACCGGTGCCGTGCGTCAGCCCAAGGAGGGCGAGCGCCGCGAGAAGTTCAACGCGCTGGTCCGCCTGGACTCCCAGAACGGCATGGCGCCCGACTCCGGGCGCGGCCGTCCCGAGTTCAACAAGCTGACGCCGCTGTACCCGCAGGACCGCCTCCGTCTGGAGACGGACCCGGGCGTGCTCACCACCCGCATCATCGACCTGGTCTCGCCCATCGGTAAGGGTCAGCGCGGTCTGATCGTGGCCCCGCCGAAGACCGGTAAGACCATGATCATGCAGGCGATCGCCAACGCGATCACGCACAACAACCCCGAGTGCCACCTGATGGTCGTCCTCGTCGACGAGCGTCCGGAAGAGGTCACCGACATGCAGCGGTCGGTGAAGGGCGAGGTCATCTCCTCGACCTTCGACCGCCCGGCCGAGGACCACACGACGGTCGCCGAGCTCGCCATCGAGCGTGCCAAGCGCCTCGTCGAGCTGGGCCACGACGTGGTCGTGCTCCTCGACTCGATCACGCGTCTGGGCCGTGCCTACAACCTGGCGGCGCCGGCCTCCGGCCGCATCCTGTCCGGTGGTGTCGACTCGACCGCCCTGTACCCGCCGAAGCGCTTCTTCGGTGCGGCCCGGAACATCGAGGACGGCGGTTCGCTGACCATCCTCGCCACCGCCCTGGTGGACACCGGGTCCCGCATGGACGAGGTGATCTTCGAGGAGTTCAAGGGCACCGGCAACATGGAGCTCAAGCTCGACCGCAAGCTCGCCGACAAGCGCATCTTCCCGGCGGTGGACGTGGACGCGTCCGGTACCCGTAAGGAAGAGATCCTGCTCGGCAACGAGGAGCTGGCGGTCGTCTGGAAGCTGCGCCGGGTGCTGCACGCGCTCGACCAGCAGCAGGCCATCGAGCTGCTCCTCGACAAGATGAAGCAGACCAAGTCGAACATCGAGTTCCTGATGCAGATCCAGAAGACGACGCCCACGCCCGGTAACGGCGACTAGGTCTCGTACCTCTGCAAACGCTGGGGCCACCCTCTTTGTGAGGGTGGCCCCAGTTTTCTGTATGCGACACGTGTACGATCACGGTCTTCCACGATCAGTTTCTGCACGATCTGATCAATCTGATCAATCCATGCACTCCCAGGGGGGAATTGAGTGGCCAGACCTGTGTCCGGAGCCATAGCCGCCGCGATAGCCGGGACGCTACTGATGTCGTCCGCGAGCGCGGCCGGCGCCGACAGCACCTCGACACCGGACGAGGCGGATGTACGCATCGCCAAGGCGATGGCGGCGGACGACACCGTGGCCGTGACGCGGGAGCCGTCGTCGACCGCGAGCACGGACAGCGACAGCGACAGCGGCATGAAGCCGTCCGCCCAGATCATCGGCGGCTCGGAGACGACCATCGCCAACGCGCCCTGGATGGCGCAGCTCTGGTACTACGACCCGACGCAGGACCTCGGCTTCTTCTGCGGCGGTACGGTCGTCTCGCCGACGAAGATCCTCACCGCCGCGCACTGCGTCGACAAGAATCACTACAACTGGGTCAAGTACGGCGAGGTCGTCACCGGCACCGACCAGCTGCCCACGGCCGTCTACAAGTCCGACGGCAGCCTCGACCACCTCGACTACCACGGCGGCACCCCCAGCAAGGTCTCGCGCCAGTGGAACCACTCCTCGTGGGACGAGGAGGCGATCGACAACGACGTCGCGGTCCTCACGCTGTCCGCCCCCGTCAAGGCCACGCCGATCAAGATGACGACGTCCGGCGACACGGCCTCGTACGCGGCGGGCACCAGCGCCAGGGCCTACGGCTGGGGCCGTACCAGCTCCACCAACCAGGACATCTCGCAGACGCTGAAGACGGCCACCCTGCCGATCGTCAGCGACACGACCTGCGCGAACACCTGGAGCCCCTGGTTCGTCAAGGGGCACATGGTCTGCGCGGGCAAGCCCGCCGGCGGCACCGACGCCACGACCACCGCCACCTGCAACGGTGACTCCGGTGGCCCGCTCGTCGTGAACAGCAAGGTCGTCGGCGTCGTCTCATGGGGCGTCGAGGACTGCGTGTACAAGGGCGCCTACCCGGTCTTCGCCAAGGTCAGCACCTACGTCGGTGCGGTCTACCCGAGGGTCGACGACGCCGCCATCACCCGGGACGGCAAGGCCGACGTCTTCCTGCGCAACAAGGAGACCGGCAAGGGCTACGTCCGCGCCTCCACGGGCTCCAAGCTCGGTGACCGCAAGGCCCTGACCGCCGAGGGCAGCTGGAAGGGCTACAACCTGGTCCAGCAGACCGACCTGAACCGGGACGGCTACCAGGACTACGTCCTGCGCCGCTCCTCCGACGGTGACGTCTTCTGGCGGCGGTACGTGCCCTCGTCCAAGACCTGGTCGACCACGCAGATCTTCGACAACTGGAAGACCCGCACCCGGATCCTCACCCCCGGTGACGTCACCGGCGACGCGCTGCCCGACCTGCTCTCGGTCGACTCGGCGGGCGCCCTGTGGATCTACCCGGGCAAGGGCAACGGGGCGTTCTCGACCCGCGTCAAGGTCGGCACGGGCTGGAACACGTACAACGCGGTGCTCGGCCACGGCGACTTCACCGGCGACGGCAAGGCCGACCTGATCGCGCGCACCAAGACCGGCTCGAACGTCTACCTCTACAAGGGCACCGGCAAGTCCGGCACGGGCGCCTTCGCCACCCGGATCAAGGTCCGCTCGGACTGGAGCGCCTACAACACGCTCATCACTCCCGGTGACGTGAACGGCGACGGCAGGGCGGACCTGCTGGCCCGTAAGCCGTCCGGCACGATGTACCTCTACAAGGGCACCGGCAAGGCCACGAGCGAGATCTTCAGCACACGCGTCTCGGTCGGCACCAGCTACGCCCAGTACGACCTGCTCGGCTGAAACACCAGGTGAGCCCGGTCCCGCCGGGCTCATCCGTCACACACGGTGCCCATCGTGCTTTGCGCGATGGGCACCGTTCGTTGTGCAACCCTTTCCCGGCATATCCCGTCTGACCGGGCGGACCGGTCATGGAGCGGCGACGCCGTGGCACGGCCGCGTCCGACCCGACAGGCCTGGGCCTGAGCGCAGGGGGTAACCGACCGGAGAGAGAACGAGGAGCAGATGTCCGCCGACAGCACGCCGGACGCCGGCATACCGGGGAAGACCGGCACCACCGGCCCGCGCCACCGCGCGGCCAAGGGCCGTCGCCGCAAGACACGCGACGGGCACAGCAGAGCGGCGCTCGCTGTCGTCTGGACCGCAGCGGGCGTCCTGGTGCTGGGCGGCACCGGGATCGGCTACCTCTACTTCAAGCTCAACGGCAACATCAAGAGCGTCGACATCAACCAGGCCCTCGGCACCGACCGGCCCCTCGACGTCGACAACGGCTCGCAGGACATCCTGCTCCTCGGCTCCGACACTCGTTCGGGCAGCAACAAGAAGCTGGGCGGCGGCGTCGACGACGGCAGTGCCCGCTCCGACACGGCGATGGTCGTGCACGTCTACGAGGGCCACAAGCGGGCCAGCGTGGTCTCCATCCCCCGCGACACCCTCGTCGAGCGGCCCGAGTGCACGGACGCGAAGGGTACGGCGCACCCGGCGGCCTCGTACGCGATGTTCAACTCCGCGTACTCGACGGGCGGCGCGGCGTGTGCGGTGAAGACCGTCGAGTCCATGACCGGGATCCGGATGGACCACTACATCGAGGTGGACTTCGCGGGCTTCGAGAAGCTGATCGACGTCCTCGGTGGGGTGCCCATCACCACCACCAAGGACATCAAGGACCCCGACAGCCATCTGAACCTCAAGGCCGGGGAGCACACGCTCACGGGCAAGCAGGCGCTCGGGCTCGTGCGGACGCGGCACGGGGTGGGCGACGGGTCGGACCTGGGGCGCATCCAGCTCCAGCAGGCGTTCATCAAGGCGCTGATCGAGCAGGTCAAGTCGGTCGGGATCTTCAGCAACCCGACGAAGCTCTACGATCTCGCCGACACCGCGACCGACGCGGTGACCACCGACTCCGAACTGAAGGACGTCAAGGACCTCGCGTCCTTCGCGAACGGTCTGAAGGGCATCAGCTCCAAGAACATGACCATGGTCACGATGCCGGTGCAGTACGACCCCGACGACCTGAACCGGGTGCTGGTGGACGAGGCGAAGGCGAAGCGGGTCTGGGCTGCGCTGAAGGCCGACAAGGCGATCCCCAAGTCGGCGACGAAGGGGACGGCGACGGGGGCCGCGGAGGGCGTGGTGACGGCCGGCACCTAGTAGACTGTCGCGACTAAGTGTCGTTATGGTTGGTGGAGTTGGTGTCGGGCAGGCTTCGCTTGATGCTTCCGTCCGGCCGGGCAGGGGGTGCTGTGTCCTCGCAGAAGAAGTATCCGGTTGTCTTGAGTGCCGAAGACCGTCGGGCGTTGGAGCGTGTGACGACGACGGGGGTCCGCAGCGCGTCGATGATCAGGCGGGCGCGGGTGCTGCTCGCGTTGGACACCTCGGCCGGCGAGGTCGCTCCGCGGGCGGTGATCGCGGAGCGGGTCGGGGTCTCGTGCGATTCGGTCCGCCTGATCTCGAAGCGGTATGCGGAGACCGGCGGCGATGTGTGGGCCACGGTCGGCCGGAAGGAACGCGCACTGCCGCCGGTGCCCTCCCCGGTGACCGGCGAGGTCGAGGCAAGACTGATTGCGCTGGCCTGCTCGACGCCGCCCGAAGGACACGCCCGCTGGTCGCTGCGCCTGCTGGAGAAGCACGTCGCGCTGGCCGAGGACATCCCGGATCTGGACCACTCCACGATCGGGCGGGTCTTAAAAAAACGGAACTGCGCCCTCACGTGAAGAAGTGCTGGACCATCCCGCCGGCCGCGAACGCGGCCTTCGCCGCGGCGATGGAGGACGTCCTGGCGGTCTATCACCGGCCCTTCGACCCGGCGCGCCCGGTGGTGTGCATGGACGAGAAGCCGTACCAGCTGCTCGGCCACGTCCGTGATCCGCTCCCCGCGCGGCCGGGCCGTGACCGGCGCGAGGACAACGAGTACGTCCGCTCGGGGACCTGCTCGATCTTCTGCTGGGTCGAGCCGCTGCGCGGATGGCGGCGCGTGGACGCGCAGTCCCGCCGGACCAGGGTCGACTGGGCGCACCAGGTCGAGCACCTGCTGACCGTGGACTATCCCGACGCCGCCACGGTCGTGCTGGTGATGGACAACCTCAACACCCACACCACCGCCTCGCTCTACGAGGCGTTCGACCCGGCAAAGGCCTTCGCGCTGGCCCAGCGCCTGGAGATCCACCACACCCCCAAACACGGGTCCTGGCTCAACATCGCCGAGATCGAGCTCTCCGCGCTCACCCGTCAGTGCCTGGACCGCCGCATCGACGACCTCACCGTGCTCAACACCGAACTCGCCGCCTGGCAGCAGCACACCAACAGCAACCAGCGCCAAGTCGACTGGCACTTCACCACCGACGACGCACGCGTGAAACTGCGCCACCTCTACCCAACCACACGACGAAATTAAGCCGCGACAATCTACTAGGGGCGCGAGGAACTGCGCGACAAGCCACGACGGCCCTGCGGTCGCGTACGGCGCTGACGAGGCACCCCGTGGCACGGCCGGCCGGGACCAGGAGGCGCTTACCGGCGCTGACAGGGTGCCGCCTGCGCCCACCCTCCCCCACTCTCGGCTTCGCTCGAGCGGGAGGTGCCCCCATCGCCCCAGCGGCACGGCTGCCCGCAGTCGATGAAAGCCCGGGGGAATACCTGGCGGCACCCCCTGGTTTTGGGAGATGACGCCAGTGCTGGCAGACTGGTACGTCGGCTCCGGTTCACGCGCTCGCACCCCGCGGACGCGACCCGGCGCCCTCCCGAAACTAGGAGACACCTTGAAGCGCGACATCCACCCCGAGTACGTCGAGACGCAGGTCAGCTGCACCTGTGGCGCGTCGTTCACCACCCGCAGCACGATCGAGAGCGGCACCATCCGTGCCGAGGTCTGCTCCGAGTGCCACCCGTTCTACACGGGCAAGCAGAAGATCCTCGACACCGGTGGCCGCGTGGCCCGCTTCGAGGCCCGCTTCGGCAAGGCTGCCGCTGCCAAGAAGTAGCGAGCCCCCAGCGCCGGTCCGCGGCGCCCCCATCGGGGGCGTCGGGACCGGCGCTTTGCGGTGCAGCCCACTCACAACGTCGTACGTCGTACAGGGAGCCGGAGAAGATGTTCGAGGCGGTCGAGGAACTGGTCGGGGAACACGCCGACCTGGAGAAGAAGCTCGCCGACCCGTCGGTCCACGCGGACCAGGCCAACGCGCGCAAGCTGAACAAGCGCTATGCGGAGCTGACCCCGATCGTCGGCACGTACCGCTCCTGGAAGCAGACCGGCGACGACATCGACACGGCCCGTGAGTTCGCCGCGGACGACCCGGACTTCGCCGCCGAGGTCAAGGACCTGGAGAAGCAGCGCGAGGAGCTGACGGAGAAGCTGCGGCTGCTGCTCGTGCCCCGGGACCCGTCCGACGACAAGGACGTCATCCTGGAGATCAAGGCCGGCGCAGGGGGGGACGAGTCCGCGCTGTTCGCCGGCGACCTGCTCCGGATGTATCTGCGGTACGCCGAGCGCGTCGGCTGGAAGACCGAGATCATCGACTCCACCGAGTCCGAGCTGGGCGGCTACAAGGACGTCCAGGTCGCCGTGAAGACCAAGGGCGGCCAGGGCGCCACCGAGCCCGGGCAGGGCGTCTGGGCCCGGCTGAAGTACGAGGGCGGCGTGCACCGCGTCCAGCGCGTGCCGGCCACCGAGTCCCAGGGCCGCATCCACACCTCCGCCGCCGGTGTGCTGGTCACACCCGAGGCCGAGGAGGTCGACGTCGAGATCAACATGAACGACCTGCGGATCGACGTCTACCGCTCCTCCGGGCCCGGCGGCCAGTCCGTCAACACCACCGACTCCGCCGTGCGCATCACGCACATTCCCACCGGAGTCGTCGCCTCCTGCCAGAACGAGAAGAGCCAGCTGCAGAACAAGGAGCAGGCGATGCGTATCCTGCGCTCCAGGCTGCTCGCCGCGGCACAGGAGGAGGCGGAGAAGGAAGCCGCCGACGCCCGCCGCAGCCAGGTCCGTACCGTCGACCGCTCCGAGAAGATCCGCACGTACAACTTCCCGGAGAACCGCATCTCGGACCACCGTGTCGGCTTCAAGGCCTACAACCTGGACCAGGTGCTGGACGGGGAACTCGACGCGGTGATCCAGGCCTGTGTCGACGCGGACTCGGCCGCGAAGCTGGCAGCCGCGTAGGGCCGTTACGGGCACGAAGAGTACGACGGAGGACTTGCGTGCAGCATCATCTTGGGGGGCGACCCCCAAACCCCCGCGGCCTGCTGCTCGCGGAAGTGGCCCAGGCCACCCAGCGCCTGGCCGACGCCGGCGTGCCCTCGCCGCGCAACGACGCGGAGGAGCTCGCCGCGTTCGTGCACGGCGTCAAGCGGGGCGAGCTGCACACCGTCAAGGACGCCGACTTCGACGCCCGGTACTGGGAGGTCATCGCCCGGCGCGAGCAGCGTGAGCCGCTCCAGCACATCACCGGGCGGGCCTACTTCCGCTACCTCGAACTTCAGGTCGGGCCCGGGGTGTTCGTGCCCCGGCCCGAGACCGAGTCGGTGGTCGGCTGGGCCATAGACGCCGTCCGCGCGATGGACGTCGTCGAGCCGCTGATCGTCGACCTGTGCACCGGCTCCGGCGCGATCGCCCTCGCCCTCGCCCAGGAGGTGCCGCGCTCGCGCGTGCACGCCGTGGAGCTGTCCGAGGAGGCGCTGACGTGGACCCGCAAGAACATGGCGGGCTCCCGCGTCGACCTGCGCCAGGGCAACGCCCTGGACGCCTTCCGCGACCTCGACGGCCAGGTCGACCTCGTCGTCTCCAACCCGCCGTACATCCCGCTCACCGAGTGGGAGTACGTGGCACCCGAGGCACGCGACTACGATCCCCAACTCGCCCTGTTCTCAGGGGAGGACGGCCTGGATCTGATCCGAGGCCTCGAACGCACGGCGCACAGGCTCCTCCGCCCCGGCGGTGTCGTCGTCATCGAGCACGCCGACACCCAGGGCGGCCAGGTGCCCTGGATCTTCACCGAGGAGCGGGGCTGGGCCGACGCGGCCGACCACCCGGACCTCAACAACCGGCCGCGGTTCGCGACCGCCCGCAAGGCGCTGCCCTGATGAGCACGCGCCCGACGACAACCCCCCAGCAGCAGTACGTGTACGAGGAGGCTCGCTAGATGGCACGGCGATACGACACCAACGACGCGACCGACCGCGCCACCGGTCTGCGCGAGGCCGCGTCCGCCATTCGCCGGGGCGAACTCGTGGTGCTGCCGACGGACACCGTGTACGGCATCGGCGCGGACGCCTTCACGTCGGAGGCCGTGGCCGACCTGCTGGAGGCCAAGGGCCGGGGGCGCAACATGCCCACGCCCGTGCTCATCGGCTCCCCGAACACCCTGCACGGCCTCGTCACGGACTTCTCCGAGATGGCCTGGGAGCTCGTCGACGCGTTCTGGCCGGGCGCGCTCACGCTCGTCGCCAAGCACCAGCCGTCGTTGCAGTGGGACCTCGGCGACACCCGGGGCACCGTCGCCGTGCGCATGCCGCTGCACCCGGTCGCGATCGAGCTGCTGACCGAGGTCGGCCCCATGGCGGTCTCCTCGGCCAACCTGACCGGTCACCCGGCGCCGGAGAACTGCGACGCCGCCGAGGCGATGCTCGGCGACTCCGTCTCCGTCTACCTGGACGGCGGGCCGACCCCGAGCAACGAACCGTCGTCGATCGTCGATGTCACGGGCAAGGTGCCGGTGCTGCTGCGTGCCGGGGCCCTGTCGGCGGAGGAGCTCCGCAAGGTCGTACCCGACCTTGAGGTGGCGAATTGACGGCCCCTGACGCGGGGCGTGGCATATGGGACGGGGAAGAGACGCGGACCTTCACGGGGCTGCCGCGGGACACCTTCCGCATCCTCCACGTCAGCACCGGCAACGTGTGCCGCTCGCCGATCACCGAGCGGCTGACCCGGCATGCCCTGGCGGACCGGCTCGGCGACCCGCTGTGGGGCGGGCTGGTCGTCGAGAGCGCGGGGACGTGGGGGCACGAGGGGGCGCCGATGGAGGCGAACGCGGAGGCGGTCCTCGCGGACTTCGGCGCGGACGCCTCCGGCTTCACGGGGCGTGAGCTGCTGGACGAGCACGTCATCCGCGCCGACCTGGTGCTGACGGCCACCCGCGACCACCGGGCGCAGGTCATCTCCATGGGGCACTCCGCGGGGCTGCGCACCTTCACCCTGAAGGAGTTCACCCGGCTGGTCCGCGCGATCGACCCGACCACGCTGCCTCCCCTGGAGGAGGGCATGGTCGTCCGCGCGCGTGCGCTGGTCCGCGCGGCGGCGGCTCTACGCGGGTGGCTCCTCGCCCCGACCGCCGAGGCCGACGAGGTCTACGACCCGTACGGCGCGCCCCTGCCCTTCTTCCGGTCGGTGGGCGACGAGATACACCAGGCGCTGGATCCGGTGGTGACGGCACTGACGGGGGTGCCGGCTCGGGCTTGATCCGGGTGGGCGTAGTCGGCGGACGGAGTCCGGCGCAGCATCTCGAAGCCGGGAGGCCCGCCAGGGCCGAGCGCCGCGAGAGATGCGTCGGGGATCGGCTCCGGTGGTGACGGCACTGACGGGGGTGCCGGCCAGGGCGTAGCCGGCGCCGGGCTCCGGTCCGTACGGCACGACACCGGGCATCCCGGGCGTCCCGGGCCTACATTGGTGCTACGTCATCGTCGACGCCCCGGAGCGCATCATGTCGGTCACCCCTGTTCTCGAGGCGGATGTCCTGCGGCGGCAGGACCCCGAGCTGGCCGACATCCTGCTCGGGGAGCGGGATCGGCAGGCGACGACGCTGCAGCTCGTCGCCGCGGAGAACTTCACCTCGCCCGCGGTGCTGGCCGCGTTGGGATCACCGCTCGCGAACAAGTACGCGGAGGGGTATCCGGGGGCCCGGTACCACGGCGGCTGCGAGATGGCGGACGTCGCCGAACGGCTCGCCGTGGAGCGCGCCAAGGCACTGTTCGGGGCCGAGCACGCCAACGTCCAGTCGCACTCGGGTTCCTCGGCCGTCCTGGCCGCCTACGCCGCCCTGTTGCGCCCCGGCGACACCGTCCTCGCGATGGGCCTGCACTTCGGCGGCCATCTCACCCACGGCTCACCCGCCAACTTCTCCGGCCGCTGGTTCGACTTCGTCGGGTACGGCGTGGAGGCCGAGTCGGGGCTGGTCGACCGCGAGCAGGTGCGCACCCTGGCCCGCACCCACCGGCCCAAGGCCATCGTGTGCGGATCCATCTCCTACCCCCGGCACCTCGACTACGCCTTCTTCCGCGAGGTCGCCGACGAGGTGGGCGCCTATCTCATCGCCGACGCGGCCCATCCGATCGGGCTGGTCGCCGGGGGAGCGGCGCCCAACCCGGTGCCGTACGCCGACATCGTGTGCGCCACCACGCACAAGGTGCTGCGGGGCCCGCGCGGAGGGATGCTGCTGTGCGGGAGCGAGCTGGCCGAGCGGGTGGACCGGGCGGTGTTCCCGTTCACCCAGGGCGGCGCGCAGATGCACACCATCGCCGCGAAGGCCGTCGCGTTCGGGGAGGCGGCAACCCCGGCGTTCACCGCGTACGCCCATCAGGTGGTCGCGAACGCCCGCGTGCTGGCCCGGGGGCTGGCCGAGGAGGGGCTCGTGGTCGTCACCGGCGGCACCGACACGCACCTGCTGACCGTCGATACCGCGCCACTCGGGATCGAAGGCCGCACGGCCAAGGGGCGGCTCGCGGCCGCCGGGATGGTCCTGGACTGCTGCGCGCTTCCGCACGGGGACGCCCGTGGCCTGCGGCTCGGCACGGCCGCGCTGACCACCCAGGGCATGGGCGAGGCGGAGATGGTGCGGCTCGCGGCGCTGTTCGCGGGGGCCCTGCGGGACGGCGGCGACGGCAAGCGGACGCGTGAAGAAGTGCGGGACCTGGCCGGAAGATTTCCGCCGTATCCGCGCTGAGGTGGGGTAGGCGCGCCACCAGGCACAGCATCACGTGCAACCATCGTCGCTACCCGGATGTCCTCCACCGTATGCGTGCATCGTCGCGCGCATCGCTAGGGTGTGAGGCTGTGATGGCCAGCGAGACCTGTGGGGAAGCCCGTGCGTGAATACCTCCTGACGCTCTGCATCACGGCCGCGGTGACGTACCTGCTGACAGGGCCGGTGCGGAAGTTCGCGATCGTGGCCGGAGCCATGCCGGAGATCCGTGCGCGTGACGTCCACCGTGAACCCACGCCCCGCCTCGGCGGCATCGCGATGTTCTTCGGGCTGTGCGCCGGTCTGCTGGTAGCCGACCATCTGACCAATCTCAGCCAGGTCTTCGCCGAGTCCAACGAACCGCGCGCGCTGCTCTCCGGGGCCGCGCTGATCTGGCTCATCGGCGTCCTGGACGACAAGTTCGAGATCGACGCCCTGATCAAGCTCGGCGGCCAGATGATCGCCGCCGGTGTGATGGTCATGCAGGGTCTGACGATCCTGTGGCTGCCCATCCCCAGCGTGGGGATCGTCGCGCTGACCCAGTGGCAGGGCACCCTGCTCACGGTCGCCCTGGTCGTCATCACCATCAACGCGGTCAACTTCGTCGACGGCCTCGACGGTCTCGCGGCCGGCATGGTCTGCATCGCCTCCGCCGCGTTCTTCATGTACGCCTACCGCCTCTGGTACAGCTACGGCATCGAGGCCGCGGCCCCCGCCACCCTCTTCGCGGCGGTCCTGATGGGCATGTGCCTCGGTTTCCTGCCGCACAACATGCATCCCGCCCGGATCTTCATGGGCGACTCCGGTTCGATGATGATCGGCCTGGTGCTGGCGGCCGCCGCGATCTCCATCACGGGTCAGGTCGACCCGGACGTGATGGGCCTGTACGGCTCCGAGCGCAGCACGGTCTACGCAATGGTCCCGGTCTACATCCCGCTGCTGATGCCGCTGACCATCATCGCGATTCCGGCGGCCGACCTGATCCTCGCGATCGTGCGCCGCACCTGGCGTGGCCAGTCGCCGTTCGCCGCCGACCGGGGGCATCTGCACCACCGGCTCCTGGAGGTCGGGCACTCGCACAGCCGGGCCGTGCTGATCATGTACTTCTGGTCCGCGGTGATCGCGTTCGGCACCCTGGCGTACACGGTGAACTCGGCGTCCATGTGGATCGTCCTCGCCATCGCCATGTTCAGCGGGGTCGGTCTCTTCCTGCTGCTGCTGCCTCGCTTCACGCCGCGTGCGCCGCGCTGGGCGGAGCGCTTCGTACCGCCCCGCTACCGCCGCCGGACGGTCCCGGCGGCCGCCCCGGAGCCCGTCGCCGACTGGACGCCCTCCCTCGACGGCGCGACGGCGATCGGCGGCCGCAGCCACGAACCGGAACGCAGCCCGGCGGGCGCGCGCCGCTGAGCGACGGCTCCGCGCGGAGCCGTCGTCGCCCCACTCGCAGAACCGGCCGGAGGCCGTGCGCGGCACCTCGCGCACGGCCTCCGGCCGTCCGTCGTGCCGGCGGAGGGGCGGCGCATCGCGCTGACGGCAAGGTAAGAATCTGACTAACACTTTGCCGATGTCATGCGAGCACGTGACGACGCAAAACGGCCTTATACCAGACAAGTCGGCGTGGATTTTGCACAGACGGGCAGCTTCACCCTCATGTGTGACACCTGGCACAGCATTCAGGTAAAGACCTCATCAAATAGTTTGTGATACGGTTCACGAGAACCCGGGACAGAGTCGAAGGACCGCACTGCGACGGTCCGTTGGCGCGAGATTCTCGCTCGCCCCCGGGGTCTACGCTCGTCCATGACGACACCCTGCCCCCTTAGCAAGCGGAGTTGCCGCCATGCCGTCCAATGACGTCCGGACCCTCCTTCAGGCCGCCGTACCCACGGCAGCCGCCGGCGCGATCGCCGCTGTCGTCAGCGGTGAGGTCGTCGGAGGCGAGGGGGCTCTCGGCGCCGTCGTGGCCGCGGTGATCACGATCCTCTTCATGGGAATCGGGCTCTACGTTCTGCAGCGCACTGCCAAATCGCTTCCTCATCTCTTCCAGATGATGGGCCTCATGCTTTACGCGGCACAGATTCTCCTGTTGTTCATCTTTCTGTCCGCGTTCAAGAACACCACTCTGTTCCACCCCAGGGCCTTCGCGTTCACGCTCGTCGCCACCACCCTCGTGTGGATCGCCGCACAGACGCGGGCGCATATGAAGGCCAAGATCCTCTATGTCGAACCCGATGCGCCGACGGGCAACAAGCCCGAAAAATCGGGGCACTCGTCGTGAGGAGTAGGGCCGGGATAAGGGCGTGTGCGAACTCCTGCTATCGTCCGGTGCCAACTGCGGCATCGCGGGCGCGGGCATCTGAGCTGACGCCTGCTCAATCGCGAGGCTTGATGCCCCCCAGCCGCCCCCACATCCGTAACACCAGTCCAGTGCCGACCCGCGGCTGCGCGCCGCGCCGACACAACGAGGTTGCCGTACCCATGCGTCACGCCGAAGGAGCCCGTGGTGAGTGCTGACCAGACCCAGCTCGCCTTTGACTGGAGCTGTCGGATCATGTCCGACAACGGCTGTGGCTTCCCGGCTCCGGGCCTGCACTCGTTCCTCTTCAAGCCGATCGCCACGGTCGGCGGGTTCGAGTTCAACAAGGTGATGCTGCTCGCCCTCGTCACCACCCTCCTGGTGATCACCTTCTTCACCCTCGCCTTCGGCAAGGCCAAGGTGGTCCCGGGCAAGCTGCAGATGATCGGCGAGGCGGGCTACGACTTCGTGCGCCGCGGCATCGTCTACGAGACGCTGGGCCGGAAGGAAGGCGAGAAGTACGTCCCGCTGATGGTCTCGCTGTTCTTCTTCATCTGGATCATGAACATCTGGTCCGTGATCCCGCTGGCCCAGTTCCCGGTGTCGTCGATCATCGCCTACCCGATGGTCCTCGCCCTGGTCGTCTACGTGGTCTGGGTCTCGCTGACCTTCAAGAAGCACGGCTTCATCGGCTTCTTCAAGAACGTCACCGGCTACGACAAGTCGCTCGGCCCGGTGCTGCCCCTCGTGGTGGTCATCGAGTTCTTCTCGAACCTGCTGGTCCGCCCGTTCACGCACGCGGTGCGACTGTTCGCCAACATGTTCGCCGGCCACCTGATGCTGGTCATGTTCACCGTCGCCTCCTGGTACCTGCTGAACAGCTGGATGATCCCGGCGGCCGGTGTCTCCTTCATCATGACCATCGTCATGATCCTCTTCGAGCTCTTCGTGCAGGCCGTCCAGGCGTACGTCTTCGTGCTCCTCGCCTGCTCGTACATCCAGGGCGCGCTCGCCGAGCACCACTGAGCACCGCCGCTTCACAAGCCCCCAGAACGTCCGGTGGCCAACCCCCGCCGGTCCATGAAAGAGAAGGAAGAATCAGCATGGCTGCCATGGAGACCCTTGCCGCCCTCGAAGGCAACATCGGTGCTGTCGGCTACGGCCTCGCCGCCATCGGCCCCGGCGTCGGCGTCGGCATCATCTTCGGCAACGGCACCCAGGCCCTGGCCCGTCAGCCCGAGGCCGCCGGCCTGATCCGTGCCAACCAGATCCTCGGCTTCGCCTTCTGTGAGGCGCTCGCCCTCATCGGCATCGTCATGCCGTTCGTCTACGGATGATCGAGCCCTGACGAGCGAACCTTTCAACGAGAGGCACTGATGTGATCGCCAACCTGGTACAGCTGGCGGCCGGGGAAGAGCAGAACCCGCTCGTCCCGCCCGGCCCCGAGCTGCTCGTGGGCGCCATCGCCTTCGCCATCGTGTTCTTCTTCTTCTGGAAGAAGGCGCTCCCGAACATCAACAAGGTTCTGGAAGAGCGCCGCGACGCGATCGAGGGCGGTATCGAAGAGGCCGACCGCATGAAGGTCGAGGCCCAGAGCGTGCTCGAGCAGTACAAGGCTCAGCTCGCCGAAGCTCGGCACGAGGCCGCGCGGCTGCGCCAGGAGGCGCAGGAGCAGGGCGCCACGCTCATCGCCGAGATGCGGGCCGAGGGCCAGCGTCAGCGCGAGGAGATCATCGCCGCCGGTCACTCGCAGCTCGAGGCCGACCGCAAGGCCGCCGCTTCGGCGCTGCGTCAGGACGTGGGCAAGCTCGCCACCGACCTGGCCGGCAAGCTCGTCGGCGAGTCCCTGGAGGACCACGCCCGGCAGAGCCGCGTGATCGACCGCTTCCTCGACGACCTCGAGGAGAAGGCCGAGGCCACGCGATGAACGGAGCGAGCCGCGAGGCCCTGGCAGCCGCACGGACGCGTCTCGACGCGCTGACGGACTCCACGTCCGTGGACGCGGCGCGGCTCGCCGACGAGCTGGCCGCCGTCACCGCTCTGCTCCACCGTGAGGTGTCGCTGCGTCGGGTCCTGACCGACCCGGCGCAGTCCGGCGAGGCCAAGGCCGAGCTGGTCGTCCGCATCCTCGGCGGGCAGGTCGGCTCGACCACCGCCGACCTGGTGTCGGGCCTGGTGCGTTCCCGCTGGTCGCAGCCCCGTGACCTGGTTGACGCGCTGGAGCAGCTGGCCGATGTCGCCGACCTCACGGCCGCGCAGCAGTCGGCCACGCTCGACGACGTCGAGGACGAGCTGTTCCGCTTCGGCCGGATCGTCGCCTCGAACACGGAGCTGCGGTCCGCGCTGACCGACCGTGCCGCCGGTACCTCCGCCAAGCGCGAGCTGCTGCGCAGCCTGCTCGGCGGCCGCGCCAAGGCCACCACCGAGCGTCTGGTGACGCGCCTCGTGACCGCGCCGCGTGGACGTAGCCTGGAGGGGGGACTCGAGTCCCTGTCCAAGCTCGCCGCCGAGCGCCGGGACCGCATGGTCGCCGTCGTCACCTCCGCGGTCCCGCTGAGCGACCCCCAGAAGCGACGCCTCGGCGCCGCCCTGGCGAAGCTCTACGGCCGTCCCATGCACCTGAACCTCGACGTGGACCCCGGCGTCCTCGGCGGGATGCGGGTCCAGGTCGGCGACGAGGTCATCAACGGCTCGATCGCGGACCGACTCGAGGACGCCGGCCGCCGCCTGGCGAGCTAGCACCAACTTCATAGCAGTACGTACGTATGTCTGCGGCCCGGTTGGGCCGTGCAGAGGATTCACCTCTTTCAGGGGGGAGTCCCCATCCCCCCAAAGTGAAACTTCGGGCCCAACAAGGAGAGCAGGGAACCCAGATGGCGGAGCTCACGATCCGGCCGGAGGAGATCCGGGACGCGCTGGAGAACTTCGTCCAGTCGTACCAGCCGGACGCGGCCTCGCGCGAAGAGGTCGGTACGGTCACGCTTGCCGGCGACGGCATCGCGAAGGTCGAGGGTCTTCCCTCGGCCATGGCCAACGAACTGCTGAAGTTCGAGGACGGCACCCTCGGCCTCGCACTCAACCTGGAAGAGCGCGAGATCGGCGCCATCGTCCTCGGTGAGTTCAGCGGTATCGAGGAGGGCCAGCCGGTCAGCCGTACCGGCGAGGTGCTGTCGGTCGCCGTGGGCGAGGGCTACCTCGGCCGCGTCGTCGACCCGCTCGGCAACCCGATCGACGGCCTCGGCGAGATCGAGACCACCGGCCGCCGCGCCCTGGAGCTGCAGGCTCCCGGCGTCATGGCCCGTAAGTCGGTGCACGAGCCGATGGAGACCGGTTACAAGGCCGTCGACGCCATGACCCCGGTCGGCCGCGGCCAGCGCCAGCTGATCATCGGTGACCGCCAGACCGGCAAGACCGCCCTGGCCGTCGACACGATCATCAACCAGCGCGACAACTGGCGCTCCGGTGACGTGAACAAGCAGGTCCGCTGCGTCTACGTCGCCATCGGCCAGAAGGGCTCGACCATCGCCTCCGTGCGTGGCGCCCTCGAAGAGGCCGGCGCGCTGGAGTACACGACCATCGTCGCCGCCCCGGCGTCCGACCCGGCCGGCTTCAAGTACCTGGCGCCGTACACCGGTTCGGCCATCGGTCAGCAGTGGATGTACGAGGGCAAGCACGTCCTCATCATCTTCGACGACCTCTCCAAGCAGGCCGACGCCTACCGCGCCGTGTCGCTGCTGCTGCGCCGCCCGCCGGGCCGTGAGGCCTACCCGGGTGACGTCTTCTACCTGCACTCCCGTCTGCTGGAGCGTTGCGCGAAGCTCTCCGACGACCTGGGCGCGGGCTCGATGACCGGTCTGCCGATCGTCGAGACGAAGGCCAACGACGTCTCGGCGTTCATCCCGACCAACGTCATCTCCATCACCGACGGCCAGTGCTTCCTGGAGTCGGACCTCTTCAACGCCGGTCAGCGCCCCGCGCTGAACGTCGGTATCTCCGTCTCCCGAGTCGGTGGTTCCGCGCAGCACAAGGCGATGAAGCAGGTCTCCGGTCGTCTGCGTCTCGACCTCGCCCAGTACCGCGAGCTGGAGGCGTTCGCCGCCTTCGGTTCCGACCTGGACGCCGCGTCGAAGGCGCAGCTGGAGCGCGGTATGCGTCTGGTCGAGCTGCTGAAGCAGCCGCAGTACCAGCCGATGCCGACCGAGGACCAGGTCGTCTCCGTGTGGGCCGGTACCACCGGCAAGATGGACGACGTCCCCGTCGCCGACGTCCGCCGCTTCGAGAAGGAGCTGCTGGAGTACCTGCACCGCAAGGAGCAGGGCCTCATGACCTCCATCAAGGAGGGCGGCAAGATGTCGGACGACACCCTGAGCGCTGTCGCCGACGCGATCGCCGAGTTCAAGAAGCAGTTCGAGACCTCGGACGGCAAGCTGCTCGGCGAGGACGCCCCGGCCGTCAACGTCTCCAAGTGACGTAAGGAAGGGACCTGACTCATGGGAGCCCAGCTCCGGGTCTACAAGCGTCGCATCCGATCCGTCACCGCGACCAAGAAGATCACCAAGGCGATGGAGATGATCGCCGCCTCGCGCGTCGTCAAGGCGCAGCGCAAGGTGGCGGCCTCCACGCCGTACGCGACCGAGCTCACCCGCGCGGTCACGGCGGTCGGTACCGGTTCGAACACCAAGCACCCGCTGACCACGGAGGCGGAGACGGCGACCCGTTCCGCGGTGCTGCTCCTCACGAGCGACCGCGGACTGGCCGGCGCCTTCAACTCCAACGCCATCAAGGTCGCCGAGCAGCTGACGGCGCGCCTTGAGGCGGAGGGCAAGGAGGTCGACACGTACATCGTCGGCCGCCGCGGTCTGGCCCACTACAACTTCCGCGAGCGCAAGGTCGTGGAGTCGTGGTCGGGCTTCACCGACGAGCCCAGCTACGCGGACGCCAAGAAGGTCGCTGCTCCGCTGATCGAGGCGATCGAGAAGGACACGGCGGACGGCGGGGTGGACGAACTCCACATCGTCTTCACCGAGTTCGTCTCGATGATGACGCAGACGGCGCTCGACGACCGGCTGCTGCCGCTCAGCCTCGACGAGGTGGCGAAGGAGGCGGCGCCGAAGGGCGAGATCCTTCCGCTGTACGACTTCGAGCCGTCGGCGGAGGACGTCCTCGACGCCCTGCTGCCGCGCTACGTCGAGAGCCGTATCTACAACGCGATGCTCCAGTCGGCCGCTTCCAAGCACGCCGCCACCCGCCGCGCGATGAAGTCGGCCACCGACAACGCGGGCGAGCTGATCAACACGCTCTCCCGCCTTGCCAACGCGGCCCGACAGGCCGAAATCACCCAGGAAATCAGCGAGATCGTCGGTGGCTCCGCAGCCCTGGCCGACGCGAACGCGGGGAGTGACAGGTAATGACGACGACAGTTGAGACGGCCGCTGCCACGGGCCGCGTCGCCCGGGTCATCGGCCCGGTCGTCGACGTGGAGTTCCCCGTCGACGCCATGCCCGACATCTACAACGCCCTTCACGTCGAGGTCGCCGACCCGGCCGAGGACGGCGCGAAGAAGACGCTGACCCTGGAGGTCGCCCAGCACCTGGGTGACGGCCTGGTCCGCACCATCTCCATGCAGCCCACCGACGGTCTGGTCCGCCAGGCCCCGGTCACCGACACGGGTGCCTCCATCACCGTCCCCGTCGGCGACTTCACCAAGGGCAAGGTGTTCAACACCCTCGGTGAGGTGCTGAACACCGACGAGAAGTACACGGGCGAGCGCTGGGGCATCCACCGCAAGGCCCCGAACTTCGACGAGCTCGAGTCGAAGACCGAGATGTTCGAGACCGGCGTCAAGGTCATCGACCTTCTCACCCCGTACGTCAAGGGTGGAAAGATCGGTCTGTTCGGTGGTGCCGGCGTCGGCAAGACGGTGCTCATCCAGGAGATGATCTACCGCGTCGCCAACAACCACGACGGTGTCTCCGTGTTCGCCGGTGTCGGTGAGCGCACCCGTGAGGGCAACGACCTCATCGAGGAGATGGCCGACTCGGGCGTCATCGACAAGACCGCGCTGGTCTTCGGTCAGATGGACGAGCCCCCGGGCACCCGTCTGCGCGTGGCCCTCGCCGGTCTGACCATGGCGGAGTACTTCCGCGATGTGCAGAAGCAGGACGTGCTGTTCTTCATCGACAACATCTTCCGCTTCACCCAGGCCGGTTCCGAGGTGTCGACCCTGCTCGGCCGTATGCCCTCCGCGGTGGGCTACCAGCCGAACCTGGCCGACGAGATGGGTCTCCTCCAGGAGCGCATCACCTCGACCCGTGGTCACTCGATCACCTCGATGCAGGCGATCTACGTCCCCGCGGACGACCTGACCGACCCGGCCCCGGCCACCACCTTCGCCCACCTCGACGCGACGACGGTTCTCTCCCGTCCGATCTCCGAGAAGGGCATCTACCCGGCCGTGGACCCGCTGGACTCCACGTCCCGCATCCTGGACCCCCGCTACATCGCGGCGGACCACTACAACACCGCGATGCGCGTCAAGACGGTCCTGCAGAAGTACAAGGACCTCCAGGACATCATCGCGATCCTCGGTATCGACGAGCTGGGCGAGGAGGACAAGCTCACCGTCCACCGTGCCCGTCGCGTCGAGCGCTTCCTGTCCCAGAACACCCACGTCGCCAAGCAGTTCACGGGCGTCGACGGGTCGGACGTCCCGCTGGACGAGTCGATCACCGCGTTCAACGCGATCATCGACGGCGAGTACGACCACTTCCCCGAGCAGGCCTTCTTCCTGTGCGGTGGTATCGAGGACCTGAAGAAGAACGCGAAGGAGCTCGGCGTCAGCTGACGCCCGGCGACTCGTGAACAGTGGGGGGGCGAGGCCACACCTGATGGGGTGCGTCCCGCCCCCCTCTGTACTCCCTCTAGAATTGACCCAACACCCGGCCGAGGCGCCGGGTGGTGACCCGAGGAGCCACCTTGGCTGCTGAGCTGCACGTCGCGCTGGTCGCGGCCGACCGAGAGGTCTGGTCGGGCGAGGCCACTCTGGTCGTCGCGCGTACCACGTCCGGCGACATCGGCGTCATGCCCGGTCACCAGCCGCTGCTCGGTGTGCTGGAGTCGGGCCCGGTGACCATCCGTACGAGTGAGGGCGGCACGGTCGTCGTCGCCGTGCACGGCGGTTTCATCTCGTTCGCGGACAACAAGCTGTCCCTGCTGGCCGAGGTCGCCGAGCTGGCCGACGAGATCGACGTCCAGGGCGCCCAGCGGGAGCTGGAGCGCGCGAAGGCGGAGGGCGACGCCGCCGCCGAGCGCCGCGCGGATGTACGACTGCGTACGGCGGGTGCGCGCTGAGCGCAGACGCCGTGTGATGCTGTACCCCAGCCGCGGCCGGGTCCGGATGTCTTCATCCCGACCCGGCCGCGGCTGAGGCGAATATGGGTGTTTTTTACGTTCCGTTACCTAGGAGACGAGGAGGTCGGTGTCGATGGTCCTCGCTCTGACTGTGTGCGGGTCGGTGATCGCGCTCGTGGTGGTCGGGCTCTTCGTTTTCGGACTGCGCCGCCGACTCATCCAGCGCTCCGGGGGCACCTTCGACTGCAGCCTCCGCTGGGACGCCCCGGAGAAACCCGGCGGCGACGAGAACGGCAAGGGCTGGGGGTACGGCGTCGCCTGCTACAACGGCGACCGCATCGAGTGGTACCGCGTCTTCTCGTACTCGTTCCGTCCCCGCCGTGTCCTGGAGCGGGCCTCGATCGAGGTGGCCGGGCGCCGCACCCCCGAGGGCGAGGAGGAGCTGGCGCTGCTCTCCGACGCCGTGATCCTCGCGTGTCTGCACCGCGGGACCCGGCTGGAACTGGCGATGAGCGAGGACGCGCTGACCGGTTTCCTCGCGTGGCTGGAGGCAGCCCCGCCCGGCCAGCGAGTGAATGTGGCGTAGCCTCCGGCCGGAATCCCGCGGCCCCGGTGCGAGGGGCTCGCGTGTCCGGGTGTGAGGTGGCGGCGGTCGGGACCCTGTTGCCGATCAGCCGACGCCGCGAACGGCACCGGCTGATCGGGATCCAAATTCTCCACGGGGGTGCCCATCGCGGTATGTCGGCGCAGTCGCCCGTGCCTCTGCAGAAAGGCGGCAGGCAGTCCGACTCCCGCACCCCCCGGTGAGAATGGGCCGCCCACCGGTCGGATCCATTTCAGTAACCCACGCTCGCGCCGACAGCCGCGAGCGTTCTTGCATATGTCACTCGAATGGTCCATCGCCCGCACCGCTTGCCGTTGCCGCTGCGTACGTACTTCTTCACCCGTCCGGATCTCACTGGGTGCCGAGGGGCGGCGCTCCCGATCAGGTTGAACCACAACGACCGAAGGGAGAACCAGTGCTGTCCTGGAAGAACACTCGGACCTTGGCCGTGGCCACACTGCTGGGCGCGGCCGTGTCCGCTGTCGCCGCACCGGCCACCGCGTCCTCGCCCGCGCTCCGGGCGAGAGCGGTGCCGTGCGGGGACGTCGCGGAGTTGATCGAGCAGGTCAACGAGGCGAACGCGCGGGGGCGGGGAAGCATCCTGCTGTCGTCGGGATGCACCTACGCGCTCACTGCTCCGGCCCTGCCGGACGGCGCCAACGGGCTGCCGACCATCACCGGCAACGTCGCCCTCACCGGTAGCCGAGTGACGATCACCCGTCAGTCACCCACGCCTTTCCGGATCGCCGAAGTCGCTCCGCAGGGAGAACTCACCCTCAACGGGATCACCGTGTCGGGCGGCAGCGCGACCGGGAACTCCGCCACGGTCGGCGGCGGCATCCTCACCGAGGGGAGGCTCACCCTGGTCGCGAGCCGGATCACCGGCAACACTGCTTCCGTCCTCGGCGGAGGGATCGCGGTCGCGTCCGGTGCGGCGGCACGTCTCGACGGCACCACCGTGTCCGGCAACGGTGCCGGTGACGGTGGAGGCGTTCATGTGGGTGGGTCCGCGCAGCTGGACATGATCGGAGGGTCCATCCAGAGCAACGAGGCGGCGTTCCTCGGTGGAGGGCTGGCCAACTTCGGCACCACGGTCCTCAACGGTGCGGCAGTCGGGGGCAACCGCACCGAGAACTTCGAGGGCGGCGGCATCTTCACGGCTCTGGGTCCCCTCACCCTGAACGGCGCCTCCGTGAGGGGTAACGAGAGCGCCTCGTACGGCGGAGGCATCGCCAACGCCGGAAGCACCCTACGACTGCTGAGAACCCTCGTGGACGACAACGAAAGCGGCCTCGACGGCGGCGGTCTCTACCAGCAGGCAGGCACGTCCGACCTGGTCGGCGGCAGGGTCTCCCGCAATGTCGCGGGCGGCCAGGGCGGTGGGATCTTCCGAGTCGGCGGCACGGTCGTCCTGACCGGAACGCCCGTCGTGAACAACACGCCGGACAACTGCGGACCGCCGCCCGGAGTCCCCGGCTGCGCGGCGTAACGGCGGCCGGCCAAGCTCCAGACCCCCCCCGGGGGCCTGGAGCTTGGCCGGCCGGTTCGACATCAGGAGAGGTCAGGAAAGGACGGAACGTTAGTCCTTTCGGGTGATGTGAAGGATGGCGTCTTGTCACTCGATTGGATGCGTGGGTCACTAAGAGTGTGAACCGGCGGGCTGCCCATCCCCGAGCCGGGGGAACGTTCGATCAGGCAGCGCTTGCCGGTTTCTCCTTGCCCAGAGGAGATGGCGGAGGTTGCCGCCCGCTCGGCCGGGCGGGCGAGGGTGCCTGTGCGGGTTCGTTCACCCGGGCGCGGACGCACTGTTGATCAGTGCTCGCCGCATCGCAAGGAGTCGGGCAGAGGCCGACGTGCGTCCTGTCGGCGGTCCCCCCTCCTGAGGACGTCTCAGTCGATGGCTGGCCGTTCCTGCCGGTTTCTCGCATGTCCCCATCAACCAGCGAGGAGCTTCCTCATGCCGATCTCTCCGAATCAGGGTTCCACCGGGGGCGGGACCCTGGTGACCATCACCGGCACCAACCTGGCCAACACCAGCGCGGTGAAGTTCGGCGGCAAGTCCGCCACGAGCGTCACCAACGTCTCCGCGACGCAGGTCACCGCCGTCTCCCCGTCGGGGACCGGCACGGTCGGCGTCACGGTGACCACCCCGGGCGGGACCAGCAACCCGGTGCCGTTCTTCTACGTCGGCGCCCCGTTCAAGTCGTCCCTGGACGCCGACTCCGGGCCACTGGCCGGCGGCAACACCGTCACCGTCAACGGTACCGGCCTGTCGACGGCCACCAGTGTGTCCTTCGGCGGGGTCACCGCCACCCCGACCGTGACCAGTGACAGCTCCCTCAGCGTCACCGTGCCCGCAGGCGCGGCGGCCGGGCCGGTGTCGGTCAGCGTCACCACCGCGGGCGGCACCAACAACGGCCTCAGCTACACCTACGTCGACACCCCCACGATCGGGACCATCGCCCCGGACGAGGGGTCGACCTCCGGTGGGACGGCCGTGACCATCAGCGGCACCAACCTGGACAGCACGGACTCGGTCACCTTCGACGGCGTCGCGGCGCCGTTCTCGGTGATCAACACGACCACGCTGTCCGCGGTCAGTCCGCCCGGAACCGCGGGAGCGGTCGACGTGGTCGTGACCAACCCCGCGGGATCGGCCACCGCGGTCGGCGGCTTCACCTACGTCGCCGGCCCCGGTATCTGACCGGTCCTCGCGCCTCCGCGACACGGAGGCGATGAACCCCCGTCCGGGCGGCAGTCCCCCCACCGCCCGGACGGGCTCGACCTCGCGGCCACGCCGCGACGCGGCTACGCCGGGACGTGGCCGCCTCCATTCCTGCGCGAAGGAGTACAGCCATGGCTCCCCCTGTGGTCTCTTCGGTCAGTCCCAACCAGGGACCGACCTCGGGTGGTACGACGGTCACCGTGACCGGATCCGGTTTCACGGGAGTGACCAACGTCCGGTTCGGAGCCAAACCGGCCACGTCGTACACCGTCAACAGCAGTACACAGATCACGGCGGTGACTCCCTCGGGCGTCGGCAGCGTGAACGTCACCGTCAGCACCACCCAGGGCACGAGCGGCCAGGTGGTGCTGTTCACCTACGTCACGACCCCCTCCCTCTCAAGCCTGTCGCCGAATCAGGGCCCGGTGGCAGGGGGGACGACGGTGACGCTGACGGGCGCGAATCTCTCCGGTGCGACGGCGGTGCAGTTCGGCGGGGTGGCGGCCACGTCGTTCACCGTCAACAGCAGTACACAGATCACGGCGGTGACTCCCGCCCACGCTGCCGGCGCGGCGGCGGTCACGGTGACCACCCCCGGCGGCACCAGCAACGCTGCCGATCCCAACGCGTTCTTCTTCTACTCCGCGCAGCCCCTGCTGACGTTCCTCGCGCCTCCCTCCGGACCCACGGCGGGCGGCACCGCGGTCACACTCACCGGCAGCGGTCTCCTCGCCGCGACGGCGGTGCAGTTCGGCGGGGTGGCGGCCACGTCGTTCACCGTCGACAGCAGTACGCAGATCACGGCGGTGGCTCCCGCCCACGCTGCCGGCGCGGCGGCGGTCACGGTGACCACCCCCGGCGGCACCAGCAACCCGGTCTACTACGTCTACCTCAACGCTCCCGCGCTGGTCTCCCTCGTGCCTGACCTGGGGCCGACGGACACCGGTACGGTCGTCACGCTGACGGGCAACGATCTCACGACGGCGACCGCGGTCCAGTTCGGCGCCCTCTCCGCGTCGTTCACCGTGGTCTCCCCGACGCAGATCACGGCCGTTGTCCCGACCGGCCCGCCCGGGCCGGTATCCGTCACGGTGACCACACCGGCCGGCACCAGCAACGGTTTGATGTACACGCGGTTCGCCGCGCCCAGCATCTGATGCGCCGGGATCACGGGATGAGGTCCTTCCACGCCGCAGTCGTTCACGCCGATCGGTCCGTCACCTACTGCGGCACCGTCGGCACGGACCATCTGCGGACCGTGCGCGCCATGGCCGCTCTGCCCGCCACGACCCACCGCGTCGTCGAGCATCCGGGCCGTCCCGGCTCGGTGTTCGTCCTGCGCGCGGACGGCGACCTGGACTGGTACCAACCCGTCGACACCGCCCCGCCCCCGGTACGCCCCTGGGCCCCGGCACCGCGCGCACACGCTGTCGGGCAGGAACGGGAAGGGGCCGGTGCGATCACCGACGAGGTTCCGCTCACCGCCCGGGACCAGGGCACGGTGTGGATCGATGCCGCGATCCGGTTCGGTGACGGAGTGATCGGCGGCCCGATGGACACGCCCCGCAATCCGCCCCGGGTGGTGCACCACACCACCGAGTCCCCGGCCGGAGGGAAGTACCTGGAGGCGGTGGCGTCGTACCTGATCGAAGTGGCCGCCGAACCGCACCTCGTGTACTGCCCGGTCACCGACCGCGTCGGGCAGTTCGGCCCCTTGCACCACTCGGCCCGCGCCCTGCGCAACGACGGTTCTCGCCGTACGAATCGCGAGGGTCTGGTCTGTGTCCAGATCGAGGTCCTCGGGCGTGCCTCCGAGCCGTGGACCGATGCCTGGAATCCACGGGAGAAGCCGGGATGGCAGCGGATCCTGGCCGCCGTCCGCTCCTGGGAAGTGCCGGACGACTGGCCGATGGGCCCTCCCGTGGCGTACCCCCCGGGCTCGTCGGCCCGCACCCGCTCGGTGTGGCAGTCCGAGGGCGGACACTTCGGCCACTGCCACGTGCCCGGCAACGACCATGGTGATCCGGGAGCGATCGACACAGCCAAGGTCCTGTCCGTGGGGACGGGCACCGGCACTCAGGGCGGGACCCGTCCGAGGGTGAGCCTCGCCCGGGTCGTGGCGGCCGCCAAAAGGGACCCCCCGGCGCCCGGCGGTCACCGCACGTATCCGAGGGACGTCCGTCCGGTGGAGGAGGCGCTCGCCGCCGAGGGACTGCTGGAACGCCGGTATGTGGACGGCTCGTTCGGTACCCGCACCCTCGCGGCCTACGCCGCCTGGCAGCGCAGCAGAGCAGGTGGCTCGTACCGGGGCGGTGACGCCGACGGGGTACCGGGCCGGGACTCCCTGACCCGGCTCGGCGACAGACATGGCTTCACCGTCGTCGGATGAACCGAAAAGGGACGAACCCAGGACCGGTTGCCTCGCATGGCGCTCCCCCGGACACGGTCCGGGGGAGCGCCACTGGCGCCTGGTCTTCCGGCAGTCGACTGCTCCAGCCGGTAGCCGGTCTACTTGAGCCCGTTGCTGATCGCGTTCACCAGCTCTCCGTTGCTCGTGTCGCCGCTGAACTCCCAGAAGAAGGCGCCGCCCAGGCCCTGGTTCTTCGCCCAGGTCATCTTTCCGGCGATGGTGGACGGGGTGTCGTAGCTCCACCAGTTGCTGCCGCAGTGGGCGTAGGCCGTGCCCGCGATGGTGCCGGTGACCGGGCAGGAGTTCTTCAGGATCTTGTAGTCCTCGATGCCCGCCTCATAGGTGCCGGGGGCCGCCCCGGTCGCCGTGCCGCCGGGGGCGGACTGGGTGACGCCGGTCCAGCCGCGGCCGTAGAAACCGATGCCGAGCAGCAGCTTGGCGGACGGGACGCCCTTCGACTTCAGCTTGGCGATGGCGTCGGCGGAGTTGAAGCCGGCCTGCGGGATCCCCGAGTACGAGGTCAGCGGGGAGTGCGGGGCGGTCGGGCCGTCCTTGTCGAAGGCGCCGAAGTAGTCGTACGTCATCACGTTGTACCAGTTCAGATGGGTTGCGGCCCCGCCGTAGTCGGCCGCGTCGATCTTGCCGCCGGAGGAGCCGTCGGCGGTGATGGCCGCGGTGACCAGGTAGTTCGAGCCGAACTCGGCACGCAGTGCCTGGGAGAGGTTGCGGAAGGCCGCCGGCCCCGAGGTGTCGCAGGTCAGACCGCAGGCGTTCGGGTACTCCCAGTCGATGTCGATGCCGTCGAAGACGTCGGCCCAGCGCGGGTCCTCCACGACGGCCTTGCAGGACTTGGCGAACGCGGCCGGGTTCTGCGCGGCCTGGCCGAAGCCGCCGGAGTAGGTCCAGCCGCCGAAGGAGTACAGCACCTTGATGTGCGGATACTTGGCCTTGAGCTGGCGGAGCTGGTTGAAGTTGCCGCGCAGCGGCTGGTCCCAGGTGTCGGCGACGCCGCTGACGGACTGGTCGGCGGTGTACGCCTTGTCGTAGGCGGCGTAGGTGTCGTCGACGGTGCACTGACCGTTCTTGACGTTGCCGAACGCGTAGTTGATGTGGGTGATCTTGGCGGCGGAGCCCGAGGTGACCAGGTTCTTCACGTGGTAGTTGCGGCCGTAGACGCCCCACTCGGTGAAGTAGCCGAGGTTGATCTTCGAGCCGGGGTTCGGGTTCGTGCCGCCCCCGGTGGTCCGGACGGCCGCCGCGCCGCTGACCGGGCCGGTCTGGTCGGCGGTGTCACGGGCCTGGACGGTGTACGAGTAGTCGGTGCCGGCGGTCAGGCCGGTGTCCGTGTAGGTGGTGCCGGTGACGGTGGCGACCTTGGTGCCCCCGCGCAGGACGTCGTAGTTCTTGACGCCCTTGTCGTCGGTGGCTGCGCGCCAGCTCAGCTTCACCGAGGTGTTGGTGACGTCCGAGGCGGTCGGGGTGCCGGGGGCGGAGGGTGCCGCGTCGCCGGGGACGCTGGGGCCGCCGTCACAACTTCCGCCGTTGAGCTTGCAGTTGGCCGGGGAGCCTGAGCCGCTCCCGTTGAAACCGAAGGAGACGGAGGCGCCGGGGGCGAGGGTGCCGTTCCAGGACTTGTTCCTGGCGGTCCAGTGGGTGCCGGACGAGGTGACGTCCGCGTCCCAGGCGGAGGTGACCGACGTGCCGGAGGGGAAGTCCCACTCGACGGTCCAGGAGCTGATGGTCGTGGTGCCGGTGTTCTTCACCGTCCATTTGCCTTCGAACCCGGAGCCCCAGTCCTGGGGCTTGGCGTAGGTGGCGGTCGCCTCCGTGGCCGCCTGTGCGGGGGTGGCGAGACCGACCAGGCCGGCGAGGGGGAGGAGCAGGGTCGCGAGACCCGCTATGGCTCTGTGCCTGAAGCGCATGTGCGCCTCCTTGTGGGGTGTCTTGTTGCATGAGCATGACGTGGCGCAGTGGGCCGAGAATAGAAAGGTCTGGACCATAGGTCAATGGGTCTGGACCACTGCGCTCGCGCCGACACCCCCGGGCGGGGCCGACGGGGGTCAGGCACCCAACTCCTGTGCCAGTACCGCCGCTTGCACGCGACTGCGCAGATCGAGCTTCCCCAGCAGTCGGCTGACGTGCGTCTTCACCGTCGCCTCGGCCATGTCCAGCCGCCCGGCGATCTCCGCGTTGGACAACCCCTCGCCCAGGCAGGAGAGGACCTCCCGCTCCCGCCGGGTGAGGGAGTCGAGGACGGACGGATCGACCGCCGGCTCCCGTACGGGCTTGGCGGCGAACTCCGCGATCAGTCGCCGGGTGACCGCCGGGGCGATCAGGCCCTCGCCGCGCCCCACCGCCCGTACGGCCTCGATGAGGTCCCTCGCCTCCGTGTTCTTCAGCAGGAACCCGGCGGCCCCGGCCCGCAGCGCCCCGAAGACGTACTCGTCGAGGTCGAAAGTGGTCAGCACGAGGACGTCGGCCAGCCCCTCGGCGACCACCTGCCGGGTCGCCGACACCCCGTCCAGGCGCGGCATCTGGACATCCATCAGCACCAGGTCGGGCCGCAGTTCCCGGGCCAGGGCCACCGCCCGTTCGCCGTCCCCTGCCTCGCCGACCACCTCGATGTCCGGCGCGCTGCGCAGGATGAGCACCAGCCCGGCCCGTACGGCGGACTGGTCCTCGGCGACGAGCACACGGATCATGCGGGTTCTCCTTGGGCGACGGGGAGGGTGGCGCGGACGCTCCAGATCTTGCCGTGCACCGAGCTCTCGGGGCCCGCTTCGAAGGTGCCGCCCAGCAGGGCGACCCGCTCCCGCATCCCGACCAGACCGGCGCCGGAACCGGGTGCGCTCGGCCCGTCGCGGTCGCCGTACGGGCTGGTGACGGAGATGGCGAGGGAGCCGTCCGGCTGCCGCAGCACCACGCAGACCCGGCCGGGGGAGGCGTGTTTGAGGGCGTTGGTGAGCGACTCCTGGACGATGCGGTAGGCCGCCAGCTCGACGGGGGCGGGGAGGGTGCCCGCGTGGTCGGCGTCCAGGGTGACGTCGAGACCGTTGGTGCGGGCGCCCTCGACGAGGGAGCCGAGGCTGTCGAGCGTGGGCGCGGCGGACGGCTCGGTGTCGTCGCTCGAATCCCGCAGAATGCCGATCAGCCGGCGCATCTCGGCGAGCCCCGCCACGCTGTTCTCACGGATGACCCCGAGGGCCTCCTTGGAGGTGTCCGGGTCGTCGAGGGAGAGGGCGGCGGTGGAGTGGATCGCGATCGCCGAGAGATGGTTGGCGACCATGTCGTGCAACTCCCTCGCCATCCGCGCCCGTTCGGAGACGACGGCCTGGGCCCGGTCCATCTCCGCCAGCAGGGCCGTCTGCTCGGCGCGCAGCCGGGCGGCCTCGGCGGCGTCGCGGTGGTTGCGCACGATCCAGCCGGTGGCGGCGGGCATGAGGGAGACCAGACCCACGACCACCCCGATGAGCAGCGCCTCCGGTTTCCGGAAGGCCGCGATCGGGACCACGGTGAAGGCGACGGTCACCAGCCCGGAGACCCAGGGCACCCGGCGGGCCGTGGCGGGCGGGCCGTACAGCACGGCCGCGTAGACCAGGTCGGTGAACATCAGGACCGTGATCAGGTTGCCCTGGGTGATGGTGTCCAGGGTCAGCGCGGCCCATCCCACCAGCAGGGCCGTGCGGGGCATCACGCGGCGCAGCGCCTCGCAGCCCGCCGTCACGACGAGGGGCGGCAGGACCCACCAGGGGCTCTCGAACACCACGATGCCGTCCTGGGGCGTGCGGGTGTCGAGGCCGAGGCCCCACAGCAGCAGACCGCCGAGGAGTCCGGCGGCGGCGATGTACAGGTCCACGCGGTGCGGGCGGGGCGGTCGTACGGCCATGCCCTCCATCCAACACGGCACGCGCCCCCGTCGCCTGGTGCTCGCGAACGGTCCTGGACTGCATCTTTCGATGTACCGCGACTTCGTCACCGCCGACGACGATTCCGGGGGCGACGGCCGGGAGCCTGGAAGGGTGAACGAGAGGAGCGCATCGTGATCGTCGCGTTGATCATCGCCTGCGAGGTCGGCTTCTGGGTGCTGCTGGCCCTGGCCCTGGCCGTCCGCTACCTACTGAACAAGCGCCGGGCCAGTGTCGTGCTGCTGCTGTGCGAGCCCGTGCTGGAGCTGGTGCTGTTCGTCGTGACCGCGATCGACCTGAAGAACGGGGCCGAGCCGAGCTGGGAGCACGGGGTGGCGGCGCTCTACATCGGCTTCACCGTGGGCTACGGCCACTACATGATCCGGTGGCTGGACGGCCACGCGGCGCATCGCCTGGCCGGCGGGCCGAAGCCGGCGGGGCCGCCGAAGTACGGCCTGGCCAGGGCCCGCCACGAGGGCAGGCTCTGGACCCGGACGCTGGTGGCGAGCGGGGTGGCGCTGGCCCTGCTCCAGCTGGCCGTCTGGTACGTCGGCGACGACGGGAACGTCGATTCGCTGAGGTCGTTCCAGTGGGTCGCCCTGCGGGCCGCCGGTATTCACGGCCTGATCGCCCTCGCCTACACGATCTGGCCGAAGAAGGAGCCGGACGTGCGGGGGGACGGGGACCGGGACGCCGGGGAGGGCCGCGACTCCGGGTACGCGAAGGAGAGGATCGGGCGATGAGCGGCACGCCGGGCAGGACGGTCGGCCGGGCGACGAGGAACCTGGTGGAGGGGGCCGCCACCTTCGTGATCGGCCTGGTGCTGTGGCTCTTCACCGAGGGGGTGGAGGTCCCGGTGGTCACCCCGACCAAGGTCGGCGTGGTGATGATGTGCGTGGGAGGCGTCCTCGTCGTCACGGGCCTCTACCGACGGGCTCGCGGAGCGACGGGCGGCGGGTGACCGCTCCGCGAAGCCGTTGCCGCTTCGCGAGGGCCGTTGCCGTTCCGTGGGGACCGCTGCCGCTTCGCGCGAGCGCGGCCCGGGAGTGACTACCGGTCGCCGCCCGGGACCCACAGCACGTCTCCGACCTCCTTGTTCGCCGTCCTCGCGAGGATGAACAGGAGGTCGGAGAGGCGGTTGAGGTAGGTCGCGGTGAGGGGGTTCATCGCGTCGGCGTGATCCTCCAGCGCGGCCCAGGTCGAGCGCTCGGCGCGCCGGACCACCGTGCAGGCCTGGTGCAGCAGGGCCGCGCCGGGGGTGCCGCCGGGCAGGATGAAGGAGCGCAGCTTCTCCAGCTCCCCGTTGAAGCGGTCGCAGTCCGCCTCCAGCTTGTCGATGTAGAACTGCTCGACCCGCAGGGGCGGGAACTCGGGGTTCTCGACGACGGGCGTGGAGAGGTCGGCACCCACGTCGAACAGATCGTTCTGTACCCGTACGAGGACCTTGACGACCTCCTCGTCCAGCCCGCCCAGCGCGATCGCCGTCCCGATCGCCGCGTTGGCCTCGTTGGCGTCCGCGTACGCCGAGATCCGCGGATCGGTCTTGGGCACCCGGCTCATGTCGCCGAGGTTGGTGGTGCCCTGGTCGCCGGTCCTGGTGTAGATGCGCGTCAGATTGACCATGTGACCAGCGTAGTTACGCCCCGGCCGTCCGGACGACCTGTGTGCCCACTGTCACGGAGGTCGTCGTGGGGAGGGGGCCGCCGGGACGTCGCCCGTCCGCCCTCGGGCAACCAGGGGGCGAGGGGCGGCGAGACCCGGCGGGACATCGGTGAGCGGTGGGCCGAGGAGGAGTCACGAGGTCTCCTGGGTGCGGCGTCGATCGAGCCGCCGTGCCGGGGGGCGGGAGCGCGCTCGATGTCGACCGCCACGACCGGACCCTGCCCGACGACGGTCCGGCGAGGCGTCGGGCCCGCGGAACGGACCCCGCCGACGACGGTCCGGCGAGGCGCCCGCCCCGCGGAAGGGATCCCGTCCACGACTCGTCTCTCTCGCTGATCGCCGGTCAGATCGCCTGGGTCCAGCGGACGGTGATGGCCGGATTGGGGCGCGAGAGACACCCTGGGAACAATTCGGGCGAAGTGCCCCGAGGGGTGCTTCTTCTCCTGGGTGGCGTGGAGGGGCTGTTGGGCGAGGAGGTGCTCAACTGCGCCGCATGCCCCTTCGCGTGGGTGCCGCCGGTGTGATGTCCGTCTGTTGAGACGTGACTCGCGTTACTAAGCGGTCACACGGCCCCTCACGGGCGCTAGTGTCCGCCGGAGAGGCAACACATCAACAGCGTGTACCAGGGGAGTCGCACAGTGGCACGGAAGCTCGCCGTGATCGGAGCCGGACTCATGGGGTCCGGGATCGCCCAGGTGTCCGCGCAGGCGGGCTGGGACGTCGTTCTGCGCGACGTCACCGACGAGGCGCTCAACCGTGGCATCGGCGGCATCGAGGCGTCGTACGACAAGTTCGTGAGCAAGGGGAAGTTGGCGGCCGGGGACGCCGAGGCGGCGCTGGGGCGGATCACCGCCACCACCGACCTCGACGCGGCGGCCGACGCGGACATCGTCGTCGAGGCCGTCTTCGAGAAGCTGGAGGTGAAGCACGAGATCTTCCGGGCGCTCGACAAGGTCGTCCGCGAGGACACCGTGCTCGCCTCGAACACCTCCGCCATCCCGATCACCAAGATCGCGGCGGCCACCGAGCGGCCCGAGCGGGTCGTCGGCGTCCACTTCTTCTCGCCGGTGCCGATGATGCAGCTCTGCGAACTGGTGCGCGGCTACAAGACGAGTGACGAGGCGCTCGCCACCGCGCGGGAGTTCGCCGAGTCGGTCGGCAAGACCTGCATCGTCGTCAACCGTGACGTCGCCGGGTTCGTGACGACCCGTCTCATCTCCGCCCTCGTCGTCGAGGCGGCGAAGCTGTACGAGTCGGGCGTCGCCACCGCCGAGGACATCGACCTCGCCTGCAAGCTGGGCTTCGGCCACGCGATGGGGCCCCTGGCCACGGCCGATCTGACGGGCGTCGACATCCTGTTGCACGCCACCAGCAACATCTACACCGAGTCGCAGGACGAGAAGTTCGCCCCGCCGGAGCTGATGCGCCGGATGGTGGACGCCGGTGACATCGGACGCAAGAGCGGGCAGGGCTTCTACACCTACTGACGCGGATCCGGCTGACGCCGGCCCACGCGTCACGGGCGGCCCCTCCCACGCATGTGAACGCATGAGCCTCTCCGGGTTCACCCCTTGAGGTGAATTCGGTATCGGTTCGCTCACAGACGGCAACCTGTCGGTGTCAAACGCCGTCAGACGTTGCATCACCCACATCACGGAGTACGAGACGCACTCACGGGGAGCGCTTATGTACATCAGGGGCGACCACGCCGAGCTGGTCGTCGGGGGCCGCCTCGACGTACGCAGCGCGGCGGACGCCCGTACGGTCCTGCACTCGGCCGTCGACGACGGCGTCGGCGACCTGGTGCTCGACCTGTCAGAGCTGGACTCCTGGGACGCCACCGGACTCGGGGTGATCATGGGAGCCCACCGGCGGGCGGGACGGTGCGGACGGCGGCTCGTGCTGCGCGATGTGCCGCCGCAGATGCAGCGGCTGCTCGTGGCCACCCGGCTGCACCGCATCCTCGCGATCGAGGGCGGAATCGGTCTGGAGTCATTGCCCCGCGTGTGAACGCGTGTGCGGGTTCGTACGTATGGCTCCGTGTGTGCGGGACATCCGTTCGGCCTGGCCCCTCCGGTCGTCATGGGGGTCATGAGACCTGATGGACCAGAGCGGACCATGAGGGCGAAACGCACCACGCTCGCAATCCTCACGAGACTGTGATGTCTCGGACGGCGCGGGACCCCGGACTGTCGGAGATACTGTGCGAAGGTTTAGGGTTCGGCTGCCCGCTGCCAGCTACCCTCGAGCGGGTTCCGGACCAGAAGCGACAGCGCGGTGTGCGACACGGCCGGGAGGGGCTCCAGCACACGAGACGCTTTTGGGGGGCTAGGACCGATGGACCCGAACAACCGGGGACCCGCAGAGCACGGCCATGACGACGGACAGGCGCCGAGCAAGCGTCCGCCACGGGACGCGCTGACGCAGGACTTCGACCGGCACGCGCCGGCGCTCGCCCGCACCGTCCAGCTCGTCTCGGGCGACTTCCTGCTCACCGTCAACCCCGTCGACGGCAGCGAGATAGAGAACTGCCCACCGGGCGAACTGCCTGGTCAGCCCGTGAAACACACACCCGCCGAGCGTGCCGCTCTCGACCGCGCCGGCCGGCCGCCGGTGCCCCCGGGCCCCTCGCTGCCCCAGCTGCCCCTGCTCCACCGCGACGAGGAGAGAGCACGGCTCGTACGGCTGCTCGCGCGCGGCCGCTCCGTGCGCCTCACCGGAGCCCCCGGCTCCGGTCGCACCACGCTCCTCGACGCGGTCGCCCAGGACTGCGCGGATCTGGCCCCCGACGGCGTCGTCCGGCTGAGCGGTTTCCGGCGCACGGTCGACGACCTGCTGTACGACCTGTTCGCAGCCGTGTACAGCACACCCCTGTTCCGGCCCGCCCGGCAGCAGATCCTCGACATCGTGAAGGACATCGGCGCGGTCGTCGTCCTGGACGACCTGGAGTTCGGCGGGATCGCGCTCGACGAACTGCTCGACGCCACCCCCGAGTGCGCCTTCCTGATCGCTGCCACCCCCGGCATCCCGCTGCCCTCCAACGACGCGCCCCTGGAGGAGATCCTCCTCGGCGGCTTCGACCGCGCCGGCAGCGAACAGCTCCTGGAGCGTGTTGTCGGACGGCCGCTCACCGAGGACGAGGCGAACTGGGCCGGTGACCTCTGGTTCGAGTCCGAGGGCCTGCCGCTGCGCTTCACCCAGGCCGGCGCGCTGCTCAGGCAGCGGGACCGGCAGCGGGCCGGCGCGGACGCCGTCGACGAGTTCGGGGTCTTCCAGGAGGCACCGCCCGTCGACCTGCCCGTCGACGCCGTCCCGGACGGACACGACCTGCCCCTGCCGTCGCTCGCCGAGGGGGCCGCGCCCGCCGCGCTGCTCGCCTCCCGGCTGAGCGCCTCGGCCCGCGAGACCCTCAGGTTCGCCGTCGCGCTCGGCGGCGAGATCCCGCACCAGGCCCACCTGCCCGCCCTGGTGGGCGACACCCACGCCGACGCCGCCCTCGGCGAGCTGGTCGGCTGCGCCCTGGTGACACCTGTCGGCGCCCGCTACCGGCTCGCCGCCGGGGTGCGGACGCAGCTGGAGGCCGCCGGGTACGCCGACGACACGGAGGCGCGCGCCCACACCGCCGCCCAGCACTACGCCTGGTGGGCCGGGCACCCCTCGGTCACCCCCGAGCGGGTCTCGGCCGAGGCGGACGCCGTCCTGGCCGCCCTCACCGCGCTCGTGCCGACGACGGTGCCGCCCGGCGAGGACGAGGAGAGCGCCGCCGTGGTGCTGGCCCGGCAGGCGGCGCCCGCGTTCGCCGCCGGGCTGCTCTGGACCGCCTGGGAGCGTTCGCTGCGGGCCGGCGCGGAGGCCGCCGGTCTCGCCGGTGAGACCGGCGAGCAGGCCTACTTCCACCACGAGCTGGGCGTCCTCGCGCTCTGCTCCGGGCAGTTGGAGCGGGCCCGGGCGGAGCTGGAGGCCTCCATCGGGCTGCGCAACGTCCTCGCCGACAAGCGCGGCACCGTCGCCGGACGCCGGGCCCTCGCCCTGGTCGCCGACCGCTCCGGGGCGACACCGCCCGGCGGGCGCACGGCGGCGGGGGAGGAGGTGCCGGACGCCCGTCACGAGGAGTCGGCCTCACCGCCCGGGGGCGTGCCGTCCGCGTACCCGCCGCCCGGCTCGACCGGCGCGGGACTCGGTACGGCGGGCCTCGGCGCGGTCGGCCACGGGGCCACGGCGTCGAACGGGACCGGTTTCGGTACGCCGACCGGATCGGGGGCGTGGGGATCGGGCGCGGCCGGGAACGGCAAAGCCGTCTCGGCGCCGGCGGCCAAGGACACGACGCTCGTCACCCAGCGGGTGGGCTCCACGTCGCCCGCGCACCGGCTGAGCAGCCTCAAGGGCCTTGTCGGCGGTGCCCGGCGCAACCTGGTCGCGGCGGGTGCCGGTGCGCTCCTCGCGGCCGTGCTGGGCACCGTCGTGACCCTCGGCGCGACCTCCGACCGCAACGGCGACACCCCGGCCGAGCGGGTCGGCGTCAACCCGTCCGCCAGCGAGGGCACCGACGATGGTGGTCTCGTCGCGGACCGCCCCAAGGCCGGGGACGAGGACGACACCCCGGGCGCCCTGCCCGAACCGACGGACCCGGGCCCCGACGGCACCTACGGCACGTCGGACGACCCGACACCGACCGACACGGCGGGGCCGTCGGACGACCCGAGCGGGACGAAGGGGCCGTCGGGCAAGCCGACGCCGTCCCCGTCGAAGACCTCGCCGAAGCCGAAGCCGACGCCGTCCGAGACCGATGACGGGTCGGAGTCGCCCTCGTCGACCCCGACCCCCACGCCGACCCCCACGCCCACCCCCACGCCCACACCGAGCGGGGGCGGAACCGAGGACCCACCGCCGGACGACACCAACAGCGCCAGTGCGTCGACCTCCGGCGGGCCCGTCGAGTCGACCACGGCGGCGGGGGCCCCGGCCGACTCGCCCGACGGCACGGTGGCCTGACGGCAAGGGCCCCTCGTGACCCGCGTGAGCGATACGTTCTCGCGGGTGGGGCCGGCCTCCGCGCCGCCTCGCGGGTACGGCTACAGGAGCGCGGGTACGGCCACCGGGCCTCCCGGTTGCGGCCTCCGGGCCTCGCGGGTCGGGGTCTCTCCTGGCGGAAGGGGCGCCGAAGGCTTGGCCGATGGAGATCAGGGACCGGTGATCAGGAACGGCTCCGCGCCTGCTCCTCGGCGAGGCGGCGGCGGGCGTCCGACCAGGGGATGGGCAGCTCGGCCACGGGGGCCCGCCAGAAGGTGAAGACCGAGTCCTTCATCGTGGGCCGGAGGCCGATCATGATCGACCGGTGCGGTTCGGTCCTCGCGTACTCGTAGAGCGCGTCCTTGTCCTCCCACGCCGACAGCGTCCAGAACGTGCGCTTCAGGGGCTCGGCGATCAGGGAGGCGCCGTAGGCACCAGGAGCGCGGGAGACCTGCTTCCACGCGGACAGGGACTGGAGGAAGAAGCGCGGTACGTCCTTGAACGAGCGGACCTCCAGCCGGGAGGCCATGACGAACGCCTCGGTGTCCGGTGCGGGGGTGCTGACCGTGGTCCAGCGCAGGGTGGGCATGGCTGTGGCCCTCTCCGGGGAGATGTTGGATACCTTCACTATCTATGTTAGACAGTGAAGGTATCCAACTTCTAGTGCGGGGGACGACCGATGCGTATCTCCGAGCTGAGCCGCCGCAGCGGAGTCTCCGTCGCGACGATCAAGTACTACCTTCGTGAGGGGTTGCTCCCGGCCGGGCGGCAGATCTCGGCGACGCAGGCCGAGTACGACGAGAGCCATGTGCGCAGGCTTCGGCTGATCCGTGCGCTGATCGGGGTCCGGGGGCTGTCCGTCAGCACCACCCGGGAGCTCCTGGGCGCCCTGGCGGAGCACGCCGGGGACACCCACCTCCAACTGGGGCTGGCCCTCGGGGCCATCAGGCTTGCGGAGGAGTCCGCCGAGGCCCCCTCCGAGACCGGGAACGTCGACGCCCTGGTCGAGGAACTGGGCTGGAACGTGCACGAGGCCGCCCCCGCCCGCGCGGTCCTCGCCGAGACCCTGTCCACGCTGCGCACCCTGGGCGCCCCGCTCGACTGGCAGGTGCTGCTGCCGTACGCCCGCCTCGCGGAGCGCACGGCGACCCTCGACCTCGACCAACTCGACGGGATCGAGGACCCGTTGGAGGCCGCCGAGCGTGCCCTGCTGCTGACCGTCCTCCTGGAGCCCGCGCTGCTGGCGCTACGGCGCATGGCCCAGGAGAACGAGTCGGCCCGCCGGTACGCCGGCGACTAGACCCCCAGCCCGCGGAGCAGTTGGGCGCCGGCTCGTGGACGGAGGGGAACCCGGCCCCGTGCGAGCCGATCTGGTCGTGGAACTGCTGATCGGAAGGGAAGTACCCGCCGCACAGCTTCACCCGGGGCCGGCGTGGGCCCCGACGGGGGCCTCAGGGCCCGTCGGCCGTTCCCCGGGCGGCGGCGTCGGCGACCGCCTCTAGAAGCGTCCTGAAGATCTTGAAAATGCGCCCGGCTTGCCCTACTTGATGGTGATTGACATTTACCGGCAATCCAGGGTGAGTCGGGCGGCCAGAGCAAGATCTTCAGCGGTCTCCTAGGCCCTGTCGTCACATTCCCGCCTGCCCCGCGACGCCATGCACGCGCTCTCGACGTACCGGGCACTGACCCGAGTACGTCCGGTACGCCGGTCAGTGCCCGGCACGCCGAGAGCGCGCTCCCCCGGTCTCGGCTGCGCTCGACCGGGAGGTACCCCCACGACGCCGCGGGGCCGCCCTTCGGGCGACGACGGGAATGTGACGACAGGGCCTAGAACAGACGCAGTTTGTCGTCCTCGATGCCGCGCAGGGCGTCGTAGTCGAGGACCGCGCAGCCGATGCCGCGGTCGGTGGCGAGGACGCGGGCCTGGGGCTTGATCTCCTGGGCGGCGAAGATGCCGCGGACCGGCGCCAGATGCGGGTCGCGGTTCAACAGCTCCAGATAACGCGTGAGTTGCTCCACGCCGTCGATCTCACCGCGCCGCTTGATCTCCACCGCCACGGTCGCGCCGTCGGCGTCCCGGCACAGGATGTCGACGGGGCCGATGGCCGTCATGTACTCGCGGCGGATGAGCGTGTAGCCCTCGCCGAGGGTCTCGATGCGGTCGGCGAGGAGTTCCTGGAGGTGCGCCTCGACGCCGTCCTTGATCAGCCCGGGGTCGACACCCAGCTCGTGCGAGGAGTCGTGGAGGACCTCCTCCATCGTGATGATGAGCTTCTCGCCCGCCTTGTTGATGACGGTCCAGACGCCCTGCTCGTCCCCGGAACCCTCCTTCAGGGTGCAGGGCGGCGACATCCAGTTGAGGGGCTTGTAGGCCCGGTCGTCCGCGTGGATCGAGACGCTGCCGTCCGCCTTCACCAGGATCAGGCGGGGGGCCGAGGGGAGATGGGCGGTGAGCCGGCCCGCGTAGTCGACGGAGCAGCGGGCAATGACGAGACGCATGGTCGGCAACGCTACTCGACGCCGACGGGTGCGCGCGATTCGACCGCCGCAACAGCCCGCGCCCGAGTTCCCTCCTTTGCCGGCGCGCCCCGGCGGGCACCGCTCGACAGGCCCGGCGTCCCCGCCCGGCGCCTGTCGCGCACCGTCACGTCCTCCCGTCTCTCACGTGGGCCTTCGTCGTCCCCCGGCATGTGCCGCTGTCAACTCCTGTTCGGCATTGGCTGATTGTGTGCGTCACACGCCCAGTCGGTGCGCGCAATCTCCTGGTGCGGTCACGTTCGGTTGCCTACCGTAGAAACTGGAGGTCGCGAAGCGTGCACTCTGCGTGGTCGCCGACCCGATCTCCGCCCTTGTCCGTCAACCCCTGTTGTCGTGGGGGTGCGAGAGGAGTACCCATGTCGCTCGACGTCTCACCGGCCCTACTCGAACAGGCCGAGCGAGGCGAGGTCGACGAAGCCGCCTTCGTCGACTGCGTCCGGACCTCCCTGCCTTACGCGTGGGAGATGATCAGCTCCCTGGTGGCCCAGCTGAAGGTCGACGGCGGAGAGTTCGCCGACAACCAGACGCCCCCGCCGGACGAGCAGGCGCGCGGGCAGTTGCTGCGCGCGCTCGCCAGTGACGCGATTCGCGGCGCGCTGCAGCGGCACTTCGGTGTACGGCTGGCCTTCCAGAACTGCCACCGGGTGGCGGTGTTCCCACTGGACCCGTCCGCGGACGACAGGCTGGCCCGCTTCACCTCGATCCGCGGCCAGCTCCTCAACCAGTCCCCGGAACTCCGGGACTGCTGAGGGCATGACGCGCCACAGCTTGCCGCTCCCATTGCGGGAGGTGCATCGGTAACCGGGGCGGCAAGCTCTCCGCAGTGGCTCAGCCGAGGTGAGGCAGCACCTCGGCACCGAGTCGCCGTACGTTCTCCTCCGTCGCCGCCAGATCGCCGGAGCCCTCGACGAGCAGGGCGAAGCGGGAGATGCCCGTCCGCTCGCTCGTCGCCGCGAGCCGGTCGGCGCACAGCCGTGGGGTGCCCACCGGGTGCAGCCCGCAGAGGAGTTCGGTGTAGGACAGCGGGTCCCGCATCGCGCGGGCGCGGCCGTCGACGGTCACATGCGCGTCGAGGCCCTGCTTCAGCCAGCCCGGCATCGCCTTGGTGAGCGCCTCCACGGCGTCGGTGCGCCGGTCCGCGATCTGGCAGACGCCGGCCGAGACATGGGCCGCGCCGGAGATCTCCTCCGGCGAACGGCCCGCCGCCCGGGCGCAGGTGCGCCACAGCGCGACCATCTCCGCCTTCTCCTCGTCCCCGACGTGCATGCCGAGGAGCATCGAAAGACCGCGCTCGGCCGCCAGTTTCACGCTCGTCGGTGAGGTGCAGGCGACGACGACCTCCGGACCCGGGGTCTCGTCCAGGTCCTCCGCGGGCCTCGGGACGACCGGGACCTCACGGAAGCTGAATCGTTCCCCCGATGCCGACACCAAGGGCTCACGCAGCCAGCGCATGAGCAGATCGAGTGATTCCGGGAAGCCCTTCTCGTACGCCTCGAGACCGGAGCCGAACACCTCCAGATCGACCCACGGCCCGCCGCGCCCGACGCCCAGGGAGAAGCGCCCCCCGGAGGTCACGTGCAGCAGCGCGGCCTGTTCGCCCAGGGCCACGGGGTGCGTGGTGGGCAGTACGCTGACCGCCGTGCCGACCCGGATGCGCCGGGTGCGCCCCAGCAGCAACGCGGCGAGCGTGATCGCCGACGGACAGGTGCCGTACGGCACGAAGTGGTGCTCGGCCAGCCAGACCGCGTCCAGGCCCGCCTCGTCGGCCACTTCCGCGGTCCGTACCGCCCGGTGGAGCGCCTCCCCCTGGCCTTGGCCGGGGAACTGGGCGCCCAGTACAAATGTTCCTACGTGCATCGCTCTTCCTGCTTCCTCGGCTCCGACTCGGGAGCTCCCCCACCGGCATAACCCCGTGACACGTGCCGAAGACACGGCCTGGCGACGAGATTTGCGGATTGTCTGCAGAATGCGCCGGGCGGAGGGCGTTCTGAGGGGATTGGCGACGTACGCGTACCCCCACCGGGCCCGCGTAGGCTGGACACCAACCCTGCTCCCTGTATAGCCCCGTGAGGTGTCCCGTGTCCCCGCGTCGCAACCGCCCCAAGGACAATGCCTCGTCGGGGCTGTCGGGTCCGTCAGGCCGCAGTGCGGAGGAGGACCGGGCGGGCCGGTACGGCGGCTGGCAGACCAGCGAGCCCTGGCGGGGCGAGGAGTGGAGCGTGCGCCATGTGGCGGGCGCGAGCGCGGCCGGCAAGACCTACCGCTGCCCCGGCTGCGACCAGATGATCCCCTCGGGGGTGCCGCACGTCGTCGCCTGGCCCGAGCACTCGGGCGTCGACGAGCGCCGGCACTGGCACAAGGCCTGCTGGAACGCGAAGGACCGCCGTACCTCGCGGGTGCAGCGGTCCCGTAACGCGCCGAGGTTCTGACACCTCGCGGACTCCCGTCGTCGTCCTCGGTCAGACGTCCCGCTTCTCCAGCAGGGCGTACGCGCCGACGAACCCGGCCGCCACCAGGGCGAGCATGATCCACAGCGGGTCCCAGCCCGACGGGCCGGACTGGCTGATCTCCGCACCGTAGAAGACGCTGAGCTGACTCGGGATCGAGTACTCCAGCAGGAACTCCTGCACGTCCCTCAGCGACTCCGAGAACATGAAGATCGCGATGACCAGCGGCGCGAGGAAGACACCGAGCATGATGGTGATCGCGCCGGCGGAGTGCCGGATCAGCGAGCCCATCAGCAGCGACAGCAGTCCGAAGAGCGCGAGGAAGAGACTCACGCCGACCGTGGCCTTGAACCACTCCTCGCCGTCGGGGCTCGCCACGCCGCTGCCCTCCAGGATCGCCACCTGGGCGAAGCCGACGAACGCGGTGGTGACCAGGGTGACGGTGAAGGTGAGCGCGAAGAACACGATGGCCTTCGCGAACAGCACCCGGCCCCGGCTCGGGCAGGCCGTCATCGTGGTCCGGATCATCCCCGTGCCGTACTCGGACGCGGTGGTCAGCACCCCGAGCGTGATGACGCAGACGCTGCCGATCATCAGTCCGAACAGACCGAGGCCCAGCGGTGACTCGCCCTCCAGGTTCATGTCCGTGGAGGCGGCGATCATGGCGAAGAGCAGACCGAGGCCGACCACCAGGACGACGAAGACGCCCAGCGTCCACAGCGTCGAGCGGACCGACTTGATCTTCGTCCACTCGGAGGAGATCGCGTGCCCGAGGTGGGTGCGCACGATCGGGATCGGTGAGGTGTACGAAGTGCCCGGCGCGCCCTGCCAGGCGGGGGCGGGCGGCTGCTGCGCGAGGTGCGGCTGGGGCGTGCTCATCGGGCGTCCTCGGACTTCGTCAGGTCGGCGGCGGGCGCGGGGGCCGCGGGTGCGGGGGAGGGGGCCGACGCCGGGGTCGGCGCGGCGGCGGGCTGCGCGGGTGCCTGGGGCGCGGCCGGGGGCGCGGACTGGGCGTACGGGTTCGGCTGGGGCTGCGCGGGCGCCGACGCGGGCGCCCCGGGCGCCGGAGCACCGTAGGGACCGGCCGGCGGCTGGCCCTGCGGCGCCGGGTGGCCCTGCGGCGCGTACGGCTGGCCGCCCTGCTGCGGTGCCGGAGGCGCGTACCAGCCCGGCTGGCCCTGTCCGGGTACCGGCATCGGCGGCTGCGCGCCGGGCGGCAGGGGCTGCTGCAGGCCTGCCTTCTGGTCGGTCGTCGAGCGGTAGTCGACGGCGCCCTGCGTCATCCGCATGTACGCCTCCTCCAGCGAGGCCTGGTGCGGCGACAGCTCCCACAGCCGTACATCGGCGCCGTGCGCGAGGTCGCTGATCCGGGGGAGCGGCAGACCCATGACACGCAGTGCCCCGTCCTGCTCGGGCAGCACTTGGCCCCCCGCCTCGGTCAGCGCCGCCGTCAGCTTCTCGCGCTGCTGCGGTTCGCTGTCCGGGGTGCGGACGCGCGCGAAGTCGGCGGAGTTCGCCGAGATGAAGTCCTTGATGCTCATGTCGGAGAGCAGCTGCCCGCGCCCGATCACGATCAGGTGGTCGGCGGTCAGGGCCATCTCGCTCATCAGGTGCGAGGAGACGAAGACCGTGCGGCCCTCGGCGGCGAGCGCCTTCATCAGGTTGCGCACCCAGAGGATGCCCTCGGGGTCGAGGCCGTTGACCGGCTCGTCGAAGAGCAGCACCTGGGGGTCGCCGAGCAGGGCGGCGGCGATGCCGAGCCGCTGGCCCATGCCGAGGGAGAAGCCGTTGGAGCGCTTCTTGGCCACGTCCTGCAGGCCGACGACACCGAGCACCTCGTCCACCCGGCGGGCCGGGATGCCCGACAGCTGGGCCAGGGACAGCAGGTGGTTGCGGGCGTGCCGGCCGCCGTGCACCGCCTTGGCGTCGAGGAGCGCGCCGACCTGGCGGGCCGCGTTCGGCAGCTTGCGGTACGGGTAGCCGCCGATCGTCACCTGCCCGGAAGTGGGATTGTCCAGGCCGAGGATCATGCGCATCGTCGTCGACTTGCCCGAGCCATTGGGGCCCAGGAAGCCGGTGACGGCCCCTGGCCGCACCTGGAAGGAAAGGTTGTACACGGCCGTCTTGGCGCCATAGCGCTTCGTCAGGCCGACTGCCTCGATCATGCTCCGCACCCATCGAACGGTTTCGTGACGTCTCGGACTCGTCTCAGGACGTCGGGGCGCACGCCCCCGTAAGGATTAGGAGCTTATCGGTGCGCTGACGGTTCCGCCCAAGAGGAAGCAAAACCTCGCAGGTCACGGGCCGGTTGCTTTGGCATGTACGTAACCGCTGGTCAGACGCCTGATCGCCTGATCGCCTGATCACGCGTCGCGTCGCTTCAGTGTCAGATATCCGCCGAGCAGGGCCGCGGCCACCCACAGCGCCATGACGGCGAGACCGCCCCAGGGCCCGTACGGGGTGTCGTCGTCCACCGGGGTGACCACCTGCATGATCTTGCTGCCGGCTTGGTCGGGGAGGTAGCGGCCGACCTTCTCGGTGGCACCGACGTTGCCGAGGATGTTGGAGATCAGGAAGAAGAACGGCATCAGGATGCCGAGCGACAGCATCGGGCTGCGCAGCATCGCCGCGACGCCCATCGAGAACACCGCGATCAGGGTCATGTAGAGCCCGCCGCCGAAGACCGCGCGCAGCACACCCGGATCGCCGATCTCGGCCCGGTACGGGCCGAGCATCGCCTGCCCCAGGAAGAACGTCACGAAGCTGGTCACGAGCCCCACCGCGAAAGCTGGTGCGGTGGCCACCGCGATCTTGCTGAAGAGGAAGGTGCCGCGCTGCGGCACGGCGGCGAGCGAGGTCCGGATCATGCCGGTGCTGTACTCGTTCGACACCACCAGCACGCCGAACACGATCATCGCCAGCTGGCCGAGGGCCATGCCCGCGAAGCTGATGAAGGTGGGGTCGAACGAGAGCCGGTCGTCGCGGCTCAGATTGTCGAACTCGTTCTTCGACAGCAGGGAGATCAGCACGCCGAGCGCGGCGGTGACGAGCCCGGCCAGCGACAGCGTCCACACCGTGGACGCCACCGAACGGATCTTGGTCCACTCCGAGCGGACGACCTGGACGGCGGCCATGGTCAGCCCTCCCGCTTCCAGCCGGCGCCCCAGGCGGGGGCGGGCGACGGGCTCGCCACCGGGGTGCCGTCGTGCGCGTGGTACTCCACCGACTCGGCGGTCAGCCGCATGAACGCCTCCTCCAGTGACGCCTGTCGGGGGCTCAGCTCGTGCAGCACGATGCCGTGCCGGCCGGCCAGTTCGCCGATCTGCTCCGATTTCCCGCCGTCCACCTCCAGGGCTCCGTCGCCCGTCTGCACGACCATGACACCGACGGTGTGCAGAGCGTCGAGCAACTGTTCGTGCTGCGGGGTGCGGATCCGCACGTACGACCGTGAGTTCTGCTGGATGAACAGAGCCATGGAGGTGTCGGCGAGGAGCCGGCCCTGTCCGATCACCACGAGGTGGTCGGCGGTCAGCGCCATCTCGCTCATCAGGTGCGACGACACGAACACGGTCCGGCCCTGGGCCGCGAGGGACTTCATCAGGTTGCGGATCCAGTGGATGCCCTCGGGGTCGAGGCCGTTGACGGGCTCGTCGAACATCAGGATCCGCGGGTCGCCGAGCAGCGCGCCGGCGATGCCGAGCCGCTGTCCCATCCCCAGCGAGAACCCCTTCGCCTTCTTCCGCGCCACCGACGTCAGTCCGACCGTGTCCAGCACCTCGTGCACGCGGGCCCTGGGGATCCCGTTGCTCTGCGCGAGGCACAGCAGATGGTTGAAGGCGCTGCGGCCGCCGTGCATGGCCTTTGCGTCCAGGAGCGCGCCGATGTACGTCAGAGGGTCCCTCAGGCGGTCGTAGTGCGTGCCGTCGATCCGGACGTCCCCGGCCGTCGGGCGGTCGAGCCCCAGGATCATGCGCATCGTCGTCGATTTCCCGGCGCCGTTCGGCCCGAGAAAACCGGTCACGAGTCCGGGCCGCACGGCGAAAGTCAGATTGTTCACCGCGACCTTCTCGCCATACCGCTTGGTCAGCCCGTCGAGCTCGATCATGCGGTCACGCTAAAACGGCCGCAGAACCCCTGCCACCGGAGTACTGATGACCACGGTCCAGCCCCCACAAGGGCCGTGGGGAACTGCGCGACCAGCCACGTACGGCCGTCAGCCGCGCGACAACAGAAGCCCCCGAGCTCTTGGGCATCGCCATCACGGCTGGGCGGCGCCCGTCACCACCCCCGAACACCAAAGGCCCGCGCCCCCCGGAGGGGAGACGCGGGCCCGAAGGTGCCTCTTCCGGCCGTGGCCGTCAGGCGACCGTGTTACCGGGACTGCTGGGCCGGAACCCCGCGGGAGATCGGCTCGTCGTCGGTGACCGGCGTGCCCGCGGCGGCGACCGCCGCACCCGTGAGGGTCGCCAGCATCTCGCGCACGTTCGTCAGCTGGGCGTTGATCGAGTCGCGGCGGTTGGTGAGCGCCGCCAGCTCGCGCTCGGATTCCGAACGGATCCGGTCCGCCTTGGCGTTCGCGTCCGCGACGATGTCCTCGGCCTGACGCTGCGCGGTCTCCACCGTCTGGCGGGCACGGCGCTCGGCGTCGGTGCGCAGCTTCTCGGCCTCCAGCCGCAGCTGCTCCGCGCGGTGCTCGATCTCCGCGAGACGCTTCTCGGCCTTCTGCTGACGCGACGCCAGGTCGCGCTCGGACTGCTCGCGGCGCTTGGCGAGGTTCGTCTCGAAGTCGGCGGCGGCCTGCGCGGCCTTCGCACGGGTCTCCTCGAAGAGGGCGTCCGCCTCCTCGCGCTTGGACTGCGCGTCCTTCTGCGCCTCGGCACGCAGCTGCGAAGCGTCGCTCTTGGCCTTCTCGACGATCCGGACGCCCTCGTCCTCGGCCTTGGCCTTGCGCTCCGCGGAGAAGGACTCCGCGTCGTTGCGCACCTGCTGGGCCGCCGACTCGGCGAGCTCACGGTGCTGCTCGGCGGCGCGGCGGGCCTCCTCGCGCAGGTCCTTCGCCTCCTCCTCGGCGAGGCGGAGGATCTTCTCGACGCGCGCGCCGAGACCGGCGTAGGACGGCTCGGCGTCGGTCACCGCCGCCTGGGCGTTCTGCGTCTCGAGGTGGAGCTCCTCGATGCGCTTCTCCAGAGCGGTGATGCGGGCGAGAGCGGAGTCACGGTCGGAGACGAGCTTGGAGATACGTTCGTCCACCTGAGCGCGGTCGTATCCACGCCGCACAAGCTCGAAGCCGTAGGGGGAAGTGTCGCTCATGGGGTTCCTGTCGAATGAGACCGGTGAGGTGATAGGTGGAATCCTAGGGGGCGAAGCGGCGTGTCATCGAGCAGATGCACGTTTGATCTGGAGAATGACACCCCTTTTGAGTGGCCGACCATCGAAATACTTGCCAGAAACTTTGCGTAAAGGCCCTGAAAGCACAGACGGCACAGATGGCAAGCACAGAACGAGCACAAATTGATGTCCGTAGCGCCAGGGCGGGGCGGGAAGATACCCGCAACGCCCCGGCACCGCTAGCCGTCTGACGACTTGCCACCCGAACGAGTCGCACCCGCCGCGGCACCCGTCTTGACTCCACCGTCCTTGCCGCTCGACGGGGCCTCAAAAGACTCCAACGCCACCAGGACGTCCTGGACACGGGAGATCTCGGCATTGATGTCCTCGCGGCGACGGACCAGCACCTCCAGCTCGCGCTTGCCCTCCTCGACCGTCCGGCGGGCCTCGCGGATCGCCTCGGCCTTCAGCTCCTCGGCCTCGCGGACGAGCGTGGACTTCTTCTGCTCGGCCTCCTTCAGCAGGCCCTCGGCCTTCTTCACCGCGGCGATACGCACCTTGCCCGCCTCGGAGTTCGCCTCGGAAACGATCTCCTTGGCCTTGGCCGTCGCCTTCTCCAACTGCTCCTCGGCGGCCTTGATGAGCGCGTCGCAGCGATCACCGGTGGATTTCATCGTCTCGGCGGCCTCACGACGGGCCCGCGTGTGCAGCGCCTCGATCTCGGCCGTGATGCGGTCGCGCAGCTCCTCGGCCCGCTCCCTTATGGCGGTCGCGTCCCGGCGCGCCCCGACCAGCAGCTCGTCGGCGTCGGTGCGGGCCTTCTCCACCCTGGAGTTGCCCTCGACGGTCGCCTCGGCGACCAGCCGCTCGGCCTCCTTGCGGGCCGCGCCGACCATGGAGTCGGCCTGCCCCTCGGCGTCCGCGGTGGTCTGCAGGGCCTGCGTCTGCGCCTCGGTGAGCAGCTTGTCGGCCTCGGCCGCCGTCTCCGAGATGAGCTTGTCGACCTGCTCGGCGGCCTCGGAACGCCGCTTGTTGGCGTCCTTGCGGGCCTGGTCAAGGGTGTTGTCGGCCTCCTCGCGGGCGTGCGCCATGAGCCGGTCGGCCTCCGCCTCCGCCTCGGCCCGCGCGCGCTCGGCGTCGGCCCGGACCCGCTCGGCGTGCGCTTGCGCGGAGCCCACCGTCTCGGCGGCCTCGGCCCGCAGCCGCTCGGCCTCGTCGGTGGCCTCGCCGACCAGCCGGTCGGCCTTGGCGACGGACTCGGCCCGGACCCGCTCGGCCTCCTCGTTGGTCTCCCGGGTGAGCCGCTCCGCCTCGGCCGTCACCTCGGTGATCAGGGTGTCGGCCTGGGTCGCCGCGTCCGAACGGATGCGGTTGGCGTCGTCGCGGGCCTCCGCACGGGTGCGCGAGGCGTCCTGGTCGGCCCGCGCGACGGTGTCCGAGGCCTCCGTACGGACCCGCTGGGCGTGCTCGGACGCGTCGCTGCGCACCCGCTCCGCCTCGGCGATGGCCTCCGCCACCGTGCGCTCGGCGAGCGACTTGGCCGCCTCCGACTCCTCCCGGGCCTCGCGGCGCACCCGGTTGGCGTCCTCGGTGGCCCGCTCCCGCTCCGCGTAGGCGTCGGCGCGAACCCGGTCCGACTCCTCCTCGGCCTCGCGGCGCATCCGGTCCGCCACGTGCTCGGCCGTGTTGCGCAGCCCGGCGATCTCCTCCTGGGCCTGCTCGTGCAGCCCGGCGACGGAGTCCCGCACCTGCTGCGCGTGCTGCTCGGCCGCCGACACCATCTCGCCGGCCCGCCGCTCGGCCTCCTCGACCAGCCGTACGGCCTCGGTCTGGGCCTCCTCGACGCGCTTGCGCGCCGAGGCCAGCAGCTCCTCGCTCTGCTCGCGGGCCCGCAGCCGCTCCTGGTCGGCCTCCTGCCGGGCCGCGCCGAGGAGCTCCTCGGCCTCGCGGCGGCGCCGGGCGGCCTCCTCCTGCGCGGCGGCCAGCGTCTCCGAGGCCTCCGTGGCGAGCCGCTCGGCCGCGGCCTGCGCCTCCGCCCGCACCCGGTCGGCGGTGTCCTGCGCCTCGGACTTCAGCCGCTCGGCCTCGGCCGCCGCCTCCGAGCGCAGCCGTACGGCGACGGCCTCGCCCTCGGCGCGGGACGCCGACGCGTCGGCCGCGGCCTCGTCGCGCAGCCGCTCGGCCTCGGCCTCGGCCTGCGCCTGGAGCGTACGGATGCGCTCGGCGGCCTCGGACCGCAGCCGGTCGCTCTCCTCGCCGGCCTCGCGGCGGATCCGCTCGGCCTCGGCGCGGGCGTCGGCGAGCGCCTCCTCGGCGGAGGCCAGCCGTGCCTCGGCCTCGCTCTGCAGCCGGGTCAGCTCCTCGGCCGCCTCCGCCTTGCGGGCCTCGACGCCGCGCTCGGTCTCCTCGCGCAGCTCACGGGCGGCCCGCTCGGCCTCGGCCTTCAGCTCCTCGGACTGCTCCTCGGCCTCGGCGCGGTGCCGCTCGGCCTCCTTGCGGGTCCGCTCCAGCGTCTCCTCGGCCTGACGGCGCAGCGTCGAAGCGCGTTCGATGGCCTCGGTGCGGACCTTCTCGCTGTCCGCGGTGGCCGTCTGCCGCAGCTCGTCGGCGTCCGTGCGGGCCTTGGCGAGCAGCTCCTCGGCGGTCTTGGCCGCCTCCTCGATCTGCTGGACGGCCTCCCGCCGGGCCTCGGAGCGGATCCGCTCGCCCTCGGCGACCGCGTCGGAGCGCAGCTGCTCGGCCTCGCCGCGCAGCCGGCGCGCCTCCTCCTGCAGCTCGACCGTCTTGGCGCGGTACTCCTCGGTGTCGTCCTTCGCCGTGCCCTTGAGCTGTTCGGCGATGTCGTGGGCCTCGGCGCGCAGCCGGTCCGCCTCGGCCTCGGCCTCGGCGCGGATGCGCTCGGCCTCCTCTATGGCGGCCTTGGTGGTGTTGCGGGCCTCCTCGGACGCCTTGTTCAGCACGTCCTCGGCGGTCTTGGCGGTCTTGGCGAGAGCGGAGGCGGACTCCTCCGCGGTGATCGAGCGGGCCTTCTCGGCGGCCTCGGCGAGCAGCTTCTCCGCCTCGGCCCTGGCGTCCGCGACGACCTCTTCGGCGGACGCCTTGGTGACCTCGGCCTCCTTGGTGGCCTCCTCGACCAGCCGGGCGACCTGTTCCTTGGCCGTACGGGTGCGCTGCTCGTTGGTCGACTCGGCGCCGGCGACGGCCTTGGCCGCGTTCTCCTTGGCCTCCGTGACCAGCTTCTCGGCCTCGGCGCGCGCCTCGCGCAGGGCCGCCTCCGCCTCCGCCATGCGCTGCTCGGCGGTCCGGCTCAGCTCGGCGGCCTGGCGGCGCGCGGAGTCCGACTCGGTGGCGGTGGAGGTGCGCAGCTGCTCCGCGTGCTCGGTGGCCTCCTGGGCCTGCGTGGACGCCGCGTTCAGCAGCCGCTCGGCCTCGGCGCGGGCCCGGCGCAGGATCTGGTCGGCCTCGCTGCGGGCGGCCTCCGAGTCGCTCTGCAGCCGCTGGCGGGCCTCGGCGGCGAGCCGCTCGGCCTCGGCACGGGCGGCGGCCAGCGCCTGCTCGGCCTCCGCGCGCGACTCGTCGACGAGCCGGCGGGCCTGGGACTCGCTGCGGGCGCGCAGCTGCTCGGCCCACGCCACGTTCTCGTTGACGTGCGACTCGACCGTCTGCCGGCGCTCGGAGAGCTCCTGGTCGAGCTGCTGGCGACGGGTGACCGCCTCCTGGTGCAGCTCCGCCTGGAGCCGCGCGGCCTGCTCGGCGTGCTCCTGGAGGATGCGCTGCGTCTGCGCCCGGGCCTGGCTCAGCTCGCGCTCGGCGTCCGCGCGCAGCTGGTCGGCCTGCATCTGGGCCTGGCGGAGCATCTGCTCGGCCTGGTACCCGAGGTCGCCGCCGCTGTCGTAGGCGGGCCGGGACATGAGGGTGCGGCGCGCCTCGTGCAGCTTGGCGCGCAGCACCTCGACCTGGTAGCCGAGGTCCTCGGCGTGCTGGATCGCCTTTTCCCGCTCGGTCTTCAGCCGCTCCATCTCGGCCTCGAACCGAGAGAGGTGGTCGACGTCAGCCGCCGGCTCTCGCTCCTGGCGTTCGTAGCCCCGCACTGCGCGGTCCCATCCGTCCCCTGGTCGCAACCTCTGGCAAACGAGCTCCGTCCAACCGCCGAACGGGGCCCCCGGGGAATGGTGTCAGATCAACGGCGGAGCACGGGCTGCCGCCCTCACCCTCGTCCCCCGAAACCTGGACCCCGGCCCTAGGACAGGCACTGATGGATCTCCGCGCTGCCCTTGGATCCCGCTCCTCGGAAGGCGGCAGGACCCGGGCCGTCCCCCTCGAAGGCGACGGCCGACCCCAACCCTACCGGCCCATATGTACGGGGGTCAGTGCTCAGGTGACTCAACTGGCGCCGAAGTGACCAGTTCTGTCAGTACGCCATGACAATCCTTGGGGTGCAGGAACGTGATCCGTGACCCCATGGAACCGATTCGCGGCTCCTCGTACAGGACGCGTACGCCCTTGTCCTTGATCGCGGCTGCCTCACCGTCGACATCCGCCGTACCGAAGGCGATGTGGTGGACCCCCTCGCCGTTCTTGGCCAGCCACTTCGCGACGGTGGAATCCTCGCGGGTCGGCTCCAGAAGCTGCAGGTAGGAGGCACCGCCGTCGTCCGTGCTGTTGATCTTGAGCATGGCCTCGCGCACGCCCTGCTCCTCGTTGACCTCGGAGTGGTACACCTCGAAGCCGTACGTGGCCCGGTAGAACTCGACGGTGGCGTCGAGGTCGAAGCAGGCGATCCCGATGTGGTCGATTCGCGTCAGCATGGTGTCAGTGCAGCGCTCATACGACGGTTACGCAACGTGCGCGCGATCACACCGACGGCCCGGTGACGGCACGGAGTGCCACTCAGTACATTCGAAGTAAACCCTCGTTCACTCACTCCTCGGCTGTGCAAGCTGGAAGGGGATCGCACCTCATGACTGGAACGAACGGCACGACCTCGGTGATCGTCGCGGGCGCCCGTACGCCCATGGGACGGTTGCTCGGTTCGCTGAAGTCCTTCTCCGGAGCCGACCTCGGCGGCTTCGCGATCAAGGCCGCCCTGGACCGTGCGGGGATCGGCGGCGACCAGGTGCAGTACGTGATCATGGGCCAGGTGCTCCAGGCCGGGGCGGGGCAGATCCCGGCGCGCCAGGCCGCGGTCAAGGCCGGCATCCCCATGAACGTGCCCGCGCTCACCATCAACAAGGTGTGTCTGTCGGGCCTCGACGCCATCGCGCTCGCCGACCAGCTGATCCGTGCCGGCGAGTTCGACATCGTGGTGGCCGGCGGCCAGGAGTCCATGACCAACGCCCCCCACCTGCTCCCGAAGTCCCGTGAGGGCTACAAGTACGGGGCGATCCAGATGCTCGACGCGATGGCGCACGACGGGCTCACGGACGCCTTCGAGAACATCGCCATGGGCGAGTCGACGGAGAAGCACAACACCCGTCTCGGCATCGGCCGTGACGAGCAGGACTCGGTGGCCGCCCAGTCCCACCAGCGGGCCGCCGCCGCGCAGAAGAACGGCCTCTTCGACGCCGAGATCACGCCGGTGGAGATCCCGCAGCGCAAGGGCGAGCCGGTCGTCTTCAGCCAGGACGAGGGCATCCGGGGCGAGACGACCGCCGAGTCCCTGGGCAAGCTGCGTCCGGCCTTCGCCAAGGACGGCACGATCACGGCCGGCTCCGCCTCGCAGATCTCCGACGGCGCCGCCGCCGTGGTCGTGATGAGCAAGGCCAAGGCGGAGGAACTCGGCCTCACGTGGCTCGCCGAGATCGGCGCCCACGGGAACGTGGCCGGTCCGGACAACTCGCTCCAGTCCCAGCCGTCGAACGCGATTCAGCACGCCCTGAAGAAGGACGGGCTGGAAGTCGCGGACCTGGACCTCATCGAGATCAACGAGGCCTTCGCCGCCGTCGCCGTGCAGTCAATGAAGGACCTCGGCGTGTCCCCGGAAAAGGTGAACGTCAACGGTGGCGCGATCGCCCTCGGGCACCCCATCGGCATGTCCGGCGCCCGGCTCGTCCTGCACCTCGCCCTGGAGCTGAAGCGGCGCGGCGGCGGGGTCGGCGCGGCGGCGCTGTGCGGTGGCGGCGGTCAGGGTGACGCACTGATCGTGCGGGTACCCAAGGCCTGAGGCCCGTCGTTCCAGGTGTACGGGCTACTCGGATCGGAGCCGTGATGCAGGACGTCCCCACGCTGGTGGCACAGGCCAGGGAAGGGCGGCCCCGGGCCGTCGCCCGGCTGATCTCCCTGGTGGAGGGGGCGTCCCCGCAACTGCGTGAGGTCATGGCGGCACTGGCGCCGCTCACGGGCGGCGCGTACGTCGTGGGCCTCACCGGCTCGCCCGGCGTGGGCAAGTCCACGTCCACGTCGGCGCTGGTGACCGCGTACCGCAGGGCCGGCAAGCGGGTCGGCGTGCTCGCCGTCGACCCGTCGTCGCCCTTCTCGGGCGGCGCGCTGCTCGGCGACCGCGTCCGGATGTCGGACCACGCCTCCGACCCCGGCGTGTACATCCGTTCGATGGCGACCCGTGGTCACCTGGGCGGCCTCGCCTGGGCGGCCCCGCAGGCGATCCGGGTCCTGGACGCGGCGGGCTGCGACGTGATCCTCGTCGAGACGGTCGGGGTCGGCCAGTCCGAGGTGGAGATCGCCTCCCAGGCGGACACGTCCGTGGTGCTCCTCGCTCCCGGCATGGGGGACGGCATCCAGGCGGCCAAGGCGGGGATCCTGGAGATCGGCGACGTCTACGTCGTCAACAAGGCCGACCGGGACGGCGCGGACGCGACCGCCCGCGAGCTGAACCACATGCTGGGGCTCGGTGAGAGCCGTGGGCCCGGGGACTGGCGGCCGCCGATCGTCAAGACGGTGGCGGCGCGGGCGGAAGGGGTCGACGAGGTCGTCGAGGCGCTGGAGAAGCACCGGGCGTGGATGGAGGAGCGGGGGGTTCTCGCGGGGCGGCGCCGGGCTCGTGCGGCGCGTGAGGTGGAGACCATCGCGGTGACCGCCCTGCGGGAGCGGATCGGGGACCTGCACGGGGATCGGCGGCTGTCTTCCTTGGCCGAGCGGATCGTGGCGGGGGAGTTGGATCCCTATCGGGCGGCGGATGAGTTGGTGGCGGGGCTGACGGAGGGCTGACGCCGGGGTTTTCTCGCCCCCGCCGCCCCTACCCTTCCCATCCTCCGGGGGCCCACGCGCCCCTTCGCCCCCGCGTCAAAGATTCGGGGCTCCGCCCCGGACCCCGTTCGCGCAGTTCCCCGCGCCCCTGAATACCCCCGCGCGCCTGCTAACTTGGCCGTATGTTCCCTCACATGGCGTAGAGGCGGCCCCCGCCCCGCACGCGACATCACGTCGCCCCGCGGGGCTCCGGTGCCCCTCGACACGCCTCCCGTGAGGAACCCTCCGCATGTCCGCGACCTCCCCGCGGCCCTCGTACGCCGCGGTGCTCCGCATCCCGTACGCCCGCCGCACCTTCGCCGCCGCACTCGTCGGCCGGCTCTCCTACGGCATGGTGCCGCTCGCCGTGCTGCTCGCCGTGACCCGCGCGACGGGGTCGTACGCCGTCGCCGGCACCGTCATGGCCCTCTTCGGGGCCACCAGCGTCCTCCTGTCGCCCGCGAGGGCGGCACTCGTCGACCGGTACGGCCCCCGCCGGGCACTGCCACCGATGGCCTCGCTGTACGCCGCGCTGCTCGTCCTGCTGGCCGTGGCGACCTGGCGGCCGGGCGCCCCGGCCCCGGTACTCGGCGCGGTCGCGGCGGCGGCGGGCGCCTGTACGCCGCCGCTCGGGCCGACGATGCGCACGGTGTGGAGCGAACTCGCCGCGGAGCGGGGGCTGTTGCCGCGCGCGTACAGCCTCGACGGGGTCGCGGAGGAACTGCTGTTCGTGTCCGGGCCGTTGGTGGTGGGCACGGTCGTGCAGTTCGCCCCTCCGGCTGTCGCCGTGGCCATGGGGGCCGTGCTGGTGGCGGTCGGGACCTTCGGGTTCGTCGTCTCCCCGGCCGTGGCGCGCCTTCCGGGGCGGGGCGCGGTGTCCGAGAAGCCGACGGGCCGACGCCGGTCGGTCGTCACCGGCATCGTGCCGCCCGTCGTCGCGGCCGGCGGTGCCGGGCTGGCGCTCGGGGCGCTCGACCTGCTCGTGCTGGCCTTCGCCGAGCAGCGGGGCCATGGGGACGGCGTGGTGGCCTGGATCTTCGCCGCGCTGTCCGCCGGGAGCGCGGTGGGCGGGCTGCTGTACGGCGCGGTCGAGTGGCGCTCCGGTGCCCGCGTACGGCTCGCGCTGCTGACGGCGGGGCTGGGGCTCGCCCTCGCGGGTGCGGGGCTCGCCCCGAACCTCGCCGTCCTCACCGGCGCCGTCGTCTGCGCGGGCCTCTTCGTCGCCCCGGCCCTCACCACCGCGTACCTCGTCGCCGACGCCTCCGCCCCGCCCACCGCCCGCACCCGGTCCGGCGCCTGGGTCAACACGGCCGTCAACGCGGGTATCGCGACGGGGGCCGCGGCCTCCGGGCTGCTGGTGGACCGCCTCTCTCCCGCCCTCGGCTTCGCCCTGGCGGGCGCCACGGCCCTTCTCGCGGCGACCGCCGTGGGAGTGGGGAGCCGACGGGACCGCGCGACCGGGCCGGAGGCGAGAGCGGAGGACTCGGTCGCGGCGCTTTCCTGACGGGCCGTCGGGGGCCATCCCCGGCAGCGTGTGCGGGCGAGGCGTCCCCGGCCGCGTGAACGGCAGTAGGGGCACCCGGTGTCGGGTGCCCCTACCTGGGGGTGAGGAAGGCCGCGTGCCTCCGGGGGGAGGAGGCGGCGGGCTTCCCGGCGTGGAGGAGGGGCGGGCTCCCGAGGTGTGGGGGAAGGAGCGCCGGTCCTCCTGGGGGTGACGTCCGGTCGAGGGGGTCGGCCGGGACGTTCCTCCCGGTGGTTTCGTCGGACCCGAGGGATCAGTCCTCCGTGCGGTCGGCGGTGAGCTTGCCGGAGTCGAGGTTCACCCGCCAGTCGCTGCCGGTGCCGTCGGCGGCGGTGGTGTCGACCTCCCAGGCCTGGTCCGCGCTCTCCTCGTCGAGGTCCACGGAGGTCACCGTGCCCTTGCCGGCGGCGGCCTCGGCGGCCTCGGCGGCGGTCACGGAGGCGCCCTTCAGCGCGGTCCGGATCTGCTGGGTCTCGGCGGCGTCGTCACCGTCGTCGTCGTGGTCGGCGTGCGAGCCGAGGACCTTGCCGGTGCCGGGGTCGACCTGGACGCTGAACCACTTGCCGCCGCCGGTCAGCACGTCGACGTCCCAGACCAGGTTCGTGCCCTCGTCGTCGAGGTCGGCGGAGACCGCCGTACCGTCCTTGTGCTTCAGCGCCGTCCTGATCGCCTCGGCGGCCGTGACCTGACCGGCCTTCGCCTCGGCCGCGTTCTCGGCCTTGTCGTCCGCGTCCTGGTCCGTGTCGCGGGCCGCCCGGTCCTCGGCCTTGTCCCCCGCCTTGTCGTCCGCCTTGTCCTGGGCCGTGCCGTCGGAGTCGTCGTTCAGGTCGTCGCGGTCGTTGTCGTCGTTCGAGACCGACACGGTCTTCTTCGCGGGCGCCTTGTCGTCACCCGCGACCGCGATGGCGGTCGCGGTGCCGCCGCCGATCAGGGCGACGGCCGTGACGGTGGCGATGACGATGTTGCGCTTCATGGGGTTCCTCCAGGATGCGACTGGCTGCAACCAGTAACGGATGATGTCGCCGGTTGCAGAGGGTTTGTCAGGCTGATCCGGCTTGCGTGCCTCGTCTGCTTTCGACGGGAACCAATCTGGACGACCGACGCTGAAGCGGACCTGAAGCCCCCTGAAGACCGCTTCAGGTTGGGTTTGCCAAGCTGAACGCATGCGCCTGTTGATCGTGGAAGATGAGAAGCGGCTCGCGGTGTCGCTGGCCAAGGGCCTGACGGCCGAGGGGTACGCCGTGGATGTCGTCCACGACGGGATCGACGGACTGCACCGGGCGAGCGAGGGGTCGTACGACCTCGTGATCCTCGACATCATGCTGCCCGGCATGAACGGCTACCGCGTCTGTGCCGCCCTGCGCGCCGCCGGCCACGACGTGCCGATCCTGATGCTCACCGCCAAGGACGGCGAGTACGACGAGGCCGAGGGCCTGGACACGGGCGCCGACGACTATCTGACCAAGCCGTTCTCGTACGTCGTCCTCGTCGCCCGGGTGAAGGCGCTGCTGCGGCGGCGCGGCCCCTCGGGCGGTGCCTCGCCCGTGCACGCGGTCGGCACGCTGAAGGTCGACACCGCCGCCCGGCGTGTGTTCCTCGCCGAGGACGAGATCACCCTCACCACCAAGGAGTTCTCCGTCCTGGAACAGCTCGTGCTGAGAGCCGGTGAGGTCGTCTCGAAGGCCGACATCCTGGAGCACGTCTGGGACTTCGCCTACGACGGCGATCCGAACATCGTCGAGGTCTACATCAGCGCGCTGCGCCGCAAGCTCGGCTCCACGCTCATCAAGACCGTACGCGGGGCCGGATACAGACTGGAGGGCCGCTCGTGAAGCGCCGCCTGGGCTCGGTACGGGCCCGTGCCACCCTCGCCGCGACCGTCGTCGTCGCCGTGGCCCTGGTCGCCGCGGGTGCCGCCGTCCTGCTGTCGCTGCGGTTCACCCTCACCGACAAGGCGGACGCGGAGGCCGACTCCGTGGCCCGCAACGCCGCCTCGGCACTGGCGAACGGGTTCGCCTACGCGGAGCTGAGGCTGCCGGACGGCGACGAGAACCCGGTCGAGGTGTTGGACGTCGACGAGAAGCCCGTCGCGGTCGGCGAGGACGTCGAGGGCATGGACGTGACCGCCATCGACTCGGACCGGCTGAACTCCGAGACCAACGACGACGCCGACGACCGCGCGGAGGGCGACCGGGACGCCGAGGACGAGGGCACCCTGAAGGCGGGCGATGTCGCCGACGAGACCTGGTACGGCGAGGGGACCGCGACCGTCGAAGGGGCCACGGCGGACTACCGGTTCGCCGGGGTCGAGGTGGTGACGCCGGCGGGTGTGCCGCTCACCGTCTACGCGGGTGCCCCGCTCTCCACCGAGAAGGACGCCGTCGGCACCGCGCTGACCACGATGCTCATCGGGCTTCCGCTGCTGCTGCTGACCGTCGGCGGGGTGACGTACGTCGTCACCGGGCGGGCACTGCGACCCGTCGAGGGCATCCGTACGGAGATGGCGGCGATCACGGCCTCCGAGGACCTCTCCCGGCGCGTCCCCGAGCCGGACACGCACGACGAGGTCGCCCGCCTCGCACGGACCACGAACGAGACGCTGGCCGCGCTGGAGGCCTCGGTGGAGCGGCAGCGCGCGTTCGTCGCGGACGCCTCGCACGAACTGCGCAGCCCCATCGCCTCGCTGCGCACCCAGCTGGAAGTGGGCGCCGCGCACCCGGAGTTGCTGGACCTGGACGGGGCGGTCGAGGACACCGTGCGGCTGCAGAGCCTCGCCGCCGACCTGCTGCTGCTCGCCCGCCTGGACGCGGGGGAGCGGCCGCCGCCGGACGCCCGGTTCGACCTGGCGCGGGTTGTACGGGAGGAGGTGGCCTCCCGGGAGGGCGTGACCCTGGACGGCGTGGACTCGGTGGAGCTGCGCGGCTCGCGCAACCAGATCTGCCGCGTCCTCGGCAACCTCCTGGACAACGCGGACCGCCACGCCCGCGACCGGGTCGCCGTCACGCTGCGGACCACGTCCGACTGGGCGGTCCTCCAGGTGGCGGACGACGGCACGGGCGTCCCGCCGGCCGACCGTGAGCGCATCTTCGAACGTTTCGTCCGCCTGGACGAGTCCCGGGCGAGGGACGACGGCGGCGCGGGCCTGGGACTCGCCATCGCCCGGGACATCGCCGTACGCCATGGAGGCACCCTGACGATCGGCGACGCCCCGGGCGGCGGAGCCCTCTTCGAACTGAGGCTGCCGATGCGACCCCCGAGCCCTTAAGGGGCGCGGGGAACTGCGCGACCGGCCACGACGAACCCGCAGCCGACACCGACCCGCAGTCCCCCGGCGCTCGACCTCACCCCGAGCGGAGCGCTACGGCTTACCGCGGTGGCTTCGGAGATGCTCCGCGATCGGGACCAGCGACTTGTGCAGCTCCGCCATCGCCTCCTCCGACAGCAGGTCGATGAAGTGCCGCCGCACGGAGGCGACATGATGCGGCGCCACCCGCTGCATCGTCTCCATGCCGTGCTCGGTGAGCACGGCGAACAGCCCGCGGCGGTCGGACTCGCAGTTCTCCCGGCGCACCAGGTCGGCGTTCTCCATCCGGGTGATCTGGTGCGAGAGGCGGCTCTTGGACTGGAGCGTGGCGGCGGCGAGGTCGCTCATCCGCATCCGCCGCCCCTCCGACTCGGAGAGGTTCACCAGGATCTCGTAGTCGTTCATTGTCAGGCCGAACGGCTGCAGGTCCCTTTCGAGCTGGTGCGTCAGCAGCCTGTTGACGTCCAGATGGGTGCGCCAGGCGCACTGCTCCGCATCGGTCAGCCAGCGCGTGGCCGTTTCGGTCTCCATGAATGAAGTCTACCTAAAATGTTGAAAGGCGAACTAGTGAGGGTTCGTCGGTGCCACTCGTACGGACAGGTCGGGTCTTACGGGTGTGGAGCATGGCAACGCGCACACGTTCGATGTCACACTCCGCAGACTACCGCTCACAGCCCGAAGCGACGCTGGAGGTCCCCCAGCTGTCCGGGAAGGCGCGGTGCCCCCGCCGGCTGTCCGGGATGCCCGGGTACCCCACCGCCACCGGGTACGCCCGGCTCGTGCGGGACCATGCCCGTGGCCTGCTCGGCCATGAGCGTCTCGGACGACTGGAGCAGCACCGTGCCCGCCCCGACGAACTCGAACTGGTGCTCCTCGCCGGACGCCCCGCCGATGCCCGTCATCGCACGTAGACCGCCCATGACACCGGCCATGTAGCTGTGGTCGTAGTGGTGGCACGGCGAGGGGCAGTCGGCCCACCCGACCAGGGCCTGCGGGTCGACCCGGATGGGGGGTTCCATGAACACCACCGGGCCGTTGGAGGCCGCCACGAACTTGCCCGTGCCGATGAGGGTCAGAAAGCCCGGGACGATGGACTGCTTCAGCGCAAGACTTGGCTGAAAAGCGAGGAGGTTGCCCGAGCGAATGGTGAGGTTGCCCTCCTCCAAGTCATACGAATTGACGTCGAAGGCCCGGTCGGCGAGGAGCATCTTGCCGGATCCCTCGGCCACGACCCAGTCGCTCGCGTGCAGAGGCGAATGGAACGACGTACGGACGAGACCGCCGAGACGGCCGTGCCCGATGCCGTTGAACTCCATCTGGCCGTAGTAGGCGATCATCTTGCCCTTCTGCAGGAACCACTGGCTCCCCTTGAGCTCCACGCAGAAGGTGTAGTTGTTGACGTTGTCGTCGGACGGCAGCGTCATCGGGTCGTGGACGGTCGGTCCGGCGACCGGGGCCCCGTACATGCTCACAGCTTCTCCTCCGAGGCCTGGACGTACACCGCACCACTGCCGCTCAGCTCCAGCTGGAACGCCTCGCCTGAGCCCCGGCCCACCATGTCGCGCCAGCCGAGCGCGGTGGACAGCTTGTTGCGTACGTCGCCGTGGTGCGCCACGTACGCCTGCGGGTCGACATGGACCGGGCGCTGGGGGGTGATCGGGACCTCGATCACCCCGCCGTGCGCCATGACGGCTACGGCGCCGTGGCCCTTGAGGGTCGTGGTGAAAAGGCCCTGGCCCGTCACCTGACCCCGGACCATGCCCATGACGCCGCCCTGCGAGCCCATGAACATCGTGCCCTGCTGGAGGGTGCCGTCGAAGGCCAGCAGGCGGTCGGCCTCGACGTAGAGGGTCTCCCCGGTCAGGTTGATCACCTGGATGTGGTGACCGCCGTGCCCGAACAGGACCGTGCCGCTGCCCTCGACGGTCATCAGCGGGGTCGCCTCGCCCGCCACCCGGCGGCCGATCATCGACGCGATACCGCCCTGGCTGCCCTGCATGTTGGGGGTGAACGACACTTCGCCCTTGTAGGCGAGCATCGCGCCGCGCTGGCTGAACAGCCGCTGGCCCGGCAGCACGGTCGCCTCGATCATCTTCGAGTTGATCTCACGGAAGGCCATGTCAGACGTCCCCCGCCACCGTGTTGCGCTCGCTGGGCTGGACATAGACGAGTCCGTCGCCCTCGAAGCGGATCTGGAACGCCTCGCCGCCGCCCTCGCCCATGAACGTGCGGAACGTCACACCGGACTGGAAGGACTGCTGGAGGCTGCCCTGGTGCGCGATGTACGCCCCCGGGTCGACCGTCAGCGGGTACTGGTGGCTCACCCGGAGCACCACCGCCGGGCCGTCGGACATGATCGCCGCCTGGCCGTGGCCCTCGACGGTCGTGGTGAACAGGCCGTTGCCCTGCGAGGCGCCGCGCAGCCCCGTGAAGCTCGTGCCCGTACGCAGCCCGGAGTCCGTCGCGAGCAGATTGCTCGACTCCACGTACAGCTTGTCCCCCTGAAGATTCACGAGGTTGATCTCGGAGGCCCGGTCCGCGAACCAGCAGGTCCCTTGCCCGGTCACCTCCATCAACGTCATCTGTTCACCCGTGAGGCGCCGCGTCACCATCCCGCGCAGGCCCTCACCGCCGCCGCTCAGCTTCTTGAACGACATCTGACCGTCGTACGCGACCATCGAGCCGTTCTTCGCCTTGACGGCGTCCCCGGTCATGTCGACGGCCAGCACCTTGCTGCCTTGAAGTCGGAACATTGCCACGGGGTGACGTTAACCGGCCGATGGCCGGACAGGACAGGGCCCAGAGGTGGATCTCGCCCCTGAAGGGACCCCAGGGGCACCCTAGGGGGCCTCCCGGAGGCGGCGGATGTCAGAATGGGCCGAGCTTGTGCTTCCGTTCACAAAGACCGAAGGTGACCCGTGGACATAAAGACCGCCTCCGCTCTCCGCCGCCTGCGCCTCGTCTCCGCCCCCGAGGCCGTCTCCTTCCTGCTGCTTCTCGTCTGCTCGGTGCTGAAGCGGACCACGGAGTTCAACGCGGTGCCTGTGATGGGCTGGGTCCACGCCATCCTCTTCATCCTGTACTTGATCTTCTGGGCCGACGCCTGGAACCGCACGAAGTGGTCGCTGAAGACCGCCGTGCTCTACTTCGCCCTCGCCGTCCTGCCCGCCGGCGGCTTCTTCGCCGAGCGCAAGCTGCGCCGTGAGGCCGAGGACGCGGTGATCGCCGGCCGTGCCCGCAAGGAAGGGGTTGTGAACGCGTGATCGTCGCCTTCTCCGTGACCCCCCTCGGGGTCGGCGAGGACGTGGGGGAGTACGTCGCCGATGCCGTACGGGTCGTCCGTGAATCGGGGCTGCCGAACCGGACGGACGCCATGTTCACCTCGATAGAAGGTGACTGGCAGGAGGTGATGGACGTCGTGCGCCGAGCGGTCGCCGCCGTCGAAGCGCGCGCGCCCCGGGTCTCCCTCGTCCTCAAGGCCGACATCCGCCCCGGTGTGACGGACGGTCTCACCTCCAAGGTGGAGACGGTGGAACGCCACCTGTCCGAGCCGTCGTAGCGGCGTCCCGCACGCGGTCTCCGTTCTGAGAACCCGACCCCGGTCCTTTCGGACCGGGGTTTTCTCGTGCCGTGCTGTTTGAGCGATCGCTCAAATCGGAGTACGGTCCTGTCCAGCAGATTGAGCAGTCGCTCAAAAATGGCTCAGCGACGGCACTGACCTGGGGGAACGGGGATGGGGCTCTACATCGAGGCGCGAGTACGGGCGGACCTGGAGGAGGTGTGGGCCCGTACCCAGGAGCCGGCCCTCCACCAGCGGTGGGACCTGCGCTTCACGGAGATCGACTACCTCCCGCGCGGCGAGGGCGAGCCGCAGCGCTTCCGGTACGCCACCCGCGTGCTCCCCGGCCTGACGGTCGCCGGGACCGGTGTCTCGGCCGGGGAGAAGGAGCGCCCGGACGGCACCCGGACCTCGGCGTTGCGGTTCGCCTCGCCGCACCCGCTCTCCCTGATCGCCGAGGGCAGCGGCTACTGGCGCTACGTCCCGGACGGCGCGGGCGTCCGCTTCCTCACCGGCTACGACTACCGCCCCCGCTGGGGCCGCCCGGGCGCCCTCGCCGACCGCGTGCTGTTCCGCCCGCTCATGGGCTGGGCCACCGCCTGGTCCTTCGACCGCCTCCGCCTCTGGCTGGAGCGGGACATCACCCCCGAACGCGCCCTGCGGCGCTGGCTGGCCGAGGCGGTCGTGCGCGGGCTGATCGTCGTGGCCGCCTGCGCCGGGCTCGCGTACGGGGCGCTGGGGGAGCCGGCGGGCGTCCTGGCGCCGCTCGCGCTGTTCGCGACACCGGTCCTGGCCGTGTCGGCGGTGCTGGCCGCCCTGCTCGTACCGCCGCTGCCCGGCACCCCGTCCGCCCGGCGCTGTGTGCGGAAGGCACCGGCACGCGCGCGTGAGCCGCGTCTGCTCGCGACCCTGAAGGGATGACCGGCATGGATGCCACGACACCGGGGACCGCCCCGATCGCATCGACTTCGGCTCCCTCGACTTCGTCGGGCTCGCCCCTCTCCCCGGGTTCCCCGGCCTCGATCTTCCGTACGGTCATGGGGGCGGACTTCGACCGGCTCCACCCCGAGCTGCGCCGCCGCTTCTCGGTCGGACTGGCGAGCGGGCAGGCGTGCACGGGCCGGGGGGTGATGGACCGCGTCTGGCACGGGCGGGGCCTGGTGAAGCCGTTCCTCGCGCTCGGGGGCACCCGGAACATCCTCGTCCCGCGCGAGGGGCGCGACGTGCCCTTCACCATCGAGAACGTGCCGTACACCGACGGGTTCGGCCGTGAGACGGTGACCTTCGTGCGTACCTTCGACCTGCCGGGCCGGCCGCGTCGGTTCGACGCCCAGATGGTGCTCAGCCCCAAGGGCGACCGCGTTCTCGACTACCTCGGCACCCATCAGCACCTCGCCAGCGACCTGCACTTCGCGGCGGAGCCCGACGGATCGCTGCTGATCCGCTCCGGCGAGCACCGCTTCCGGGAGGGGCCGGTCGACGTCCGGGTCCCCGGTCTCATCGGCGGCGACGCCGAGGTGCGGGAGCGGTTCGACGAGCGGACGGGGCGCTTTCGGATCCAGGTGCGGGTGGTGAACCGGCACTTCGGGCCGCTCTTCGGCTATGAGGGCTCGTTCGCCGCGAGCTACCAGGACGTGCGGGTGTGCGGGGTGCGGGCCGGGTTGCGGCCGGTCCGTGAGGAGGCGCGGGCATGAGCAGGGCGCGGGTATGAGCGGGGCGACGATATGAGAGGGGTGCGGGCGTGAGCGCGGCGACGCGGACGAAGCTGTTGGAGGGCGCGCTGCGGACGCTCGTCGAGCAGGGGATCGCCAAGACGTCCGCCCGTTCGATCGCGGCGACCGCCGGGGTGAACCAGGCGCTCGTCTTCTACCACTTCGGGTCCGTGGACGAACTCCTGGCGGAGGCCTGCCGGTACGGGGCGGAGCAGCGGGTCGCCCGGCACCGGGAGCGGATGGCGGCGATCGGCTCGCTCTCCGAACTGCTGGCCTTCGGGCGGGAGATGCATGTGGAGGAGCGGGCGGCGGGGCACGTGGCGGTGCTCGGTCAGCTGCTGGCGGGGGCGCAGACGCATCCTCGGCTGGCGCCGGCGACCGCGGCGGGGCTGGACCTGTGGATCGCGGAGGTGGAGGGGGTGCTGCGGCGGGTGCTCGCGGGGTCGCCGCTCGGGGAGTTCGCCGATGCGCGGGGGTTGGCTCGGGCCGTGGCTTCGTCCTTTGTGGGGCTGGAGTTGTACGAGGGGGTTGATCCGGAGGGGGCGGGGGAGGCGTTGGGGGCGCTGGAGCAGCTGGCCGGGCTTGCCGCCGCGCTGGATGGGCTTGGGCCTGTGGCGCAGCGGGCGGTTCGGCATCAGTTGCGGCGGATCGCGGGGCGGTGAGGCGTGCGTGGTGGGGGCTGTGGGCCGCTGGGAGCGCCGGGATTTCTCGCCCCCGCCGCCCCTACCCCGTCCCATCCTCCAGGGGCTGCGCGCCCCCTTCGGCCCCCCGTCAAAGATTCGGGGCTCCGCCCCGAACCCCGTTCGCGCAGTTCCCCGCGCCCCTTAAAAGAAGTTCCCCGCGCCCCATACAGGGCGACCGAAAGGCGAGACGGGGCTGACCGGGATGTGACCGGCCGGTAAGGTCGGTGCCGTGCCGAAGCCGCTCAGCCTCTCCTTCGATCCCATCTCGCGCGCCGACGAGCACTGGAAGCAGCGCTGGGGAAGCGTCCCGTCCATGGCCGCGATCACATCGATCATGCGTGCCCACCAGATCCTGCTGGCGGAGGTCGACGCGGTGGTCAAGCCGTACGGGCTGACGTTCGCGCGCTACGAGGCCCTCGTGCTGCTCACCTTCTCGCAGAAGGGCGAGCTGCCGATGTCCAAGATCGGCGAGCGGCTCATGGTGCACCCCACGTCCGTGACGAACACCGTCGACCGCCTGGTGAAGTCCGGCCTCGTCGACAAGCGCCCGAACCCCAACGACGGCCGGGGCACCCTCGCCTCCATCACCGACAAGGGCCGCGAGGTCTGCGACGCGGCCACCCGTGACCTGATGTCCATGGACTTCGGCCTCGGCGCCTACGACGCCGAGGAGTGCGCGGAGATCTTCGCGATGCTCAGGCCGCTGCGTGTGGCGGCGGGGGACTTCGAGGAGAGCTGAGCGGGCGACCGAGGGGTGCTCGAAGATCGTGCCGGACCTGTGGCTACGCTCGTGCGTATGAAAAAGAGCGTGCTGACCCGCTACCGCGTCCTGGCCTACGTCACCGGTGTGCTGCTGGTTCTGCTGACCCTGGGCATGATCGGCAAGTACGTGCTGGAACTGGACGGCGCCGCGGACTTCACGTACGTGGTCAGCCTCGCGCACGGCTGGCTGTACGTCCTGTACCTGGTCTTCGCCTTCGATCTCGGCTCCAAGGCGAAGTGGCCGGTCAAGAAGCAGATCTGGGTGCTGCTGGCGGGCACGATCCCGACGGCCGCCTTCTTCGTGGAGCGCAAGGTCAGCCGCGAGCTGGAAGCGAAGATCGAGGACAGCTCGCTCGCGACCGCCAAGGCGTAGACGATTTCACCGCCGTGCGGACGCGCACGGCGGTCTGTCGTCGACATTTACTAGGACGTCCTAGTAAATTGGTGGTATGGACGCTGACGCCATCGAAGAGGGCCGCCGCCGCTGGCAGGAACGCTACGACTCCGCGCGGAAGCGGGAGGCCGACTTCACGACGCTCTCCGGGGACCCGGTGGAGCCCGTGTACGGGCCCCGGCCGGGGGACGTGTACGAGGGCTTCGAGCGGATCGGCTGGCCGGGGGAGTACCCCTTCACCCGCGGGCTGTATCCGACCGGCTACCGGGGGCGGACCTGGACGATCCGCCAGTTCGCGGGGTTCGGGAACGCCGAGCAGACGAACGAGCGGTACAAGAAGATCCTCGCCAACGGCGGTGGAGGACTGTCCGTCGCGTTCGACATGCCGACGCTCATGGGGCGGGACTCCGACGAGCCGCGCTCGCTCGGTGAGGTGGGGCACTGCGGGGTCGCCATCGACTCCGCCGCCGACATGGAGGTGCTGTTCCGGGACATCCCGCTGGGCGACGTCACCACCTCCATGACGATCAGCGGGCCCGCCGTCCCCGTCTTCTGCATGTACCTCGTGGCCGCCGAGCGGCAGGGCGTCGACCCGGGCGTGCTCAACGGCACCCTGCAGACCGACATCTTCAAGGAGTACATCGCGCAGAAGGAGTGGCTCTTCCAGCCCGAGCCGCATCTGCGCCTCATCGGCGACCTCATGGAGCACTGCGCGGCCGAGATCCCCGCGTACAAGCCGCTCTCCGTCTCCGGCTACCACATCCGCGAGGCCGGGGCCACGGCGGCGCAGGAGCTGGCGTACACGCTCGCCGACGGCTTCGGCTACGTGGAGCTGGGGCTCAGCCGGGGGCTGGACGTCGACGTGTTCGCGCCCGGGCTGTCCTTCTTCTTCGACGCGCACGTCGACTTCTTCGAGGAGATCGCCAAGTTCCGCGCGGCGCGCCGGATCTGGGCGCGGTGGATGCGGGACGTGTACGGGGCGCGGACCGAGAAGGCCCAGTGGCTGCGGTTCCACACCCAGACCGCCGGGGTCTCGCTGACCGCGCAGCAGCCGTACAACAACGTGGTCCGTACGGCGGTGGAGGCGCTGTCGGCGGTGCTCGGCGGGACCAACTCGCTGCACACCAACGCCCTGGACGAGACGCTGGCGCTGCCGTCCGAGCAGGCTGCGGAGATCGCCCTGCGGACGCAGCAGGTGCTGATGGAGGAGACCGGGGTCGCCAACGTGGCGGATCCGCTGGGTGGTTCGTGGTACGTCGAGCAGCTGACGGACCGTATCGAGGCCGACGCCGAGAAGATCTTCGACCGGATCAAGGAGCGGGGGCTGCGGGCGCATCCGGACGGGGTGCACCCGATCGGGCCGATCACGTCCGGGATCCTGCGGGGGATCGAGGACGGGTGGTTCACCGGGGAGATCGCCGAGTCCGCCTTCCGGTACCAACAGGCGCTGGAGAAGGGGGAGAAGCGGGTCGTCGGGGTCAACGTCCACCACGGCTCCGTGACCGGGGACCTGGAGATCCTGCGGGTCAGTCACGAGGTGGAGCGGGAGCAGGTGCGGGTGCTCGCGGCGCGCAAGGGGGCGCGGGACGACGCGGCGGTGCGGTCCGCGCTCGACGCGATGCTCGCGGCGGCGCGGGGTGGGGCCAACATGATCGGGCCGATGCTGGACGCGGTGCGGGCCGAGGCGACGTTGGGTGAGATCTGCGGGGTGCTGCGGGAGGAGTGGGGGGTGTATACGGAGCCGGCGGGGTTCTAGGGGGGCGTCAGCTCGGGGGCGCGTCGTCGGGTGCGGGCGTGTGGGGGCTGGTCGCGCGGTTCCCCGCGCCCCTGGACGGAGGGGCTTCGCCCGCTCCGTCCAGCCCTCGCAGCAGCAGGGCCGTGAAGCTCCGGGCCCACTCCTCGTCCGCCGGTTCCGCGCTGACCAGGGTGCGGTGGACCACCGCACCCGCGACGACGTCGAAGATGAGGTCGACGGTGCGGGCGGCGGTGGCGGGGTCGGACTCCGGGGGGAGTTCGCCGCGGAGCTGGGCGCGGGCGCGGCCCTCCAGGACGAGGCGTTTCTGGCGGTCGACGATGGACGCGCGGATGCGTTCGCGCAGGGCGTCGTCGTGGGTCGATTCGGCGACGACGGCCATGAGGCCGCTCTTGGCCTCCGGGCGGGCCAGGATCGCCGCGAACTGAAGCACCACGCCCTCGATGTCGGCCGCGAGGCTACCCCGGTCGGGGAGGCGCAGTTCGTCGAAGAGTTCCGCCACGGCGTCCACGACGAGTTCGTTCTTGCCGGTCCAGCGGCGGTAGAGCGTCGTCTTCGCGACACCTGCCCGGCCGGCCACGCCGCCCAGGGTCAGCCCCGACCAGCCCAGCTCGACCAGCGCCGCACGGGTCGCGGCCAGGATCGCGGTGTCCGCGGTGGCGCTGCGCGGACGGCCGCCCGTGGCGCGGGGGGCGGGGGTGCTGCTCTGCATCTGCCGACCATATCCGGCCGTTGTCCAAGTCCTGCCCGTCGTCGTGAGGCAGATCACCGCGGAGTGGGTACTGAGGGATACAGGAGAGGCTCCGGGACCGTTACGCTACGACTCGTAGCGAAAGCCTGGTGGGCTCCTGGCCCAGGATGCTTTTCACCTGCGTGCTCGGAAGGGGGAGGATGTACTCATGCAGCCACGGAACATGTCCATGAGCGGAGTCGTCGACCTCGCCGCGGTGAAGGCGGCCCAGGAGGCCAAGGCGAAGGCGGAGCAGGCGCGCGCCGAAGCGGCCCGGCAGGGCGGAGGAGGGGCGGTCTCCCCGGCCGACCTGGTCATCGACGTCGACGAGGCCGGGTTCGAGAGCGAGGTCCTGCAGCGGTCCACCGAAGTCCCCGTCGTCATCGACTTCTGGGCCGAGTGGTGCCAGCCCTGCAAGCAGCTCAGCCCGGTGCTGGAGCGCCTCGCCGTCGAGTACAACGGCAAGTTCGTCCTCGCGAAGATCGATGTCGACGCCAACCAGATGTTGATGCAGCAGTTCGGGATCCAGGGGATCCCGGCCGTGTTCGCCGTCGTCGCCGGTCAGGCGCTCCCGCTCTTCCAGGGAGCCGCCCCCGAGCAGCAGATCCGCGCGACCCTCGACCAGCTCGTCCAGGTCGCCGAGCAGCGCTTCGGGCTCACCGGCCTGGTGGTGGACCCGGACGCCGAGTCCGGCGCCCCCGTGGAGGCGGCCCCGGAGATCCCGGCCGGCCCTTACGACCACCTGCTCGAAGCCGCCGTACGAGCCCTGGATGCGGGCGACTTCGGCGGCGCGGTGCAGGCGTACAAGAACGTACTGAGCGACGACCCGGGCAACACCGAGGCCAAACTCGGCCTCGCGCAGGCCGAGTTGCTGCAGCGCGTGCAAGGTGCCGATCCGCAGGACGTGCGCAAGGCGGCCGCCGAGAACCCCGGTGACGCGCAGGCGCAGATCGCGGCGGCGGACCTCGACCTCGTCGGCGGACATGTGGAGGACGCGTTCGGGCGACTCATCGACACGGTGCGGCGCACGGCCGGTGACGACCGGGAGGCCGTACGGCTGCGGCTGTTGGAGCTCTTCGAGGTGGTCGGCGGTGACGACCCGCGGGTGGCCGCGGCGCGTCGGTCGCTGGCGCGGGCCCTGTTCTGACCTGTCCGTGACCCCTGCCTCGGCTGAGCGTTGGCTGTGACGGGCCGAGGCCCCGGGGGGCTCGTGAACAACCCCGTTCCCGGGGTGCCGGGACGGGTGGTGCGCGAGTGAGAGATTTGGCGACACAGCGATACCGCGGCCGCGCTTTACCAAATCTTGGTAATCGCGGCCGCTGTTACTGGCAGTAAGAGAAACCCGTCGTTCTGTCGGACTCTGTCCGACTGTCCGCCCATGTGTCGCCTCACTCGGTGCCACCCAGGGGCGCTGGCCGGTGCCGATGGGTCGTTGTTCGGTTATCCGTCCGTTACTAGCCAGTAACGACCCCCCTTGCGGGGGCGGCGAGAATGCACCACGATCGGCGACGCTCGGTCCTGTCCCGTGCCCCGCCAGCCAGTCGGGTCAACGGGTTTTCTGGGTCCCCACCGAGTAGAGCGGGCGACAGTGGCGCCGGCTCTTGGGCAGGGGGGTCTCCGCCAACCGCGGAGCCTGTCCAGCAGGTTGTGCGTGATGCGTGTCAGGCGCGACCAGTGGTTGTCGCTCGGGGGTGATCGCCGGTGATTCGGGCGCTTTTCGCGCCACCGAGCGCGGGCGCTCTCCTTCCCGAGGACGTAGCACTTCTCCCATCCCTGTCCGGCCGAGCCGCCGCCAAGGGGCGAGCCGGTGTCAGGAGATGTACGTCCGAGAAGGAGGAAATATGGAGTCCCAGGTGCGTGGCGGGACCAGATGGAAGCGGTTCGCTGTGGTCATGGTGCCCAGCGTCGCCGCCACGGCAGCGATAGGTGTCGCCCTCGCGCAGGGTGCTCTCGCCGCGTCGTTCAGTGTGTCGGGCCAGTCGTTCAAGGTGACGGCCGGTCAGCTCGACGGCACGGGCTTCTCGCAGTACGGAGCGCTCGACGAGGGCTACACCCTCAAGGGCGAGAAGACGGTTCACCCCGTCGCCGTTTCGGCGTTCAAGTCCGCGACGATCACCAACATGTGCCAGTCGGTCGTCACCCCGGGTGTCCCGCTGCTCGGCAGCGTCAGCCTCAAGCTGACCGCCGGTACCGGTGGCAAGAAGGTCGAGGCCGAGAACCTCTACATCGACGTCGAGGACCTTGAGGCGGACGCCGTCTTCAAGGGCATCGACATCGGTGTGGCGGCCAAGGACGCCAACAAGGGTCCGGGCATGAAGGGTGGCTCGGAGCAGGCCAACCCCTACGGGTTCGCGCAGCAGGCCGACTCGGCCTCGCTGACCGGCGTGAAGCAGACGGCGTGGGCGACCACCGCCGGAACCTTCAAGCTGAGCAACCTGAAGATGTCGCTCCACAAGGGCGTCGTGGAGTGCTACTAGGCACTCCCTGGGCGGGTGAGGGGGCCTGCGCTTCCTCGCCCGCCCGTCCCTCTCGCCGTGCGCTCCACCGCGCACGCGATCTCCGTACCTGAATTCCGTACGCCGTCCTCGTACGTGACGTACGTGAACTTCTCACAGCAACACCGTTCCAGGGAGCTGTTGTCCATGAGCGCCGAGTCCACGGGGCAGAACGAAGACTATCTCCGCGCCTTTCGGCGGCGCTTTAGCGACTGGAGGGGCTCACGTCCCTTCTGGGCGGGCCTGTTGGTCCTGCTCGGCGGTTTCCCGATCATGTACCTGCCGTACGCGAACCTCCAGATCGGCCACCTGACGCTCGCCATGTCGACGACGGGCGGTGCGGGATCCCTCATCATCGGCGTGCTGCTGGTGGTGCTCGGGGTCAGCCTCTGGTTCCAGCGGCACGTACGCACCTTCGCCGGTACGGCGGCGATCCTCCTGGCGCTCGTGTCCATCCCGGTCTCCAACCTCGGCGGCTTCGGTGTCGGCTTCCTGCTCTCCCTGATCGGCGGTGCGCTGGCCATCGCCTGGGCGCCCGGTCACGAGGAGGCGGCGGTGCCGTCCACCTACAAGACCCCGTCGCGGACGCCGGTGCCGCAGGACACGGCCCCCGAGAACACGGCACAGCAAGGTGCGGTCCCCCTGCACAAGGGCGACGCCCCGGAGCCCGCGGAAGCGGGTTCGGTGAGCGGGGCGTCGAACGGCGAGGGCGACGACCTGACAGGTACCACCCCCACGAACGGGACGAACGGGAGGCACAGTGCCGGCTGACGAGGTGACCCACGGGACTTCGGTGGGAGAGTCCCGTGCGAGATCCGGACCGCGGCACGCGGCGCCCAAGAAGCCCCTTCTCACCAGGCTGAACGTGCCCGCGGGCAAGGCGATAGCCCTGGCGGCGATGCCGACGGCGGTCCTCATGGGCATGGGCTTCACGCCCACGCTGACGCTCGCCCGCGCCGACGACCCGGCGAAGCTCAGCCTGACGGCGGACGAGTACAAGGACTGCGTGGAGGCACTGGAGGCCGCCGAGAAGGGCGCCGACGCCTCCGCCTCGCCGACCCCCACCCCGTCCGCCGAGGCCTCGGAGAGCGCCGACTCCACGGACGAGGGCAAGGACGAGGACACGTCCGCGGGCGACGACACCGCCGACCACGGCAACTCCTCCGGCGACTCGGCCACCGACGACACGACCACGGACGACTCCTCGTCGTCGGATTCAGGTTCCGACGACAACGACGGCTCCGCCTCGGACGAGTCGTCGACGGACGACAGCGACAAGTCCGCGACCGACACGGCCGGTTCCGGCGAGGCCCCCTCGGCCGACACCTCCGAGACCGGCAGCGGCGGCAACGTGCTGGAGGACATCGGCACGGCCATCGAGGACCTGTTCACGCCGGACGACAAGGAGACGGAGACCCCCGCTCCGTCCACGTCCACCAGCCCGTCCCCCTCACCCTCCCCCTCGGACGACGCCTCCGGCTCCGACGAGGACGAGAAGGACGACTCGGGCTCGGACGCCGGCAAGGACGCCAAGGACACCGCCGACAACGCCTCCGACAAGGTCGAGGACGCCGCGAAGGGCGTCACCGGCGACGCCGAGGACACGGAGAAGACGGCCGACGACGCCACCGACGACGCCACCGCCACGCCGAGCCCCTCGCCCAGCGAGAGCACGGACACGGAGGGCTGCCCCGTCGCCACGGACGACGAGAGCGGCGTCGAGAAGGGCATACCGCCGCTGCCGAACGACCCCTGGTACCTGGACGCCAGCTCGCTGCTGCTGAAGGGCGCCGACTACCAGGGCGTCGTCAAGGTGAAGACCGCCGACGGCTCGGTCAAGGAGGTGCTGAAGTACGTCATATCCGACGGCACCGACATCGGCGACCTGCACCAGACGGTCGAGGACAAGCAGGCCGGCGTGACCTACCACGTCCAGGCCGGCAAGGGCACCACGTCCACGATCCGCCAGGGCAAGACGGTCATGTACACCGAGAAGATCTCCGGCAACCTGCTCGGTCTGATCCCGGTTACCTTCGACCCGAAGCACCCGCCGCCGCTGAACATCCCGCTGATCTACTTCACCAAGGTGAAGGTCGTCCAGGCGGGCCAGTTCGGCGGAACGCTCACCGTTCCCGGCATGCACCAGTTCATGACCGACTGAGCAGCCGGTCACCCCGGGCCCGGGAGACCGGGCCCCCACAGGACCCGTTCCGGGAGCCGCACAGCACTGAGGGCGCCCCCTGTTCCCAGGAGGCGCCCTCAGCGCTGTCGTACGACGGTGCCGGCCGCGTCAGTCGCGGGCGCCGCCGCCCAGGTGGTGGACCCGGACCATGTTGGTGGTGCCCGGGACGCCGGGGGGCGAGCCGGCGGTGATGACCGCGATGTCGCCCTCGTTGAAGCGGTTGAGCTTGACCATCTCGTGGTCGACCAGGTCGACCATCTCGTCGGTGCTGTTCACGAACGGCACGACGTGCGACTCGACACCCCAGCTGAGCGCCAGCTGGTTCCGGGTGGACTCGTCGGTGGTGTACGCGATGATCGGCTGCGACGCGCGATAGCGGGAGAGCCGGCGAGCGGTGTCACCGGACTGGGTGAACGCCACAAGGGCCCGCCCGCCGAGGAAGTCGGCGATCTCGCAGGCGGCACGGGCGATCGAACCACCCTGCGTGCGCGGCTTCTTGCCCGGAACCAGCGGCTGCAGGCCCTTGGCGAGCAGCTCCTCCTCGGCCGCCGTGACGATCTTCGACATCGTGCGGACCGTCTCCAGCGGGTACGCGCCCACGCTGGACTCCGCCGACAGCATGACCGCGTCCGCGCCGTCCAGGATCGCGTTGGCCACGTCGGAGGCCTCGGCGCGCGTGGGACGGGAGTTGGTGATCATCGACTCCATCATCTGGGTCGCCACGATCACCGGCTTGGCGTTGCGGCGGCACAGCTCGATGAGCCGCTTCTGCACCATGGGGACCTTCTCGAGCGGGTACTCGACGGCCAGGTCGCCACGGGCGACCATCACGCCGTCGAACGCCATCACGACGTCCTCCATGTTGTCCACCGCCTGCGGCTTCTCCACCTTGGCGATGACGGGGACCCGGCGGCCCACCTCGTCCATCACCTTGTGGACGTCCCGCACGTCCTCGGCGTCCCGCACGAAGGACAGCGCCACCAGGTCGCAGCCCATCCGCAGCGCGAACCGCAGGTCCTCGACGTCCTTCTCGGACAGCGCGGGCACGTTGACGGCCGCGCCGGGCAGGTTGATGCCCTTGTGGTCGGAGATGACACCGCCCTCGATGACCTCGGTCCGCACCCGGGGGCCGTCGATCTCGATGACCTTCAGTTCGACGTTGCCGTCGTTGATGAGGATCTGGTCGCCGGGGGAGACGTCCCCGGGCAGCCCCTTGTACGTCGTCCCGCAGATCTGCTTGTCGCCCGGCACGTCCTCGGCGGTGATGGTGAACTCGTCACCGCGCACCAGCTCCACCGGACCCTCGGCGAAGGTCTCCAGACGGATCTTCGGGCCCTGGAGGTCGGCGAGGACCCCGATGGCCTTGCCGGTCTCGGCGGCGGCGCCCCGGACCCGGTCGTAGCGGCCCTGGTGCTCGGCGTGGCTGCCGTGGCTGAAATTGAAACGGGCCACGTTCATGCCGGCCTCGATGAGGGCGACCAGTTGCTCGTGGGAGTCGACCGCGGGGCCGAGAGTACAGACGATTTTCGAACGGCGCATGGGACGATCCTATCGGTTTGTTTCGCTACGGAATATTCCGTCTGGCGGAATGCATATGGGCGGCTCGGCGCTCAATCGTGTTACCGGCGTGTATTGCCCGGTGGTGCTCAGTTGTTCTTTTCGGAGCTCAGATGTTCTTTTCGATCAGGGCGTACGTCTGTGCCGCGATCTCCAGTTCCTCGTCCGTCGGGACCACTGCGACGGCGACCCGCGCACCGGCCGGCGAGATCAGCCGCGGCGCGTCCCCCCGTACGGCGTTGAGGTCGCCGTCCACGGCCAGGCCCAGACCCTCCAGACCGGCGACGGCGGCCTCGCGCACCGGCGCCGCGTTCTCGCCGACCCCGGCCGTGAACGCGACCGCGTCCACCCGGCCGAGCACCGCGTAGTAGGCGCCGATGTACTTCTTCAACCGGTGAATGTAGATGTCGAAGGCCAGCTTCGCCCGCTCGTCGCCCTCGTCGATTCGCCGGCGGATTTCCCGCATGTCGTTGTCGCCGCACAGCCCGATCAGACCGCTCTTCTTGTTGAGGAGAGTGTCGATCTCGTCCGTGGACATTCCGCCAACGCGCATCAAATGAAAGATGACGGCCGGGTCCATGTCTCCGGACCGCGTACCCATCACCAGCCCCTCCAAAGGCGTCAGCCCCATGGAGGTGTCCACGCACCGGCCGCCCTCGACCGCCGAGGCCGACGCCCCGTTGCCGAGGTGCAGCACGATGACGTTCACCTCGGACGGGTCCTTGCCCAGCAGTTCGGCCGTCGCCCGGGACACATAGGCGTGCGAGGTGCCGTGGAAGCCGTAGCGGCGGATGCGGTGCGCGTCGGCCGTCTCGACGTCGATGGCGTAGCGGGCGGCCGACTCCGGCATGGTGGTGTGGAACGCCGTGTCGAACACGGCGACCTGCGGGAGGTCGGGCCGCAGCGCCCGCGCGGTCCGGATCCCGGTGAGGTTGGCCGGGTTGTGCAGCGGTGCCACCGGGATCAGCCGCTCGATCTCGGCGAGCACGGCGCTGTCGATCAGGGTCGGCCGGGTGAAGCTCTGCCCGCCGTGCACCACGCGGTGGCCGATGGCGGCCAGCTCGGGGGAGTCGAGGCCGAGGCCGTCCTCGGCCAGCTCCTCGGCGACGGCTTTCAGGGCGGCTTCGTGGTCGGCGATCGGCTCGGTGCGCTCGCGGGAGGCGCCCCCGTCGGTGAGCGGGGTGTGCTTCAGCCGGGAGGTCTCCTCGCCGATGCGCTCCACCAGGCCCATGGCCAGGCGGCTGCTGTCGCGCATGTCGAGCAGCTGGTACTTGACCGAGGAGGAACCGGAGTTGAGGACGAGGACACGGGTGGCGGTCACAGCGGTCGGCTTTCTGTCGTCGGTGGGGGTCACTTGGCCGCGGCTGCGGGCACGGCCGCGCCCGCGGCCGTCTGGGCCTGGATCGCCGTGATGGCGACCGTGGTGACGATGTCCTGGACGAGGGCGCCCCGCGACAGGTCGTTGACCGGCTTGCGCAGCCCCTGGAGGACCGGCCCGACCGCGAGCGCGCCCGCCGACCGCTGGACGGCCTTGTAGGTGTTGTTGCCGGTGTTGAGGTCCGGGAAGATCAACACCGTTGCCTGGCCGGCGACTTCGGAGTCCGGCAGCTTGGTCGCCGCGACACTCGGCTCCACGGCCGCGTCGTACTGGATCGGCCCCTCGATCAGCAGGTCGGGCCGCCGGGAGCGCACGATCCCGGTGGCCTCGCGCACCTTGTCGACGTCGGCGCCCGACCCGGACGTCCCCGTGGAGTACGACAGCATCGCGATCCTCGGCTCCACCCCGAACCGCCGTGCGGTGGCGGCCGACTGGATTGCGATGTCGGCGAGCTGCTCGGCGTTCGGGTCCGGGTTCACCGCGCAGTCCCCGTACACCAGCACCTTGTCGGCGAGGCACATGAAGAAGACGGACGAGACGATGTCGGCGTCCGGCTTGGTCTTGATGATCTCGAAGGCCGGCCGGATGGTGGCGGCGGTGGAGTGCACGGACCCCGAGACCATCCCGTCCGCCAGCCCCTCCTGCACCATCAGCGTGCCGAAGTAGTTCACGTCGGACACCACGTCGTACGCCAGCTCCATGCTGATGTTCTTGTGGGCGCGGAACTGGGCGTACTTCTCCGCGAACGCGTCCCGCCACTCGGAGGTCGCCGGGTCCACCAGCATGCTGTCGCCGAGGTCGATGCCCAGGTCGGCGGCCTTCTTGCGGATCTGTTCGACTGGACCGAGGAGGGTGAGGTCGCAGACGTTCCGGCGCAGGATGACCTCCGCCGCGTGCAGCACGCGCTCCTCCGTGCCCTCGGGGAGGACCACCCGGCGCCGCTCGGAGCGGGCCTGTTCGAGGAGGGTGTGCTCGAACATCATCGGCGTGATCCGGTCGCTGCTCGGTGCCGAGACCCGGCCGCGCAGCTCGGCGGTGTCGACGTGCCGCTCGAAGAGCCCGAGCGCGGTCTCCGCCTTGCGCGGCGTCACCGCGCTCAACTTGCCCTCCATGGAGAACAGTTCGGAGGCGGTGAGGAAGGAGCCGGACTTGACGGCGACGACGGGCGTGCCGGGGGCGAGACGGGCTGCGAGGGTGAGGATCTCGTCGCTGGGCCGCTCGTCGAGGGTGAGCAGCACGCCCGCGATGGGCGGGGTGCCGGCGCTGTGCGCGGCGAGGGCGCCGATGACGAGGTCCGCGCGGTCGCCGGGGGTGACGACCAGGCAGCCCGGGGTCAGGGCGTTGAGGAAGTTCGGCAGCATGGCCCCGCCGAAGACGAAGTTGAGCGCGTCGCGGGCGAGGCCCGAGTCGTCGCCGAGGAGGACCTTGCCGCCGAGCGCGTGGGTGATCTGGGCGACGGTGGGCGCGGAGAGCGCGGGCTCGTCGGGCAGGACGTAACAGGGCACGGGCAGCGGCAGCCGCGCGTCACCGAGCCGCTCGGTTATCTCGCCGCGGTCGGCGGGCGCGACCCGGTTGACGACCATGGCGAGCACATCACAGCCGAGGCCCTCGTACGCGCGGTAGGCGTTGTGGGTCTCCGCCGCGACCGACTCGGCGGTCTGCTTGCGTCCGCCGACCACCGGGATCACGGACGCGCCGAACTCGTTGGCCAGCCGTGCGTTGAGCGACAGCTCGTCCGGGAACTGCGTGTCGGCGAAGTCGGTCCCGAGGACGAGGACGACGTCGTAGTCCCGGGCGACGGCGTGGAAGCGGTCGACGAGGGTCGAGACCAGTTCGTCCGTGCCGTGCTGGGCCTGGAGCGCGGACGCCTCGTGGTAGTCCATGCCGTACACGGTCGCCGGGTCCTGGGTGAGCCGGTAGCGGGCGCGCAGCAGGTCGAAGAGCCGGTCCGGTCCGTGGTGCAGCAGCGGCCGGAACACCCCCACCCGGTCGACCTGGCGGGTCAGGAGCTCCATCACCCCCAGCTCCACGACCTGGCGGCCGTCGCCGCGATCGATCCCGGTCACGTATACGCTGCGCGTCACGTGTGCTCTCCGTTTCATATGGTTCGACTGGTTCGGCAGGGGAGGGGTGGAAATCGCCGTCACGGCGGACGGAAACCCTCTTGACAATACCCCTGACCATGGATAAGGCGCCCATCAGTGGGGAGGGGTGCCGGGCGGGGCCGGAGGGGCGCGGCGACCCCCGGGCGGCCGTGAAACAATCGGACTGGCTCATAAGTACCAGCACCGATCAGGATGATCAGGACGAGCAGGAGACACAGCACGATGCGTATCGGAGTTCTCACCGCAGGCGGCGACTGTCCGGGCCTGAACGCAGTGATCCGGTCGGTCGTGCACCGAGCGGTCGCCCAGTACGGCGACGAGGTCATCGGCTTCGAGGACGGCTACGCGGGGCTCCTCGACGGCCGCTACCGCACCCTCGACCTGGAGGCCGTCGGCGGAATCCTGGCCCGTGGCGGCACCATTCTCGGCTCCTCCCGCCTCCAGCGCGACCGCCTGCGCGAGGCCTGCGAGAACGCGCAGGACATGGCCCACCGGTTCGGTATCGACGTACTGATCCCGATCGGCGGCGAGGGCACGCTGACGGCCGCGCGGATGCTGAGCGACGCGGGTCTGCCGGTGGTCGGCGTCCCGAAGACCATCGACAACGACATCTCGTCGACCGATCGCACGTTCGGTTTCGATACGGCCGTGGGTGTCGCCACCGAGGCGATGGACCGCCTGAAGACCACCGCCGAGTCCCATCAGCGGGTGATGGTCGTCGAGGTCATGGGCCGGCACGCGGGCTGGATCGCCCTGGAGTCGGGCATGGCGGCCGGCGCGCACGGCATCTGTCTGCCTGAGCGGGCCTTCGACCCCGCCGACCTGGTGAAGATGGTGGAGGAGCGCTTCTCGCGGGGCAAGAAGTTCGCGGTCATCTGTGTAGCCGAGGGCGCGCACCCGGCCGAGGGCTCCATGGACTACGGCCACGGCGAGATCGACCAGTTCGGCCACGAGCGCTTCCAGGGCATCGGCACGGCACTGGCGTACGAGCTGGAGCGCCGCCTCGGCAAGGAGGCCAAGCCGGTCATTCTCGGGCACGTCCAGCGCGGCGGCACCCCGACCGCGTACGACAGGGTGCTCGCCACGCGCTTCGGCTGGCACGCGGTCGAGGCCGCGCACCGGGCCGACTACGGTCGTATGACCGCCCTGCGCGGCACCGAGGTGGTGATGGTGCCGCTGGCGGAGGCGGTGACCGAACTGAAGACGGTGCCGAAGGACCGGATGGACGAGGCGGAGTCGGTGTTCTAGGTTCCAGGGCTTTCGCCGGGCTCGGGTGGGCCGGGGTCAGTAGGTGGTCGTTCGCCGCACCAGTGACCAGAAATGATCGGTGATCCCGTCCAGGTAGTCGCGGCCGGCGTCGCCCGAGTCGGTCGCGGCGGTGCCGTTGGCCCAGGTGAGGGTGGCGGCCACCAGGCCCTGGTAGTTGGTGTGCATCTCGCGGAGGACGTCCTCCAGGAGGCGTCGGTCGAGGGACAGCAACTTCGCGGTGGGGCGCACATGGGCCTGCCAGCGGGTGGTCACCGCGCTGTGGAGCAGTTCCCTGAGCTTCGGCTCGCGGCCCGTGACGGTGATCAGGTCGGGCAGGGAGAGACCCAGTACGGTGGCGAGGGCGGCGCACTGCCGGTCGGTGCCGCGCCACTCCCCGGTCTCCTCCATGCGGAGGTAGGTACCGAGTTCGAGTCCGACCGCGCGGGCGACGTCCTCGGCGGCGGCCCCCTGCGCCATGCGGTGCTCGCGCAACGTCCTGGGGGAGCTGATCAGTTCACCTGCCGAGCACCACAACACGCCCGCGAGCGCGGTGAGTTCGGGGCCGGTGGGTGAGACGGTGCCGCGTTCCCAGGCGGCGACCAGGTCCGGGGTGACGTACGGGAGGCCGTACGAGGACCGCATCTGGTAGGCGACGTGTTCGGGCCCCATGCCCAGCGCCATGCGCAGCTTCCGGGCGGCGGGGGCGTTGAAGGGCGGGGTGGGGGCGGAGTCGGCGGTTTCATGCGCTGAGCGTCGGTGCACGCGCACAACGTAGGGGCGCGGGGCTGCGGTGACTACGGACTGTTCGGCCACAAACACGGATTGTAGGAACCTACGGTTGGTGAGGTGGGTAGGGATCACCGCATGACGAAGCCGGCGAAGCTGGACGGGCACATTCGTGAGCGCCTACTGGCGCCGAATTTCTGGCACTTGGCGACGGTGGGACCGGACGGGGCGCCTCAGGTGTCACCCATGTGGGTGGACATCGAGAGGGACGGGGAGGATGCCTCCGGGCCCGAGTACGTCATGGTCAACACGTCGGTGGGGCGGGTGAAGGAGGAGAACCTGCGCCGCAACCCGAGCGTCTCCCGGTCCCATATCGATACCGAGGGTGGGTGAGGGCGACGGGGTCAGGTCAGCTCGGCCTGAGCGCGGGCTTGAGCGGCTTCAGTGGGGGCGTTGGCTCGGGTGAAGGAGTCGGCGGCCTGGAGGTAGAGAGCGCGGGCTTGGGCGGGGCGGTGAGCGTCCTGGTGGGCGAGTGCCAGGTTGCCTAGGCTCTGACCTACCCCGTACCAGTCCTCAAGTTCGCGGCAGATCTCCAGACCCCTGTCGAACGCCTTGATGGCCTCCTCTGCTCGGCCTGACTTTCCCAAGGCGGCGCCGATGTTGTTCCACGCTTTGGCCTCGCCGTGGCGGTTCTTGACGCACCGGTGGAGGTCGCGGGCGTGGATATGGGCGGTTCAAAGACTGGTACAGGACGGCCCTGGCTCTGCAAAACCTGGCGATCGTTCACGAGAACGCCCGCCGCCTCACCGACGCCCGCATCCATTGGCTCCGCGCCGCCGACGCTTTCACGCGTGCCAACGCCAGCACCGAGGCTGCCCAGGTGCGAGCCCAGGCCAGGGCCCTGGAATGACGCGGTTCATTCCGTTCATCCTTTGACCGCCCCGCCCAGAGCGAACCCCCCGCCCAACCGCCTGGCCACCCCCACATACAGCAAGATCACCGGCGTCGAATAGATAACCGAGAACGCCGCCAACTGCCCATAAACCACCGTCCCCCGATTCCCGAAGAACTCGTTGATGCTCACCGCCGCCGGCAGCTGTTCCGGGGTCAGGAGCAGCATGAACGGGACGAAGAAGTTGCCCCACATCATCACGAACGAGAAGACGGTGACGACGGCCACCCCCGGGCCCATCAGCGGTAGTACGACCCGGGTCAGGGACTGGAAGGACGATGCGCCGTCCGTCCAAGCCGCCTCTTCCAGTTCTTTCGGGACGCCGTCCATGAAGTTCTTCATCAGCCAGATGGCGAAAGGGAGTTGGGACGCGGCGAAGAAGAAGATCGTGCCCTGCATGGTGTCGATCAGATTCACCTGTACGAAGAGTGCGTAGACCGGGACCATGATCGCCGTGATCGGCAGGCTCGTCGCGAAGAGGATCGTCAGGAGGAAGGGGCGGTTCAGACGGGAGCGGAAGCGGGAGAGCGGGTAGGCCGCCAGGGCCGCGCACACCACCGTCAAGGCTGTCCCTCCGCCGCACAGCAGCAGGCTGTTCAGGAGGGGGGTGAAGGTGATCTCCGGGGTCAGGACGGCGTCGAAGTTGTCCAGGGTCACGCCGTCCGGGATTTTCACCGTCAGGTTCGCCTTCGGGTCCACCGAGGAGAGGATCACCCAGGCCAGGGGGAGGACGAAGGCCGCGGCGACGACGAGGAGACCCGCGTCCGCCGCCAGCCGTCGGGAGTTCGGGGAGGCCACGGCACTCACACCTCCGTCCGCAGCAGCCGCAGATAGATCACCGAGAACAGCGAACCCACCACCAGCAACAACAGCGCCACCGCCGTGCCGTAGCCGATCATGCTCTTCTGGAACGCCTCCTCGTACATGAAGAGGGGGAGGGTCTGGCTCTTGCCGCCCGGTCCGCCGCGCGTCATCACCCAGATCAGGCCGAAGACCGACAGGGTCTGGAGGGTGATCAGCATCAGGTTCGTGCCGATGGAGCGCCGGATCATCGGGAGCGTGATGTGCCACATGCGGCGCCAGCCGCCCGCGCCGTCCATCTCCGCCGCTTCCGTGATCTCCTTCGGGATCTCGTTCAGGGCCGCGGAGTAGACCAGCATGGAGAAGGCTGTTCCTCGCCAGACGTTCGCGAAGGAGACCGCGAGGATCGGGAGCGTGTACAGCCAGTTCTGGGTGGGGAGATGGAGCCAGTCCAGGACGGCGTTCAGGGTTCCTTCGCGTCGGAAGAAGGCGTAGAGGAGGAAGCCCGCCACCACCTCCGGGAGGACCCATGCCGTGACGACGATTCCCCCCACCAGCGTGCGGACGGGTTTCGAGGCGCGTTGCATCAGCGCCGCCAGCGCCAGCCCCAGCGTGTTCTGGCCCAGCAGCGCCGAGACGACCGTGAAGACCAGGGTCAGCCAGACCGCGTTCAGGAACGCCTCGTCCCCGAACGCCGTGCGGAAGTTCTCGAAGCCGATGAAGGAGTCCTCGGCCTGGCCGGTGAGTTGGAGGTCGGTGAAGGCGATGTAGGCGCAGTAGGCGATGGGGCCGGCCAGGAAGAGGAGCAGGAGGACGGTGGCGGGTGTGAGGGGGAGGGCCCGGGTGAGGGTGCGGACGGCGGGGCGGGGCGGGGCGGCCCCCGGCTTCGCCGCCGCCTTCGTAGCCCTCGCCCTCGTACCTGTCGGCCCCGTCATGCGGGGCCGCTCACTCTTCGATCACCTGGTCGTCCGTCGCCGCCTTCAGCTCCTCGTCGTAGTTCTTCGCCGCCTCCGCCACCGACGCGTCGCCCGTCGTCACGGATTCCATCGCCTCCTGAATGGCCGTGGAGACCTTCGGATACGCCGGGTACGCCGGGCGGTAGTGCGTGCTCGACACCAGGTCGGTGAAGAATTTGATGCCGGGCTGGGCCTCGGCGTAGGCGGGGTCCGATGCCACGTCCTCGCGGACGGCGATTCCGGAATTGGCGATGTACCACTTCTGGGCGTTCGTCTTCGACTGCATGGTCTCGATGAACTTGAAAGCGAGGTCGGGGTTGCCGGCCTTGTCGGGGATGGCCCAGGTCCAGCCGCCGGACATGCTCACCTTGCCGGGGGACTGGCCGTTCTGCGTGGGCATGTACGCGAGGCCGAGTTTCTCCGACCACTCCGGCCATGCGTGACCGCTGCCGGGCAGCCAGTCCTGGGGGAGCCAGGAGCCGTCGAGGTTGATGCCGAGTTTTCCCTCGGGGAGGAGTTCGCCGCGGACCCGGGTGGAGATGTTCGGGTCGAGGGCGTCGGAGACCTCCGGGCCGAGCTTCTCCTTGTAGACCGTCTCCACGAAGGCGAGGGCGTCCTTGAACCCTTGCGTGCCCGTCTTCCATTTCTTCGACTTCTCGTCGTACAACGGGTCGGCGCCACCACTTGTGGCACCTTCCGTGCCGTACAGGAGCATTTCGAAGCCCTGCATGGTCGCGGCCTCACCGGCCGGTTTGCCCGTGTAGACGTTCAGCGGAATGACGTCCTGGACTTTCCTTTTGATGGTGCGGGCGGCGTCGAGCACGTCGTCCCACGTCTTCGGCTGCCAGTCCGCCGGCAGGCCCGCCTTCGCGAAGATGGCCTTGTCGAACCACAGGCCGCGGGTGTCCGTGCCGTCCGGGACGCCGTACGTCTTCCCGTCCTCGGCCTTGGCCGCCGTCCTGGCCGTGTCGATGAACTGGTCCCAGTCCTTCCAGTCGGCCAAGTAGTCGTCCAGCGGCTTCAGATAGCCGCTCGTGATGTCCGAGTTGATGAGGAAGGTGTCCTCGTAGACCAGGTCCGGCGCCGTCTTCGGGGAGCGCAGCATCTGCTGCACCTTGGTGTAGTACTCCGAGTCCGGGGCCTTGATCGGGACGAGCTTCACCTTCTTGCCCGGATTCGCCTTCTCGAACTGTTTCTTGACGTCGGCGAGGAAGGTGTCCATCACCCGGACCTGGTTGTCCGTCGACTGTTTGTAGGAGACCTCCACCGTGTCCGGGTCGCTGCCGGAGCCGCTGCCACAGGCGGCGAGCGCGCCCGGTGCGGTGACAGCCAGGGCGGCGGTGAGGAGGAGGCGGAGGGGGGATCGGCGGGAGCTGGGTGCGGTGGGGCGCACGGGCACGACCTCCTGCTGGCTACGTCGCTGTGGCCTTGGGTGGTGCCCGGTGACGGTAAGGGGAGTGGTCTAGTCAGGTCAATGCGTCTGCACCGGTTCGCCGTAAGGTGCTGGGCAAGTTGCTTGAGCAGAGGCTTTGTTGTCGCAGTGGTAGGGGGCAAGGGTGCCGGAACAGGACGACATCACCGTCGGGCAGTTGTTGCTCGTCGAGTATCAGGTCGTCAAGGAGGAGCAGAAGACGCGGATCGGGTTTCGGGACAATCTGCTCTACGTCACCCTCACCGTGCTCGCCGCCGTCATTGCCGCCTCGGCGCAGGCGAGGCAGTCGGCGATGCTGCTCGCGCTGCCGCCTGTATGCGTCGTACTCGGATGGACCTACCTCGTCAACGACGAGAAGATCTCCGCGATCGGGGCGTACGTGCGGGGCGATCTCGGGCCGCGGCTCGCCCAGCTCGCCGGTGCGCAGAAAGTTTTCGAATGGGAAGTCGCGCACCGGGGCGATGTGCGCAGGAGATCGCGCAAGGTCATACAGTGCGGAATCGATCTGCTGGCCTTCTGTGTCGTTCCGCTCGCCGGGCTGTTGGTGTACTGGGTGAGCGGTGAGACCAGCGCGGGTCTCGTCGTCCTCTCCGGTGTCGAGGCGCTCACGGTCGTCGGGCTCGGGGTGCAGATCGTCCTCTACGCCAGACCCTCCGGACGGCCCGCCCCATCGGCCGGCTGACGGCGGGTGGTCAGCCCTTCACCCACCGGTACTGCAGCTCCGGCCGTCCCACCTGCCCGTACTGCGGGCTCCGGGCCGCGCGGCCCGCGTCCACCAGGTGTTCCAGATAGCGCCGGGCCGTGATGCGTGAGATGCCGACCGTCTCCGCCACCCCGGCCGCCGTCAGGCCCTCGCCCGCGTCCCGCAGGGCCACCGTCACCCGCTCCAGGGTCGGGGCGCTCAGCCCCTTCGGCAGCGCCGCCGGACCCGGGGCCCGCAGGGTCGCCAGCGCCCGGTCCACCTCGTCCTGCCCGCTCGCCTCGCCCGCTGCCGCATGGAACTCGGCGTAGCGGACGAGACGGTCGCGGAGGGTCGCGAACGTGAAGGGCTTCAGGACGTACTGGACCACGCCCAGCGAGACGCCCTCCCGGACCACCGTCAGGTCCCGCGCCGACGTCACCGCTATCACGTCCGCGTGGTAGCCGGCCGCGCGGAGCGAGCGGGCCAGCTGCAGACCGTGCACGTCCGGCAGGTGGAGGTCCAGCAGCAGCAGATCCACCGGCATCCGGTCCAGCGCACGCCGCGCCTCCGCGCCCGTGTGGGCCTTGCCGACCGCCGTGAAGCCGGGGACACGGCCGACGTACATCATGTGCGCGTCGGCGGCTACGGGGTCGTCCTCGACGACCAGGACTCTGATGGGGTCGGACCCGGCCTTCGTCATGCGTCGTCGCCTCCAGCCACCGTGGCCCGAGGGGCCTGGACATCGTCGTCGTTGTCCTGCTCCGCGGCATCATGCACCACGGAGTCCCCGGCCACGGAGTCCAGCCCCGCCGAACGTCCCTGCCCCGCCCCGTCGCCGCCGTGCGCGCCCAGCGGCAGCCGCACCTCGAACTCGGCCCCGCCCCCGGCCGCCTCCGACACGGTCAGCGTGCCCCCGTGGCGGCGCGCGGTCTGCCGTACGAGAGCCAGGCCGAGACCACGGCCGCCGGGACCGGAGGGCTTCGTGGAGAAGCCGCGCTCGAAGACGGCCTCCGCGTGGGCCGGGTCCACTCCGCTTCCCGTGTCCGACACCCGCAGCACCAGCACGGACCCGTCCGCCGTCCCGGCCCGCTCGTCCGTGTACGCCGTCACCGTCACCCTCGCCCCGACCGACCCCTGCGCCGCGTCCACCGCGTTGTCGATCAGGTTGCCCAGGACCGTGACCAGGTCGCGGGCCGGCAGGGACTCCGGGAGGAGGCCGTCGTCGATACGGCTGTCCTCCGAGACCACCAGCTCGACGCCCCGTTCGTTCGCCTGGGCGGCCTTGCCCAGCAGCAGCGCGGCGAGCACCGGTTCGCTGACCGCCGCCACGACCTGGTCCGTCAGGGCCTGCGCCAGCTCCAGTTCCGCCGTCGCGAAGTCGATCGCCTCGTCCGAGCGGCCCAGCTCGATCAGCGAGACAACCGTGTGGAGGCGGTTGGCGGCCTCGTGCGCCTGGGAGCGCAGCGCCTGCGTGAAGCCGCGCTCGGAGTCCAGCTCACCCGTGAGGGACTGGAGTTCGGTCACATCGCGCAGGGTGATCACCGCGCCCCGGCGCTGGCCGCCCGACACCGGCGAGGTGTTCACCACCAGCACCCGTTCGGCGGTCAGGAGCACCTCGTCCACCCGGGGCTCGGAGGAGAGCAGCGCGCCCGTCAGCGGGGCGGGCAGCCCCAGGTCCGCCACCGAACGGCCGACCACGTCCTCCGTCACCCCCAGCAGCTCCCGCGCCCCGTCGTTGATGAGGGCCACCCGGTACTGGCCGTCGAGCATCAGCAGGCCCTCGCGCACGGCGTGCAGGGCGGCCTGGTGGTAGTCGTGCATGTTGCTCAGCTCGGCGGCGTTCATGTTGTGGGTGTGGCGGCGCAGGCGGGCGTTGACGATATAGGTGCCGACACCACCGAGGGCCAGGGCGCCGGCGGCCACGCCCACCAGGGCCGTGAGCTGATCCTCGACGCGGTCGCTGATCGCCTGCACCCGTATTCCGGCGCTGACCAGGCCGATGACCTCGCCGTTCTCCATGATCGGGGTGACCGCGCGGACCGACGGGCCGAGCGTGCCGGTGTAGGTCTCGGTGATCGAGCCGCCCTTCTGCGCCTCCTCTATGTGGCCGAGGAAGTGCTCACCGATCCGGTCGCGGTCCGGGTGGGTCCAGCGGATGCCGTCCGGCGTCATGATCGTCACGAAGTCGACGCCTGCGTGCCGCTGCACCTCGGTGGCGTACGGCTGGAGCCGTGCCGTGGGGTCGGAGGTGTGGATCGCCGCACGGACCGACGGGGAGTCGGCGACGGTGGCGGCCACGGCCAGGGCCTGACGGCCTCCCGCCTCCTCCGCCTGGGAGCGGTCGCTGACGTACGTGAACAGCGCGTACCCGGCCACCACGGCGGCGATCAGCACCGCCTGAACGGCGAAGAGCTGACCTGCGAGGCTGCGGGGACGGAGACGGAGCGGGACGCGCATGCCCACAGTCTGCATCGCCGTGTAGGCGTGAACTAAATGAACGGAAGGGTGACCGCCCTCACAGGGAGGGAGATAGTCACTGCATCGACCCGTCCAGCACCTGGACACCGACAGGGAGCACGACTCCCGCCCCGGGACACCACGACCCGAGCCGCCGGGAGCCCGTCTCCCACCACCGGGAGCCCGTCTCCCCGCCCCGGGAGCCCCCCAGCTCCCACCGCCGGAGGCCCTCCAGCCTCCGGCCCCGGAAGCCCGCCGGCTTCCACCGCCGGGAGCGGCGGGCTCTCCCCACCCCAGGGGAGCCCCGCTCCCACCGCCGGAAGTCCCCCAGCTGCCGGCTCCGGGAGCCCGCCGGCTCCCGACACCGGGAGCCGGTCTCCCACCGGGAGCCCCAGGGCTCCCACCCGGGAACCCGCCGGTTCCCACCCCTTGGGAGACCGTCTCCCGAATTCCCCCGGACGTGAGCCGCACGCCGGAACAGCGAGCCGACGACGTCGTCGACGAGGAGGGCAGCCGTGGCCAGCACCACTCATACGGCACCTACCGCTCCCGCCAAGCGGGACCGCACGCACTACCTGTACATCGCCGTGATCGTGGCTGTGGCCCTCGGCATCGCCGTGGGTCTCATCGCCCCCGACTTCGCCGTCGAGCTGAAGCCCATCGGCACCGGCTTCGTGAACCTGATCAAGATGATGATCTCGCCGATCATCTTCTGCACGATCGTGCTGGGCATCGGCTCCGTACGGAAGGCCGCGAAGGTCGGCGCCGTCGGCGGTATCGCCCTGGTCTACTTCCTGATCATGTCGCTGGTGGCCCTGGCCATCGGTCTGGTCGTCGGCAACATCGTCGAGCCCGGCACGGGTCTCGCGGTCACCGACGCGATCAAGGAGACCGGTCAGGCGCAGGTCTCGGCCGAGGCGAAGGACACCACCGAGTTCCTGCTCGGCATCATCCCGACCACGATCGTCTCCGCGTTCACCGGCGGCGAGGTCCTGCAGACCCTGCTGGTCGCCCTGCTCGCGGGCTTCGCGCTCCAGGCCATGGGCGACGCCGGCCAGCCGATCCTGCGCGGTATCGAGCACATCCAGCGCCTCGTCTTCCGCATCCTCGCGATGGTGATGTGGGCCGCCCCGATCGGCGCGTTCGGTGCCATCGCGGCCGTGACCGGGTCCGCCGGCCTCGACGCCCTCAAGAGCCTCGCCGTGCTGATGATCGGCTTCTACGTCACCTGCTTCCTCTTCGTCTTCATCGTCCTCGGCGCGCTGCTGAAGATCGTCGCGGGGCTGAACATCTTCACGTTCTTCAAGTACCTGGGCCGTGAGTTCCTGCTGATCCTGTCCACCTCCTCCTCCGAGTCCGCGCTGCCGCGCCTCATCGCGAAGATGGAGCACCTGGGTGTCAGCAAGCCCGTCGTCGGCATCACCGTCCCGACCGGCTACTCCTTCAACCTCGACGGCACCATGATCTACATGACCATGGCGTCCCTGTTCATCGCCGACGCCATGGGTACGCCGATGGCGGTCGGCGAGCAGATCGCGCTGCTGCTCTTCCTGCTGGTCGCCTCCAAGGGCGCGGCGGGTGTCACCGGTGCCGGTCTCGCGACCCTCGCGGGTGGCCTCCAGTCCCACAAGCCGGCCCTGGTGGACGGTATCGGCCTCATCGTCGGCATCGACCGCTTCATGAGCGAGGCCCGCGCCCTGACGAACTTCGCGGGCAACGCGGTGGCCACGGTCCTCATCGGTACCTGGACCAAGGAGATCGACAAGGAGCGGGTGAACGAGGTTCTCGCCGGGCACGCGCCGTTCGACGAGGCGACGCTGCTGGACGACGGCCATGGGGCGGCTGCGCCGGCCTCCGCCGCGGCCGAGCCGGAGGGCGAGAAAGAGCTCGCCAAGGCGTGAGTGCTCCGCTGGGGCGCCGGATCAAGCGCCGGGGACTGCGGGTCGTCTTTCGGCCGCCGGTCGAGCGTGGCTGGTCGCGCAGTTCCCCGCGCCCCTGACGGGGCCCAGGGCTCCCAACACTCCGTACGGCCGGGTCCTCCCCCGTAGATCCGGCCGTACGGGACACAACCGAACAGCTTCAGAACCCCGAGTGGCCAGGTCCTCCCCCTATAGACCTGGCCACTCGGCTTTTGTCGTGTTGTGCGCGCGGTCTTGCCTTGACGTCGGCGTCAAGGAATACCGTCCTCGTATGCGCATCGGGGAGCTGGCGGAGCGGGCCGGGACGACGACGCGGGCCTTGCGGTACTACGAGGCGCGGGGGCTGTTGCCCGCGCGGCGGGCCGGGAACGGGTACCGGACGTACGACGAGGCGGATCTGAAGCTGTTGCGGCAGATCCGGACCTTGCAGGACTTCGGGTTCGACCTGGAGGAGACGCGGCCGTTCGTGGAGTGTCTGAGGGCGGGGCACCCGGAGGGCGACTCGTGCCCGGCGTCGCTGGCGGTGTATCGGCGGAAGCTGGACGAACTCGACGCGCTGATCGGTGAGTTGGTGGCGGTGCGGGCGTCGGTCGGTGAGCAGTTGGCGCGGGCCGAGCGGGCGCGGGAGCGGCTGGCGGCCGAGGCGGAGGTTCCGGGCGGTCCGGAGCCGGGGTGCGAACTCGGAGCGGGAGGCGGGGCACTGTGATCAGGGCGGCGGGTGTCGCGGAAGTGACGGACGCGGACTTCGAGGCGGAGGTGATCGGGGCGGAGCTGCCGGTGCTGGTGGAGTTCACGGCCGACTGGTGTCCGCCGTGCCGGCAGATGGGGCCGGTGCTGAGCGCGCTCGCGGCGGAGGAGAGGGAGCGGCTGAAAGTGGTGCAGCTGGACGTGGACACCAATCCGGAGACCACCCAGGCGTACAAGGTGCTGTCGATGCCGACGTTCCTGGTGTTCAAGGGCGGTGAGCCGCTGAAGGCCATGGTCGGCGCGCGGCCGAAGCGCCGGCTGCTGGCGGAACTGGACGACGTGCTCTGACATCGGCAGGAGAAGAAAACCCCCGAGCGTAATTGCGCTCGGGGGTTTTTCTTGCGTATATTTGATGGTTCGCGACTTCAGAGGAATGGAGTCGCTAAAGAAGTTCAGTGAACACAGTATATCCGGGCGGGAGTGGAATTGTCAAACACCGGCTTTTCGCATGATTCACACGATGAATTGCGGCGCGAGCAGGAATTCATCGACGGGCTGTACGCCCGCGTGGACGCCCTGCGCGGTGAGACCGAGGGCTCCGTCACGGACGCGCTCGCCCAGGGCAACACGCCCATGCAGGCCCGCCTGGAGCGGGACATCCTGGTCGCCGAGCGCTCGGGGCTGCTGGCCGCGCTGAACGCCGTCGACGGGTCGCTCTGCTTCGGCCGGCTCGACCTCGCCGACGGGGCCGTCCACCACATCGGCCGCATCGGGCTGCGCGAGGACGACACCGAGCGCACCCCGATCCTGATCGACTGGCGCGCCGACGTCGCCCGCCCCTTCTACCTCGCCACCGGTCACACCCCGATGGGGCTGCGCCGCCGCCGGCACCTCACCACCGAGGGCCGCCGGGTCACCGCCCTGCACGACGAGATCCTCGACCTCGGCGACGCGACCCGTACCGGGTACGAGGACCCGACCGGTGACGCCGTCCTGCTGGCCGCCCTCAACTCCGCCCGCACGGGCCGCATGGGCGACATCGTGCAGACCATCCAGGCCGAGCAGGACCGCATCATCCGCGCCCCGCACCAGGGGGTGATGGTCGTGGAGGGCGGCCCCGGCACCGGCAAGACCGCCGTCGCCCTGCACCGCGCCGCGTACCTCCTCTACGAGCAGCGCGAACTGCTCGCCAAACGCGCGGTTCTCGTCGTCGGACCCAACCCGGCCTTCCTCGGCTACATCGGCGAGGTGCTGCCGTCGCTGGGCGAGACCGGTGTGCTGCTGTCCACGGTCGGCGAGCTGTTCCCCGGCGTACGGGCCACCGCCACCGACACCCCGGAGGCCGCCCGGGTGAAGGGGAGCGCCGCCATGGCAGACGTCCTCGCGGCCGTCGTACGGGACCGGCAGGCGCTGCCCGACCCGGTGCTCGCCATCGAGCACGACCGGGAGATCCTCATGCTCGACGACGACCTCGCACGGGTCGCCCGCGAGCGCACCCGCGAGGCGAAGCTCCCGCACAACGCGGCCCGCGAGCACTTCGAGGGCTACATCCTCAACACCCTCACCGAGATGGTCGCCGAACGCATCGGCACCGACCCCTACGACGGCTCCAACCTCCTTGACGCCAGTGACATCACCCAGATCCGCGACGAGCTGGCCGAGAACCCCGAGGTCTGGCGAGCCATCGACCAGCTGTGGCCCCGGATCACCCCGCGCCGGCTGATCGCCGACTTCCTCGCCGAGCCGGACGCGTATCTGGAGAAGGAGGACGCCGACGCCGTACGCCGTCCCGTCACGCGCGCGTGGACCGTCGCCGACGTGCCGCTGCTCGACGAGGCGGCCGAGCTGCTGGGCGAGGACGACCGCCTGGCCCGCGCCCGTGCCGAGCGCGAGCGGGAGACCCAGATCGCCTACGCGCAGGGCGTCTTGGAGGTGTCCTACGCCTCCCGGACGTACGAGTTCGAGGACCGGGAGGGCATTGATCCCGACGGCGACGGTTCGGAGGTGCTGTCCGCCCACGACATCATCGACGCCGAACGGTTCGCCGAGCGGCACGAGGAGGACGACCACCGCAGCGCCGCCGAGCGGGCGGCGGCCGACCGGACCTGGGCGTTCGGGCACATCATCGTCGACGAGGCGCAGGAGCTGTCGCCGATGGCCTGGCGGCTGCTGATGCGCCGTTCGCCGACCCGCTCCATGACCCTGGTCGGCGACCCCGCCCAGACGGCCGAGGCCGCGGGCGTCGGCTCCTGGGCCGACATCCTCGCCCCGTACGTCCAGGACCGCTTCGAGCACACCCGGCTCGGCGTCAACTACCGCACCCCCGCCGAGATCATGGCGGTCGCGGCCGGTGTCGTCCGCGCCGAGCGGCCGGACTTCGAACCACCGAGCTCCGTACGGTCCACCGGCGTACGGCCCTGGGCGCGCCGCGTGGCGACGGGCGAACTCTCCGCCGAGGTGGCCAAGGCGGTCGCCGAACTCACGCCCGCCGAGGGGCGCCTCGCCGTGATCGCGCCGCGTGAGCTGCACCGGACCCTGGCGGCCCGCCTTGACGACGTGACGGCGGGCGCGGAGCCCGGCCTGACCCGGACCGTCGTCCTCCTCGACCCCCGGCAGGCCAAGGGCCTGGAGTTCGACTCCGTCCTCGTCGTCGAACCCGGGAGGTTCGGCACCAGCGATCTGTACGTGGCGCTGACACGGGCGACGCAGGCGCTCGGTGTCGTGTACGCGGAACAACTGCCGAAGGCGCTGGAGGAGTTGCCGACCTTGGCTTGAAGTGGGCGGGGGTGCCGAACTGCCGGGTACCGGGCAGGCAGCACCCCCGCCACCGTCACCACAGGTGCATCGGGGATCACCAACCCGTAACAGTTGGCGTCATCGTCACTGCTCGTACACGGTTCATGCGGTATGCGTGTCGGCATGGAAACACATCCGTTCGCGGCAGCTCCGGCCGGCGGCCCCGGCCTGGAATCGCTGGCCGTGGAGCCGTTGCTGACCTCGGAGTTCGACCGGGATCCGGGCAGTGTCTACGAGCGACTGCGGAGCACGTACGGCCCTGTGGCACCCGTGGGGCTGATGGGAGTGCCGGCGTGGCTGGTTCTCGACTACCGCGAGGTGCTGGAGGTCCTGCGCAACGAGAGCGTGTGGCGGCGCGACGTACGCCACTGGCGGGCTCGGGCGGAGGGGCGGCTGCCGCGGGACTGGCCGCTGCTCGCCGGGTACGAGGTCCGGCAGACCATGTTCTTCGACGACGAGGAGCACCGGCACGCACGGCTGAGCTACCACTCGGCCATGCGGCCCTTCCAGGACGGGCACTCGCCCGAGGGCTGGGAGCTGCGGGCGGCCGTCGCGCGCTACGCCGACGAACTGATCGCCGTGCTCGCCGCCGAGTCCGGCACCACCGGCTTCGCCGACCTCGCGGCGCAGTACACCCGGCCGTTGCTCCTCATGGTGACGACCAAACTCTTCGGGTGTCCCGTCGAACTCGGCGACGAGATGGTCATGGACCTGTGGCGGATGCTGGACGGCGGGCCAGACGCGGGGCCGGCGACCGGGCGGGCGCTGGGGGCGATGACACGACTGGCCGCGCACCGGCGCTCCCGCCCGGGGGAGGACCTGACCTCCTACATGCTGCTGTCCGACCCGTCGCTGAGCGACGAGCAGCTCGGGCGTGAGCTGTTCATGAACGCGGTCTATCTCAACGACATCACCGGGAACATGGTCTGCAACACGCTGCTGGAGGTGCTGCGGGGGAACGCGACCGTGCGGCGGAGCCTGTCCAACGGGCAGCTCGGGGAGACCGTGAACCGGGCCGCGCTGGTGAATCCGCCCACCGCCAATCTGTGCTTCCGGTTCGCGGCGCGTGATGTGCGGCTGGGGAACTTCCTGATCCGGGCCGGGGACATCGTGTCCCCGTCCGTCGCCGCCGCGCACCGGGATCTGCTGAACGTCGGGTCCTCGCACCTCGTCGACTCGGCCGTCAGCACGCGGGCGCATCTGGCGTGGGGGGCCGGGCCGCATCAGTGTCCCAGTGCCGCGCGGGAGTTGGCGGGGACGATCGTCACGACCGCAGTGGGGAGGATCTTCGAGCACTTCGGCCGGGCGGAGCTCACGCTACCGCCGGATCAGTTGCCGTGGCGGTCGGGGCCTGTGGTGCGGGGGTTGAAGTTGTTGCCGGTGCGTTATGAGTTGGCGGCGCACAGTTCGGTGCGGGGGATGGAGGAGCGGCGGGGTGATGTGCCGGTGGCGCCGGTGGAGGCTGTTGACGAGCCGGGGGTGGATCGGGGTGGGAGCGGGGGGTTGTTGGGGGTGTTGCGGCGGATGATGCCGGGTGGGAGGAGAGGCGGCTGACACCCGTCAGACATGGGTCTCGCCCCCGCCGCCCCTACCCGTCCCACCCCCAAGGGGCTGCGCCCCTTTGACCCCCGGGGTGCGTTGTCGGGTGCGGGTCCGGTGGGGGTTCTCGCGCAGTTCCCCGCGCCCCTGAAGGCGCCAGGCCCTGCGGGCCTGGAAAAGCAGGGGCGCAGCCGCGCTTTTCCAGGGGCGCGGGGAACTGCGCGAGAACCCCCACCGGACCGACACCTACCCACCCGCCCCGCGCGGAGCGCGAGAGGCGGGGGCGAAGTAGGTCAGGCCGGGCGGAGCCAGAGGGTGGTCAGAGGGGGGAGCGTGACGCGGATGCTGGCGGGGCGGCCGTGCCACGCCTGGGGCTCCGGCTTCACCGGGTCGGACGCCGTCACATCCGTCCCGCCGTACACACCCGCGTCCGTGTTGAGGAGCTCGCGCCACGCCGGGACGTCGTCCGGTACCCCGAGGCGGTAGTCCTCGCGCACCACCGGCGAGAAGTTGGACACCACCAGCAACGGACTCCCGTCCTCGGCGAACCGCAGGAACGCGAGGACGTTGTCGTCCGCCGAGTCCCCCGTGATCCAGGAGAAGCCCGCCGGCCGGGTGTCCTGCTCCCAGAGCGCGGGGGTGCGCCGGTACACGGCGTTGAGATCACGGACGAGGTCCCGCACCCCCCGGTGGTCCGCCTCCGCGCCGTACGCGGGATCGAGCAGCCACCAGTCCGGCCCGTGCGCCTCCGACCACTCCGCTCCCTGGGCGAACTCCTGCCCCATGAAGAGGAGTTGCTTGCCGGGGTGGGCCCACATGAAGCCCAGGTACGCGCGGTGGTTGGCGCGCTGCTGCCACCAGTCGCCCGGCATCTTCGACACCAGTGAGCCCTTGCCGTGCACGACCTCGTCGTGGGAGATGGGCAGGACGTAGTTCTCGCTGTACGCATACACCATCGAGAAGGTCATCTCGTGGTGGTGGTGCTTGCGGTGGATCGGGTCCTTGGCCATGTAGCCCAGGGAGTCGTGCATCCAGCCCATGTTCCACTTCAGGCCGAAGCCGAGCCCTCCGAAGCCGCCCGGACCCGTGTGGTGGGTGGCACGCGTGACCCCGTCCCAGGCCGTGGACTCCTCGGCGATCGTCACGACACCGGGCACCCGCCGGTACACCGTCGCGTTCATCTCCTGGAGAAAGGCGACCGCGTCCAGGTTCTCCCGGCCGCCGTGCTCGTTCGGCGTCCACTGACCCGGCTCGCGCGAGTAGTCGAGGTACAGCATCGACGCGACGGCATCCACCCGCAGCCCGTCGATGTGGTACTCCTCGCACCAGTGGACGGCGTTCGCCACCAGGAAGTTGCGCACCTCGCGGCGCCCGTAGTCGAACTCCAGCGTCCCCCAGTCGGGGTGCGCCGCCCGCGCCGGGTCCCCGTGCTCGTACAGCGGACGTCCGTCGAACTCCGCCAACGCCCAGTCGTCGCGCGGGAAATGGGCCGGCACCCAGTCCATCAGCACCCCGATCCCGGCCCGGTGCAGGGCGTCCACCAGGTACTTGAAGTCGTCCGGGGTGCCGAGGCGGGCCGTCGGGGCGTAGAAGCCGGTGACCTGGTAGCCCCAGGAACCGCCGAAGGGATGCTCGGCGACCGGCAGCAGTTCGACGTGCGTGAAGCCGAGGTCGGAGACGTACGCCGGGAGCTGTTCGGCCAGTTGACGGTACGTCAGTCCGGGGCGCCAGGACGGCAGATGGACCTCGTAGACCGAGAACGGCGCCTCGTGCGCGGGGGTCTCGGCCCGCTTCGCCAGCCACTCCTCGTCGCCCCACTCGTGGTGCGAGGCGTACACGACGGACGACGTGGCGGGCGGGACCTCCGTCCGGCGGGCCAGCGGGTCGGCCCTGAGCGTCCGGGAACCGTCCGGCCGGGTGATCTCGAACTTGTACAGCTCACCCTCGCCGATCCCCGGCACGAACAGCTCCCACACGCCCGAGGAGCCGAGCGAACGCATCGGGAAGCCCGAGCCGTCCCAGAAGTTGAAGGTGCCGGCCACGCGTACGCCGCGCGCGTTCGGGGCCCACACGGTGAAGCGGGTGCCGGTGACGCCCTGGTGGGTCATCGGCTCGGCGCCGAGCGCCCGCCACAGCTGCTCGTGCCGGCCCTCACCGATGAGATACAGGTCCAGCTCACCGATCGAGGGCAGGAAACGGTACGCGTCCTCGGTCTCCTGCTCCGTCCCCTCGTACGACACGAGCAGCCGGTACGCCTCCGGGACCTCCCGCAGCGGCAGCAGCGCCGAGAAGAAGCCGCCCCCGTCGTCGTGCAGCTCCGCCCGCAACGACCCCACGACCACGCACACGCCGAGGGCGTACGGCCGGAACGCCCGGAACACCACACCACCGGGCGCGGGATGGGCTCCGAGTACGGCGTGCGGCTCATGGTGCGTACCGGCCAGCAGCCGCTCCCGGTCACCGCCGTCCATCGCGGGGGAGAAGGCAGGCTGGGCGAGGGGGGCCCCGGGGACCTCGCCGCCGACCGGTGCGGCAACCGTGGCTCCGTTGCCTCCGTCGGCTTCGCCGAGCACCGGCTCGGCCGTGGCCTGCCTGGGGACCAGCGGATCGGGTCCGCCCGGCTCGGAGGTGGCCTGGTGGGGGACGGTCGCCCCGGGGGGAGTGGCCGACCCGGCCAGCACCGACACGGCAGCGGACGGCTCGACCACGGCCGACTCGGGAGCGGCGGCCACGGCCTTCCTCGCGCCCGCCGCCTTCGCGACCGCCTTCTTGGCGGTGGTCCTCTTCGCGGCGGGCTTCTTGGCCGCGGCTTTCTTGCTGGCGGCCTTTTTGGCTACGGCCTTCTTGGCGACGTCTGCGGCGGGCACGGCTTCTGTGGTGACATCACCGGCGGTGGTGGTGGCATCGGTGGTGGTGTTGCCGGCTGTGGTGGTCTTGGCGGTGGTCCTCTTCGCGGCGGGCTTCTTGGCCACGGCTTTCTTGCTGGCGGGCTTCTTGGCTACGGCCTTCTTGGCGACGTCTGCGGCGGCCACGGCTCCTGCGGCGACATCACCGGCGGTGGTGGTGGCAACGGTGGTGGTGTCGCCGGCCGTGGTGGTCTTGGCGGTGGTCTTCCTCCCGACCGCCTTCTTGGCCACGGCCTTCTTCGTGGCCGGGGCCTTTTTCGCCACCGTCTTCTTCGCCACAGCCTGCTTCGCCGGCGCCATCTTGGCTGCGGCGGTCGTGGTGGCGGCCTCCGCGGCCGTGACCGTGTCCTCCGTCGTCTTCTTCGCCGTCGCCTTCTTGGCCGTCGCCTTCTTGGCCGTCGCCTTCTTGGCGACGGGCTTCGCCGCCGCTGCCGTCTTCTTCGCTGCCGTCCTCTTCGTCGTCGTGGCCGTCTTCTTCACCGGGGCCGATACCTCGGCCCCGGCGGCGGGGGGCTGCGTGCTGTCGTCGGACGGCGGGCGGGGAGTCACAGGGACGGTCTCCTCGGGAGGGGTGGTGTCAGGGGGTGGTGTCGGTGCAGGGGTCCGTGGCCAGGCGGCGGACCGCGGCCAGGGGTACCGGGAGCCAGTCGGGACGGTGGCGGGCCTCGTAGATGACCTCGTACACGGCCTTGTCGGTCTCGTACGCGCGCAGCAGCACGGGATCGGTTCGCGGATCGACTCCGGCGACCTCCGCGTACCCGGAGCAGTACGCGGCCCGGCAGGCGGTCGCCCAGTCGGCGGCCGGGGGCTGCAGGGAGTGCGCCGCGTAGTCGAAGGAGCGGAGTATGCCGGCGATGTCGCGGGCGACGGGCTGCGGCATCCGCCGCTCGGCCAGCGGCTTCGACGGCTCACCCTCGAAATCTATGAGCGACCACTCCCCGGACGGCGCACGCAGACACTGCCCGAGGTGCAGGTCGCCATGGATGCGCTGCGCCGTCCACGTGTGCCCCTCCGCGGCCAGGTCGGCCAGCGCGGCGAAGGCCGTGCGCAGACCGGGCGCGTACGGCCGCAGCGCGGGGACGGCCTGCGCGGCGGCCTCCAGGCGCTCGGTCATCCCCTCGACCAGCGCCTCCAGTTGGGCCCGGCCCAGGGTGACGGTGGGCAGGACGCTGGTCAGCGCGGTGTGCACCTCGGCGGTGGCCCGCCCGAGCGCCCGCGCCTCGGCGGTGAAGTCCTCACCCTTGGACAGCATGCTCAGCGCCAGTTCCCAGCCGTCCGCCGCCCCGTGCAGGAACGGTTGCAGGACGCCCAGGACATGATGGCCGTCGGGGTCGCCGGAGCGACCCAGGTCCGCCACCATCCAGGCCACCGGCGCCGGTACCCGGGGGCAGTCCTCCTGGGAGAGGGCCAGCGGCAGTTCGAGGTCGGGGTTGTCCCCGGGCACGACCCGGCGGAACAGCTTCAGGATGAACGTATCGCCGTAGACGAGCGAGGAATTGGACTGCTCGGCGGTGGCCAGACGCGGCACCAGGCCCTCGGGGATGTCATGGCGCGTGTCCCGTCCGCAGCGCAGCTCGCCGACGCGGGCCTGGGTGCGCAGCGCCTCCAGAAGGACATCGGCGAGACGGGGGTCGTGCAGCGCCTCGTACACCGTCCGCCCCGCCAGTGGCCCCTCCGCCACATGCCCGATCAGCGCGGGCGCCAGCCGGGGCGGCAGTGTCTCGCGTACGCCGAGCAGCAGTTGGTAGCAGTCGCCGGGGTGCGTCGCGGCTCCCTGGGACGGCACCAGCGGCTGATGCGCGCGGACGAGGAGATGCAGCAGCCCCGCCTTGGACCCGCCGGGCCCGCCTGCCGCGGGGGTGCCCACCGGCAGCAGTTCCGTCGCCGCCACCAGGCTGAACCCGGTGACCGGTCGCCCTTTCCCCGCGAACCAGCGCTGCCGCGGCAGCCACTCGCGCAGCAGGGGCTCCAGCGAGGTGAGCAGCCCGGCTGAGGGTTCTGTGGGGGACGGTGGCGCGGGACTTGTCGCGGTGGAGTGCGAAGCGGCTTCCGACATGGAATCGCGTCCTTTCCCCGGGGGCGGGGTGTTCCTGTCTGCGTGCCCCGGGCGGGCCGGGGGAAACCGGCCAGCCCGGGGTTCCGGTCGGGTTTACACGGCGTCTTTCCGTAGCCGGAACCAGTAGAAGCCATGGCCCGCGAGGGTGAGGAGGTAGGGCAGTTCACCGATGGCGGGGAAGCGGACTCCGCCGATGAGCTCCACGGGGTGGCGTCCTTGGTAGGCGCGCAGATCGAGTTCGGTGGGCTGGGCGAAGCGGGAGAAGTTGTTCACGCACAGCACCAGGTCGTCCTTGTACTCGCGGAGGTAGGCGAGCACGGACGGGTTGGAGGAGGGCAGTTCGGTGTAGGTGCCCAGGCCGAACGCCGGGTTCTGCTTGCGGATCTCGATCATCCGGCGGGTCCAGTGCAGCAGCGACGACGGCGAGGACATGGACGCCTCGACGTTGGTGACCTGGTAGCCGTAGACCGGGTCCATGATCGTCGGCAGTGACAGCCGCCCCGGATCACAGGAGGAGAAGCCGGCGTTGCGGTCGGGGGTCCACTGCATGGGGGTGCGGACGGCGTCGCGGTCGCCGAGCCAGATGTTGTCGCCCATGCCGATCTCGTCGCCGTAGTAGAGGATCGGGGAGCCGGGCAGGGAGAGCAGCAGGGCGGTGAAGAGTTCGATCTGGTTGCGGTCGTTGTCCAGCAGGGGCGCCAGGCGGCGGCGGATGCCGATGTTGGCGCGCATGCGCGGGTCCTTGGCGTACTCCGCGTACATGTAGTCGCGTTCCTCGTCGGTGACCATTTCGAGGGTGAGCTCGTCGTGGTTCCGCAGGAAGATGCCCCACTGGCAGTTCGAGGGGATGGCGGGGGTCTTGGCGAGGATTTCCGAGACCGGGTAGCGCGATTCCCGTCGTACGGCCATGAAGATGCGGGGCATGACGGGGAAGTGGAACGCCATGTGGCATTCGTCGCCGCCGCTGGCGAAGTCACCGAAGTAGTCGACGACGTCCTCGGGCCACTGGTTCGCCTCCGCGAGGATGACCGTGTCGGGGTAGTGCGCGTCGATCTCCTTCCGCACCCGCTTGAGGAAGTCATGGGTTGCGGGAAGGTTTTCGCAGTTGGTGCCCTCCTGCTGGTACAGGTACGGCACCGCGTCCAGCCGGAACCCGTCGATGCCCAGGTCCAGCCAGAACCTCAGCGCCGAGATCATCTCCTCCTGCACGGCCGGGTTCTCGTAGTTGAGATCGGGCTGGTGGGAGAAGAAGCGGTGCCAGAAGTACTGTTTGCGGACGGGGTCGAAGGTCCAGTTGGAGGCTTCGGTGTCGACGAAGATGATGCGGGCGCCGGGGAACTGTTTGTCGTCGTCGGCCCAGACGTAGTAGTCGCCGTAGGGTCCGTCGGGGTCCTTCCTCGATTCCTGGAACCACGGGTGCTGGTCGCTGGTGTGGTTCATGACGAAGTCGATGATGACGCGCATGCCGCGTTGGTGGGCGGCGTCGACGAATTCCACGAAGTCGGCGAGGTCGCCGAATTCGGGGAGGACGGCGGTGTAGTCCGAGACGTCGTAACCGCCGTCGCGCAGCGGGGACTTGAAGAACGGCGGGAGCCAGATGCAGTCGATGCCCAGCCACTGCAGGTAGTCGAGTTTCGCGGTCAGGCCCTTGAGGTCGCCGATGCCGTCGCCGTCACTGTCCTGGAAGGACCGGACGAGGACCTCGTAGAAGACAGCGCGTTTGAACCAGTCCGGGTCCCGGTCCTTCTGCGGCGTGTCCTCGAAGGTGTCCGGAACGGGCTCGTTGACGATCATTGTGTGGGTGACCCCCCGATCTGCGGGTTGGACGGTCGCAGGACGGTCAGTACGTGGGCGGGCGAGCGGCCCGGTTCCAGACGTACGTAGTTGTTCCTGCCCCAGGTGTAGACCTCGCCGGTGAGCTCGTCGCGCACCAGCACGGACTCATGCCAGTCCAGGCCGAGTCGCGGCATGTCCAACGAGACCGTGGCCTCCTGGGTGTGGTGGGGGTCGAGGTTGACCACCACCAGAACCGTGTTCGAGCCCGCCCGCTTCGAGTAGACGATCACCGCTTCCTGGTCGGCGTGGTGGAAGTGCAGATCCCGCAACTGACGCAGCGCCGGGCTCCGCCGCCTGATCTCGTTGAGCTTGCCGAGCAGTGGGGCGATGGTGCGTCCGTCGCGTTCGGCGGCGTCCCAGTCGCGGGGGCGGAGTTGGTACTTCTCGGAGTCGAGGTACTCCTCGCTGCCTGGCTTCAGGGGGGTGTTCTCGCAGAGCTCGTAGCCGGAGTAGACGCCCCAGGTGGGCGAGAGGGTGGCGGCGAGGACGGCGCGGAGTTCGAAGGCGGGGCGGCCGCCCTCCTGGAGGAAGGCGTGCAGGATGTCGGGGGTGTTGACGAAGAAGTTGGGCCGCATGTAGGCGGCTGCTTCCCCGGCGAGTTCGGCGGCGTACTCGGTGAGCTCCTGTTTGGTGTTGCGCCAGGTGAAGTAGGTGTAGGACTGCTGGAAGCCGGTGGCGGCCAGGGTGTGCATCATCGCGGGGCGGGTGAAGGCCTCGGCCAGGAAGATGACGTCCGGGTCGGTGGCGTTGATCTGGGCGATGACCTGTTCCCAGAAGACGACCGGTTTGGTGTGGGGGTTGTCGACGCGGAAGATGCGTACCCCGTGGTCCATCCAGTGCCGCAGGACACGCGTGGTCTCGGCGATCAGGCCGGGCATGTCGGCGTCGAAGGCGATGGGGTAGATGTCCTGGTACTTCTTGGGCGGGTTCTCGGCGTAGGCGATGGTGCCGTCGGGGCGGTGGTGGAACCACTCGGGGTGTTTGTGGACCCAGGGGTGGTCGGGGGAGCACTGCAGGGCGAGGTCCAGGGCGACTTCCATGCCCAGGGCCCGGGCTTCGGCGACGAAGAAGTCGAAGTCGTCGAGGGTGCCGAGGTCGGGGTGGACGGTGTCGTGGCCGCCTTCGGGGGAGCCGATGGCCCAGGGCACGCCGACGTCGTCGGGGGTGGGGGAGAGGGTGTTGTTGCGGCCTTTGCGGAACGTGGTGCCGATGGGGTGGATGGGTGGGAGGTAGACGACGTCGAAGCCCATGGCGGCGATGGCGGGCAGGCGCCCTGCGGCGGTGCGGAAGGTTCCGTGGGGCTGCTCGGGGGTGCCCTCGGAACGGGGGAAGAACTCGTACCAGGAGCCGAACAGGGCCCGCTCGCGTTCCACCAGCAGGGGCAACGGCTCGGAGGAGGTGACCAGTTCCCGCAAGGGATGCCGGGTCAGGACCTCGTCCACCTCCGGCGCCAACGCCGCAGCCAGCCGGGCCGAGACGGGACGGGTGGTGTCCCGGAGCGCATCCACGGCGGCGAGGAGGGTGCCCCGACCGCTCTTGCCCTCGGGGACCTGGTCGGCGGCGCGTTCGTGGAGACGCGCGCCCTCCTCCAGCACCAGCTCGGTGTCGATGCCGGCCGGGATCTTGATGCGGGCGTGATGGCGCCAGGTGGTGACCGGGTCACCCCAGCCCTCCACGGCGTAGGACCAGAGGCCCTCGCTCGGTACGGAGACGGTGGCGCCCCAGCGGTCGGTGCCGGGGGCCAGTTCGCGCATCGGGGTCCACCCGGCCGGGCGGCCCTCCGGGTCACGGAGCACGACATTGGCGGCGACCGCGTCGTGGCCCTCCCGGATGACGACGGCCGAGACCTCGAAGGCCTCGCCCACGACGGCCTTCGCCGGGCGGCGGCCGTGGTGGACGGTCGGCCGCACATCGAGGACCGGTATACGGCCGACGGTGGGAGCGCCCAGAGTCTCCGGGGGTGTTGGAGGCACCGAGGAGGGCGCGGGCGGGTCGGTGCGCGCCCGGCGTGCGGGGCGTGCGGCGGTGCTGTCGGGTGGGGCGGGGGTGGTACTGGTCGTCGGGGGTGCTGACGAGTGGTGCGTGGCGGGCATGACCGCTCCTGTCCGCGTCAACGTGGGTGGGCGGATGAGGGTGTGGGGAGGTGGGGCCAGCGGGACGTACCGGTGGAGCCTTCCCACACAGTGCGGGTGGGCATTCCGGCACTTTGTTAACTACTCACGCGTATGTCTACACACAAGACCGGCCTCGTCCGAAGGGGTCGAGGCCGGTCACTGTAGTCGCTCTCGGTAAAGACCCGCTCACCAGTGGTGTTACGGGTTCCTACAGGCGGTCGACGAGGAGAAGCCTGTTCGGGGAGCCCGGATATCTGTCCTTGACCTTGCCCGAAACCGCACGCTTGACCAACGCCCTGGCCACCTCCGCCGGAGCGGCCCGTGGACGGTCGGCCAGATACAGGGCCGCCGCGCCCGCGGCGTGCGGTGCGGCCATGGACGTACCCGAGTGGGTCGCCCGCGCGGTGTCGCTCCGGGGCGAGGCGGAGGTGATCGACCGGCCGGGCGCGAACAGGTCGAGGCTCGGGCCCCAGTTCGAGAAGTCGGCGCGGACGTCCTTCCGGTCGGTGGCGCCGACCGTGATCGCCTGCTTGACGCGGGCGGGAGAGTAGAGGCCCGCGGCCCGTCCGTCGTTGCCCGCGGCCACCGTGTAGGTGACGCCGGAGGCGATGGAGTTGCGCACGGCCTCGTCGAGTTGGGTGTTGCCGAGACCGGCGAGGCTCATATTGGCCACGGCCGGCTTCCTCGCGTGCTCGGTGACCCAGTCGACACCCGCGATGACCTGGGCGGTCGTGCCCCCGCCCGCGTCGTCGAGCACCCGGACGGCGACGACCTTCGCCTTCTTCGCGACCCCGTACGCGGTGCCGGCGACGGTGCCCGCGACATGGGTGCCATGGCCGTTGCCGTCCTGGGCCGAGCGGTCGTTCTGCACGAAGTCCCAGCCGCTGCTCGCCCGTCCGCCGAAGTCCTTGTGGGTGATCCGTACGCCGGTGTCGATCACGTACACGGTGACGCCCCTGCCCGCCGACTGCGGCCAGGTGTAGCTCCTGTCGAGCGGCAGGCTCGGCTGGTCGACGCGGTCCAGGCCCCACGACGGCGGGTCGGGACGGCTGCCGGTGTAGGCGACCTTCGTGTCCTGGACGACCGACGCCACCCGGGGGTCCGCCGCGAGCCGCCTGGCCTGTTTCTCACCGACCGTCACGGAGTAGCCGTTCAGGGCGCTGCCGTACATATGGCGTATTTTCGCCCCGTACTTCGACGCTATGCCCTCTCCCGCCGTAGACGGGGCCCTCGTTCCCGGTTCGAGGGTGACGATGTAACTGCCGCCCACGGAGCCGGGGCCACCGGCGCCGTGGACGAACCCCTCCGGTGCGGCGTGCGCGGGCAGGGTGATGGCCGAAAGTGCCGCGGCCGTCATCACCGCCGTGAGCCCACCCGCCCGGCGCGCACTCCTGTTTCTCGTCTCTGCCGGCTGGCGCATGTCTGAGAACCCCCTCCTCGGCCCGGCGCTCCCACACCGGGGTTCACCGGAAGCCTCTCGTGCGGGGTGAAGCGCCACAAGGCCGCGCAGAGGGATGGAATCGGCCAATATCACCTGTGGGGTACATGTGGATGTTGCTGACGGGTTGCGACGAATTCAGGACTGAACGGGCCGGGGCGGACTGCCCCGCCGGGCGGCCGGGGTACGGATGCGCCGTAATTGCATACGGAGGGACGCGCCGTAGTTGCCACGGCCCCCGCGCCGCTACCGTCGGGGGGTGACGAACGGCGCACAGCGGAGTGCGTCCCCCGGCCCGTACGTCCTGGCGCGAAGGTGGAATCCTCTGTGAAGGCCATCCGCAGATTCACCGTCCGACCCGTCCTGCCCGAAGCCCTCCATCCGCTGAGCGAACTGGCGCGCAATCTGCGCTGGTCCTGGCACCCGGAGACCCGTGACCTCTTCCAGTCGGTCGATCCCGAGCGCTGGGCCGCCTCCGGCGGTGACCCCGTACGACTCCTCGGCTCCGTCTCCGTACGGCGCCTGGCCGAACTCGCCGAGGACCGGCGCTTCCTGCGCCGGCTGACCGCCGCCGCCGACGAACTGCGTGACTACGTCACCGGCGACCGCTGGTACCAGGGGCAGGCGCAGAGTGCCGAACTCCCCGCTGCCATCGCCTACTTCTCGCCCGAGTTCGGGATCACGGCCGCGCTGCCGCAGTACTCCGGCGGCCTCGGCATCCTCGCCGGCGACCACCTGAAGGCGGCCAGCGACCTCGGTGTCCCGCTGATCGGCGTCGGCCTGCTCTACCGGCACGGCTACTTCCGGCAGTCCCTGTCCCGGGACGGCTGGCAGCAGGAGCACTATCCGGTGCTCGACCCGAACGAACTGCCCCTGGTGCCGCTGCAGGAGGCCGACGGCACCCACGCCCAGGTCGGCCTCGCCCTCCCCGGCGGCCGCCGGCTGCACGCCCGGATCTGGGAGGCCCAGGTGGGCCGGGTGCCGCTGCTGCTCCTCGACTCGGACGTCGAGGAGAACGACCTCGGCGAACGCGGGGTCACCGACCGGCTCTACGGCGGCGGCAGCGAACACCGGCTCCTGCAGGAGATGCTGCTCGGCATAGGAGGTGTCCGGGCGGTGCGCACGTACTGCCGGCTCACCGGCCACGCCGGGCCCGAGGTCTTCCACACCAACGAGGGCCACGCCGGGTTCCTCGGCCTGGAACGCATCGCCGAACTCGGCGACGAGGGGCTCGACTTCGACGCCGGCCTGGAGGCGGTCCGCTCCGGCACCGTCTTCACCACGCACACCCCCGTCCCGGCCGGCATCGACCGCTTCGACCGTGAACTGGTCGCCCGCCACTTCGGCCCCGACGCCGAACTGCCGCGCATCGACGTGGGCCGCATCCTGGGGCTCGGCATGGAGACGTACCAGGGCGGCGACCCGAACGTCTTCAACATGGCGGTGATGGGGCTCCGGCTCGCCCAGCGCGCCAACGGGGTCTCGCTGCTGCACGGGCAGGTCAGCCGGGAGATGTTCTCCGGGCTGTGGCCGGGCTTCGACCCGGACGAGGTCCCGATCACCTCGGTCACCAACGGCGTGCACGCCCCGACCTGGGTGGCCCCGGAGGTCTTCCGGCTCGGCGCCCGCCAGATCGGCGACGAACGGACCGAGGACGCCATGACCGTCGGCGGCTCCGAACGCTGGGACGCCGTGGGCGACATCCCCGACCAGGACATCTGGGACCTGCGCCGCGACCTGCGCGAGCAACTCGTCGTCGAGGTACGGCAACGCCTGTACGCCTCCTGGCGGCAGCGTGGTGCGGGTACGGCCGAACTCGGCTGGATCGAGGGCGTCCTCGACCCGGACGTCCTGACGATCGGCTTCGCCCGCCGCGTCCCCTCGTACAAGCGTCTGACGCTGATGCTGCGCGACCAGGACCGCCTCATGGAGCTGCTGCTCCACCCGGAACACCCGATCCAGATCGTGGTGGCGGGCAAGGCGCACCCGGCCGACGACGGAGGCAAGCGCCTGATCCAGGAGCTGGTGCGGTTCGCCGACGACCCGCGCGTCCGCCACCGGATCGTGTTCCTGCCCGACTACGGCATGGCGATGGCGCAGAAGCTGTACCCGGGCTGCGACGTGTGGCTGAACAACCCCCTGCGCCCGCTGGAGGCGTGCGGGACGAGCGGGATGAAGGCGGCCCTCAACGGCTGTCTCAATCTCTCCGTCCTGGACGGCTGGTGGGACGAGTGGTTCCGGCCGGACTTCGGCTGGGCCATCCCGACGGCGGACGGCACGGCGTCCGAGGAGGACCAGGACCGCCGGGACGACGTGGAGGCGGCCGCCCTCTACGACCTGCTGGAACGACGGGTCGCCCCCCGCTTCTACGAGCGCGGCCCCGGCGGGCTGCCCGACCGCTGGATCGAGATGGTCCGCGAGACGCTCACCCATCTCGGGCCGAAGGTGCTGGCGGGCCGGATGGTCCGGGAGTACGTCGACCGCCTCTACACCCCCGCCGCCCGCGCGCACCGGTCGCTGACCCCGGACACGGCCCGCGAACTGTCCGCGTGGAAGGCGCGGGTGCGGGGCGCCTGGCACCGGGTGAGCGTGGACCACGTGGAGACCTCGGCGGCCCCGCTCAGCACGGCCGCCGAGCTGGGCGCGACGCTGCTGCTGCGTGTCCGGGTGGGCCTCGGCGACCTGGGCCCGGACGACGTCGAGGTCCAGGCGGTCTCCGGGCGCGTGGACACCGACGACCGCATCACCGACGCCAGTTGCGTTCCGCTGAAGCCGGCGAGCGGCCCCGACGACGAGGGCCGCTGGGTCTACGAGGGCCCGCTCGCCCTGGACCGCACGGGCTCCTTCGGCTACACGGTCCGCATCCTCCCGACCCACCGCCTGCTGGCCTCGGCCGCCGAACTGGGGCTGGTGGTGGCGCCTTCGGAGGAACTGGGGGAGGGGGCGGGGGTGCTGATGCGGTGATCCGAGCGGGCGGGGTGCGCGCCGCTCACCTCGCCCGCTGCCCGGCGGTGGAGCGACTGAAAACGTGTCGCTGAGGCCGAGGGCAGCTGGTTACGGTCGGTGAGGGGTCTGTACGGTGAGCGGCTCTGTCCCGTAATCGGTGGTGACGAAGCGTGATCAGCATCGTCGACATCGCGTGCGAAACGTCAACTCCCTTGTGGAGACTGTGTTTTCAGGGTTGTCGGCGCCGGTTGTCGAGGACGTGGTGGGCGAGGGCGAGGTAATCCACGTGCCGGCGCGGACCCGCCAGGAGTCAGTGAGCCTTTTCCAACCTCACGCTGATGCGTGGTGAAGGACGAGGACGGCCTTCACCACGTCGGTGATTCGGTTGGTGCTGCAGCGGATCTTCCGCGGGAGGCGCCAGCCCTTGATGGTGGCCATGGCCCGCTCGCCGAGGCAGCGGATCTTGGCGTGGGTGGTGTTGTGGCGACGCTGCCATCGTTTGAGGCGGCGGCCCCGAAACGGTACGCGGACGGGTCCGCCGGCGCCTTGGTATGCCTTGTCCGCCCAGCATTTGAGTCCCGCATCGGCGAGGGCTTCGATGATGCCGTGCTGCCGCGCGGCGGTCAGGTCGTGAGTCGAGCCGGGCAGAGCCGGCGAGGCCCAGAGCAGCCGTCCGAACGGATCGGTGAGGACCTGGACGTTCATGCCGTGGCGTTTGTGTTTCCCGGAGTGTGCGCCGTGAGGCGCTCGTTGTTCGAGTGGAGGTGAAAGACCGCCACCATCGCCCTGTCGCAGCAGGGCGGTTGAAGCTGGGGGCAGCCTGAACCGGGAGGTGCCGGGGAGGGCGGGAAGCAGCCCCGACAAAGCCGGGACGTGCCAGTACTGCCAGATGGTGCGGGTCCGGCAAGCGAGACGGAGAGGAGTACGCGAGGAACCGGCGTCTACGCCTCCTTAAGGCACGCCAGCTCGAACCTGGTGGATGACGGCTGGATGCGGTGCGTCCCTGCTGGATATTCGGCTGGCGGGGAACTTCCTGGGTGGTCTATTTCGGTCGCGCGGGGAGGCCACGGTGAAGTGCTGCGGGGTAGCCGTGGCGAGGCCGCGGGGGTATAGCCGGGCTCCTACTCCGACGATCGAACAGCGAGCGAACACGGGAACCGTCCCGGTTCCGCCCTCCTGCCGCGCGTCCAGTTCGGGCGGAGGGCTGGGTCCATCGTCGGCCGATCGGGCCGGGACGGGGCGGAGCCGCCGTAGTACTCCGAGCCGGGGAGAGCCCGGCACATGGGGAAGGGCGGCAGCGGTTTCGAGAAGGGAAGGAGGCTGCAATGCCGAAAGACGCACCACTGAACAGTGGTGCTCCCGAGGCCCCGTTGGGGTCTCACCAGCGAGTATCGGGGATGCAGACCAAGCTTCACCGTTGGGCGGCGGCTGACCATGGCCGCAGGTTCGACGATCTGTTCAACCTCGTATGCGACCCGGCGACGCTGCTCGTGGCGTTCGAACGGGTCGCGGGCAACCAGGGAGCCCGCACCCCGGGCGTCGACGGCCTCACAGTCGTCAACGTCGAGCGGGAACTCGGCCTCCCGGGCTACCTTGAGGACCTGCAACGCGTACTGAAGACGGGTGAATTCCGCCCGCTGCCGGTGCGCGAACGCAAGATCCCCAAGCCCGGCGGAAGCGGGAAGGTGCGCAAGCTCGGCATCCCGACCGTCTCCGACCGGGTGGTCCAGGCAGCCCTCAAGCTGGTGTTCGAGCCGATCTTCGAGGCCGACTTCCTGCCGGTCTCCTACGGTTTCCGGCCCATGCGGCGCGCACACGACGCGATCGCCGAGATCCACCGCTACGGCACCAGCGGCTATCGCTGGGTGCTGGATGCGGATATCGAGGCGTGCTTCGACTCCATCGACCACACGGCCCTGATGGACCGGGTGCGCGCGAGAGTCAAGGACAAGCGCGTGCTGCGGCTGGTCAAGGCGTTTCTCAAGGCCGGCGTCCTCACGGAGGGCGGCGGCCGCGAGGAGACCTTCACCGGCACCCCGCAGGGCGGCATCCTCTCCCCGCTGCTGGCGAACATTGCCCTGTCCGCGCTCGACGAGCACGTGATGGAGCCGTGGGAGCCGGGCGGGAGGATGTCCACCAGAGGCAGGCGGGCGCACCATCGTCTTCACGGCCGCGCGAACTGGCGCATCGTCCGCTACGCGGACGACTTCGTCGTCCTGGTCGACGGCAGCCGTGACGACGTCGCCTGCCTGCGCGAGGACATCGCCGACGTACTGCACCCTCTCGGGCTGAGGCTGTCACCGGCCAAGACTCGGATCGTGCACATGTCGGACGGGTTCGACTTCCTTGGGTTCCACATCCAGTGGCGCCGCAAGCGAGGATCGAACAAGTGGTACGTCTACACCTTCATCGCCAAGAGGCCCATCCGGCAGCTGAAGGACAAGATCCGTGCCCTGACGAACAGAACGTCGCAGCAGGACCCGGGGACCGTGCTGAAGAGGATCAACTCGATTCTGCGCGGCTGGGTCAACTACTTCAAGCACGCGGTATGCAAGACCACGCTGAAAGCCCTGGACCAGTTCGTATGGCGACGGGTGACCAGCTGGTGGATGGTGCTGCATCGCTGGAGGTGGAAGGACGTCCGTCGGCGCTTCACCGACCACAACGGCCGGTGGCACAAGCTCTCGGCGGACGGGATCGAACTGTTCCCCATGGTCTCGATTGCGGTCACCCGCTACCGATACCGGGGCAACACGATCCCCAGCCCCTGGACACTCAACCACGCTTGAACGGCAGAGACCGTGGAGAGCCCGGTGCGGTGAGAGCCGCACGCCGGGTTCGGCGAGCGGCACGGAGAAACGGACCGGTGGCAACACCAGCACCGCGCTCCGTGCCGACTCAACAGTACGGGGTGTCGGCGGCGATGCGGTCGATCGGCAGCAGGGTGCCGTCGAGGATCACGAACGCCTTCGTCCGGATCGTCTTCATCGCCTCGGCCAGGGACGGGGCGATGGCGGCCAGGGCCTCGACGGCTTCACGTATGTAGCGGTAGACGGTCGCGATCCCGATGCCGAACCCGGCAGCGAGCTGGGCGTAGGTGTCACGGCACCGTAGATGGGCCAGGGCGAGCAGTGCCTGACGTGCGGCGGGAAGGCGCCGCCACCGTGTTCCGATCTCCTGCCGCCGGGCTGTCAGTTGTCCGGTCAGGAACCGCAGGGTGCGGCTGGACAGATCAATCGAGGACGGGTGGACAAGCACGCGAAGCTCCTGGCGGACACGGGTGATCTTGGTCGAGAACCCGTCTGCCAGGAGCTTCGTCGTTGCGCAGGACAGTCCAACTCGCGGTCAGGCACCGCAGCTTGAAAAGGGCTCACTTGCGCGGACGGTTGTTGAGCTTCGTCGCGATGACATCAAGATCGTCTTGGCTGAACGTCGACAGGTTCGTGCCTTTGGGCAGGTACTGCCGGAGCAGCTTGTTGGTGTTCTCGTTGGTGCCGCGTTGCCAGGGGCTGTGCGGGTCGGTGAAGTAGACCGGGATGCCGGTCTCGATCGTGAACTGGGCGTGTACCGACAGCTCCTTGCCGCGGTCCCAGGTCAGCGATCGCCGTAGTTGCCCGGGCAGGGTGCCGACCGTTGCTGCCAGCGCGTTCTTCATCGTCACCGCTCCGTAACCGGCCAGCGGCGGCCCGTTCTAGGTCCGGGGAACCGTGCTCGACGGGTGGCGGTACTGGCGTGCGGTCCGAGCGGCTGACGGCACAGATGAGGAGTGCGTCACCAGGTATCTCACATGCCGTACAGCGTCTCCAGGTTCACCAACAGTACGTCACCGCGCCGCTTCGCGAGTTCCCTCACGTCGGCATGGAACCCGTACAGCGAGAAGAGCGCCAGAGTCACCCCGCTCGTGTCGTAGCCCTGCTCCGAGAGCAAGTCCCGGATGCGTTCCAGCCGCTGTAGGTCGGCGACTCCGCGTCGGGCCACCGTCGCCTTCGCCTCGCCCAGGAGTGCGATGCGGGCGCGTGGTGACTGGGGGCGTTCGCCGAGGGCGAGGGCGATGACGTCGACCTCGTGTTTGGTGCGGGCCGAAGGGTCGGGGACCTCCGTGGTGCCGACCGGGCCCGGGAGGCCGTCCGGGAGGACCGTGTGGGCGTAGCGGCGGGTCCAGGTGCGGGCGAGTTCTTCGAAGTGGGGGCCCAGGATCTTGGAGTTGAAGGTGGGAGTGGATGCCTTCCATGCCTCCTCAGCGAAACCCTGCTCCACGGCTGATGCCTGGGGGAGTGTGATCAGCTGGTTGAAGCGGATCACGGGATCCACCAGGGTGATGACCGGGTGGCGGGGGCGAAGGATGTCCTGTTCCCGGTGGATGTAGCTCGTGGACTCCAGGACGTCCAGCGGGTGCGCGATCGCGTTGCGCGGGCGGCCGAGGGCGGCGCCGATCTTGGTGGGCGTGGTCGCGCCCTGGGCGATGGCCGAGAGGATGTCGTAGTAGAGGGTGTGCTGGGTGATGCGAGGGTCCTCACGGAGTAGGTATTCGGTCTCCGTGCGGGAGTAGACCGCTCGGCCGGGGTCCAGAAGCGTACGGGACACCCAGGAGTCGAAACCGTCGTTCGGTGTCGGGTTCCCTGCGATGGGCTGGTAACCAGGGGCGCCGCCGAGCACGGCGTGGACGCGGAGTGCGGTGGGCAAGTCCTCGATCTGCCAGAAGCGGCGACTGGCCCGGTAGTCGAAAGCGCCCAGGCGCAGGTCGATGACCGCGCGTCCGCGTAGGGGCTTCGTGCCCGAGAGCAGCTCGTGCATGACGCTCATGGCTGATCCGCACAGGATGACGCGGGCACCGATACCCTCACCGCGCTGATGGTCGTCGTACAGCTGCTGTAGGAATCCCGGTAGTTCAGGTGAGTGCTGCAGCAGGTACGGCAACTCGTCGATGATCAGGAGCGGCACTTTCGAGCGACGCGCCGCGACGTTGATCGCGCTGTTGAGCACTGCCGGCCAGTCCGGCAGGCTCAGAGCGCCGGAGTGCAGTCCGGCGTGCGAGGCGATCACGTCGCTGAAGCGCTGCAGCGCCGGAAGGCGGCCTTCCTCGCGGATGGCGGTGACATAGAGGCCGTCGAGCGATTCCGACAGTGCCTGGAGGAGGTACGACTTGCCGTGGCGTCGTCGCCCGGACACGACGCCGAGTCGCATGGCCGGTGAGGGGTCGCCGATGAAGTCGGTCAGTAGTGCCCACTCCCGTTCGCGGTCGACCACGTCTTGGGGCTTGTCCGGGATCGGTGGATGCTGAGTCGTATGTCGTCCCATGGGGCACTTCCGTGGTCGATGCCGTCGATTCGTCTAAGTCTATGTAGACGGGATCTGTCGGCATCGACTTCGACGGAACTTACTCCTTCGGGTGATCGCACAGCCTCCGCAACACCACCCCACACCGCCGCGCATAAGCATGCTGCAACCCCCGCGTCGCCGCCCCGCCCGCCCGTGCGTACCACTTCGCGCCGCGGCTGAACGCCGTGACCGTGAGCCAGACCGTGCCGTCTCCCGTGCGGTCGACCACGAAGGCCTCCTCGCCGCATTCCGGGTGGCCCGGGAGCGTGCCGTAGGCCCAGCCCTTGCGGCGGGGCTCGTCGACGGTCCAGACCACGCGGCAGGGGGCCTTGATCACGCCGCCGAGGGTGACCGTCACGTCGACGCCGGGGGCCGCCTCGGGGGCGGACGCGCGTATGCCGACGCCCAGCGCGCGGTGCATCTCCCAGGTGCGGACGGCGTGCGCGGCCCGCTCGAACACGTCCGTGCCCTCGCCTATGCGGGAGCGGACGTGGAGGGGGTTGAAGTCCGGCGGGCAGTGACCCTCGCGAGTCGCGCCGACGGCCTCGTAGGTGAAGGGGCCCTCGGGGAGCGGGCCGGTGGTTTCGGGCATGGCGCACAGACTAGGGCGGTACCCGGAGTCGCCTTCTCTCCGGGTACCGCCCCGAGCAGCCTGGGAACCAGGCCGTGATGTCACGCCGTGACGTTGACCGCTGCCCACGTCGCGTTCACCGCGGCGTACTCCGCGCTGTTCGCGCCGTAGAGCGAGGACGCCGCGTTCAGGGTCGCCGTGCGGGCGCCCTTGTAGTTCGTGGTCGACGTCATGTACGTCGTCAGCGCCTTGTACCAGATCTGGACGGCCTTGTCCCGGCCGATGCCCGCGATCGTGGCGCCGTTGGAGGTGGGGGAGTTGTACGCGACCCCGTTGATCGTCTTGGCGCCGCTGCCCTCGGACAGGAGGTAGAAGAAGTGGTTCGCCGGGCCCGAGGAGTAGTGGACGTCCAGGCTGCCGAGCGACGACGACCAGTAGTTGGCCGACGAGCCGTCCTTGCTCGGCTGGTCCATGTAGCGCAGCGGGGTGCCGTTGCCGCGGATGTCGACCTTCTCGCCGATCAGGTAGTCGCCCGGGTCCTTGGTGTTCGCGGCGTAGAACTCGACCGCCGTGCCGAGGATGTCCGAGGTGGCCTCGTTCAGGCCGCCGGACTCGCCGCTGTAGTTCAGCCCGGCGGTGTTGGACGTCAGGCCGTGGGTCATCTCGTGGCCGGCCACGTCGATCGAGGTGAGCGGCTTGGTGTTGCCCGCGCCGTCGCCGTACGTCATGCAGAAGCAACTGTCGGACCAGAAGGCGTTGACGTACGCGTTGCCGTAGTGGACCCGGGAGTACGCGGCGACGCCGTTGTTCCTGATGCCGTTGCGGCCGAGGACGTTCTTGTAGAAGTCCCAGGTGACCTGGGCGCCGTAGTGGGCGTCCACGGCGGCGTTCTGGTCGGTGGAGGAGCTGGTGGCGGTGCCGGTGCCCCAGACGTCGTCCGCGTCGGTGAAGAGCGTGCCGGCCGAGGAGGACGTGGCACGCGCCTTGTTGTACGTCTTGTGGGCGCCGCGCGTGGGGTCGTTGAGCTGGTACGTCGAGCCGGACCGCGAGGTGCCGATGGTGACCTGGCCGTTGTACTGGCTGTTGCCGCTGCCGGTCTGGATCGCCTCCCACTCGTACAGCTTCTTGCCGGTCTCCGCGTCGGTGATGACGTGCAGCTCCTGCGGGGTGCCGTCGTGCTGGAAGCCGCCGACGACCGTCTCGTAGGCGAGGGCGGGCTTGCCGCTCGCGGCCCAGACGACCTTGCGCGGGGCCTTGTCGGCCGCGGTCTTGGTGGAGCCCTCGGCCTTGGCGGCCTTCAGCGCCTGCTTCTCGGCGGTGGCCTTGGTGACGGCCGCGGTCAGGTCGGGGACCTTGACGGTGGCGGTCGTCGCCTTGGTGACACTCTTGATGTCGCCGGCCTTCGACTCGTGGACGACCAGGTCGCCGCCGAGGACCGGGAGGCCGCCGTAGGTGCGCTCGTAGCGCGTGTGGACCGTGCCGTCCGCGTCCTTGAGGACGTCACGGACGACCAGTTCCTCCTTGGCGCCGAGGCCTATCTCGTCGGCGGTCGCGGTCGTGGCCGCGTCCGCCTCCTTGATCAGGGCGGTGCGCGCGGCGGGGGTCAGCAGGACGGGGGCCCCGGCCGGCCGGGCCTTGTCCGCGACGGGGGCGGGCTGGGCGGTGGCACCGGAGGTCAGTCCGGTGGTGAGCAGCGCGCCGGCGGCGACGGCGGTCGCGATGGCGAGCGTGGTGCGCTTGTGACGCGCGTAGAGGGGAGTCACACAAGCTCCTTATGTGGGGGAGTTCGCTGGTGCTGGTGCGGCGGGTGGAGGAAGAGTGACACCTGAGTCGTGTTCATGTCAGGAGGGGGTGATGATGTTGGCCGAAAGTCAACTGTCCGGTGAATGTTGCGGGAACATGAACGGGCGCCGCCCCGGCGGGAAGTGACCCACCGGGGCGACGCCCGTCGGCACCGGGAAGCGCGTGCCTGCTGATGTGTGCGCGGCTGCGCGCGCGGGTGCGCACAGGTGCGCGCGGGTGTCCTACGGGAACGTCAGCTTCCAGCTGTTGATGTACCCGGTGTCCCGGGCCGCGTTGTCCTGGACCCTCAACTGCCAGACGCCGTTGGCGACTTCGGAGGACGCGTTCACGGTGTACGTGGTGTTGATGTTGTCCGAGCTGCCGCCGGTGCCGTACGCCTTCAGCGTGTACGCCGTGCCGTCGGGGGCGACCAGCTGGACCTGGAGGTCACCGATGTAGGTGTGGACGATGTCCACGGCGACCGCCAGGTTCGAGGGAGCGTTTCCGGTCCGGCCGGACACCGTGATCGGCGAGGTGACCGCCGCGCCGTTGTCCGGAATCGATACGTCGGTCGTGCTCTCGAACGACGTGCCGCCGCCCCCGCCACCGCCGGGCCGGGTGCCCACGTTCACGCCCGCCCAGGCGTTGGCCACGGCCGTGTACTCGGCGGACGTGGTGCCGTACAGCTCACCGGCCGCCGCCAGGGTGCCGGTGCGGGCGCCCGCGTAGTTGGTGGTCGAGGTGAACTTGGTGGTCAGCGCGCGGAACCAGATCTTCTCCGCCTTGTCCCGGCCGATGCCGATCACCGGCAGGTTGTCCGAGGTGGGCGAGTTGTAGCTGACGCCGTTGATGGTCTTGGCGCCGCTGCCCTCGGAGAGCAGGTAGAAGAAGTGGTTCGCGGGGCCCGAGGAGTAGTGCACGTCGATCGAGCCGATGCCCGAGTACCAGGCGTCCCTGGACGAGCCGTCCTTGCTCGGCCGGTCCATGTAACGCAGCGGCGTGCCGTCGCCGTTGATGTTGATCTCCTCGCCGATGAGGTAGTCACCGACGTCGGAGGTGTTCGCCGCGAAGAACTCGACCGTCGCGCCGAAGATGTCCGAGGTGGCCTCGTTCAGACCGCCGGACTCGCCGCTGTAGTTCAGGCCGGCCGTGTTGGACGTGAGGCCGTGGGTCATCTCGTGCGCGGCCACGTCGATCGAGGTGAGCGGGTTGGCGTTGCCGGAGCCGTCGCCGTACGTCATGCAGAAGCAGGAGTCCTGCCAGAACGCGTTGACGTAGTTGTTGCCGTAGTGCACGCGCGAGTAGGCGCCGACGCCGTCACCGCGGATGCCGCTGCGGCCGTGCACGTTCTTGTAGTAGTCCCAGGTCAGCGCCGCGCCGTAGTGGGCGTCGGCGGCGGCCGACTCCAGGTTCGACGGGGCGCCGTTGCCCCACACGTCGTCGGGGCCGGAGAACAGGGTCCCGGTGCCGGACGTGCCGCGGTTGAGGTTGTTCGTGCGGTGGTTGCCACGGGCGCCGTCGGTGAGGTTGTACGTCGAACCGGACTGGGTGGTGCCGAGGGTCACCTGGCCGCTGTAGACGGTGTTGCCGGTGCCGGTCTCGACCGCTTCCCACTCGTACAGCTTGGCGCCGCTGGTGGCGTCCGTGATGACGTGCAGCTCCTGCGGGGTGCCGTCGTGCTGGAAGCCGCCGACGACCGTCTCGTAGGCGAGGACCGGCGTGCCGCTCGCGGCCCAGACGACCTTGCGGGGCGCGCGGTTGATCTCCGGGCTCTTGGCGTCCTCCGCCTTCGCGGCGCCGAGGGCCTGCTTCTCGGCCTTGCCCTTGCTGACGGTCGGCGTCAGCGACGGGACGGCGATCTTCGCCTTGGTGGCCTTGACGATGCCCTCGGTCGCGCCCGCCTTCGAGGTCTCGACGACCAGGTCGCCGCCGAGGACCGGGAGGCCGTCGTAGGTCCGCTCGTAGCGGGTGTGCACGGTGCCGTCGCGGTCCTTGACCACGTCACGGACGACGAGCTTCTCCTTGGCGCCGAGGTTCAGCTCCTCGGCCGTCTGGGCCCTCGTCGCGGTGGCCTCGCGTATCAGCTCGGCCCGCTGGGCGGGGGTGAGCTTGACCGAGGCCGTGCCGGTGGCCTTGCCCGCAGCCGACGGTGCCTTCTCCGGGGCGGCGGTGGCGGCGCCCGACTGGACGGCCGCGGCCAACAGGGCGGTGACGGCGACGAGCGCGCCGGCGGCCGTGCGCCGGCGGGCGGTGCGGCCGAAGGTGTTACCGGTGTGGGAGGTGCGTCTGTGGGACTGGCGTCTCAACACTGACTCCTTCTGCACGGCCGCGGTTCGCACGGCCAGGGGAGACCGGACGACTGGTGGCCGTCCGGGCAGAACAAGGTGTGCACTGACGAACGCGAAAACCACATGCGTGGGGGTGCCGCGCGGCACGTCACAGCGCTGCTTGTGAGGTTGCTGTGCCGCGGCTGTGGGCAGAGTGGCAGGAGATTGCGCTTCCTGTCAGGGGCGCGTCAATAAGTTGGCCGGAAATGGTCCGTTGCCCGGTTGATCATGTTCGATAAACGGAGCGTTCACCTGGTGGGGCAGAGGGCCGAGGGCGCAGGGCCGAGCGCGGAAAGCGGAGGGCGGAGGCCCGCGGAGCTGCCCTACCTGATCCGTTCCAGCGCCTCGGGGGCCGTCAGGTCGGTCAGTCCCTCGGCCAGGTGCACGTGGTCGTTGCAGAACCAGACGGCGCTCTCCGGGTGACCGACCCAGTCGTCGTCATACGTCCGGGTCGCCCGGAAGTAGACCAGGGTGAACTCGGAGAAAGTCTTGTCGTCGTGCGGCCTGCGAGGGCAGACGACGCACATCGGCGGCATCACAGGAGGCGTTCTTCTCATCGTCGTAAGGCTGTTCGGTAATCCTCGCACGGGGCCGTGCGCGTTCGTCGGACCGCACGGGCCCCGCGTCACTGTCACGCCGTCTCCTCCCCGTGCCACCGCCGCCACAGCGCCGCGTACGCGCCGTCCGCCGCCACCAGGTCGTCGTGGGTGCCTAGTTCGGTGAGGCGGCCGTCCTCCATCACCGCCACCCGGTCCGCGTCGTGGGCGGTGTGGAGGCGGTGGGCGATGGCGACGACCGTGCGGCCGTGCAGGACCGCGGCGAGGGCGCGCTCGGTGTGGCGGGCGGTGGTGGGATCGAGGAGGGCCGTGGCCTCGTCGAGGATGAGGGTGTGCGGGTCGGCCAGGACCACCCGGGCGAGCGCCAGTTGCTGCGCCTGGGGGCCGTCCGTGCGGCGCCCGCCCTCGCCGAGGCGGGTGTCCAGCCCGGCGGGCAGGTCACGGACCCAGCCGTCCGCGCCCACCGCCGACAGCGCCGCCCACAACTCCCCGTCCGTGGCCGCCGGTTCGGCGATGAGGAGGTTGTCCCGGACCGTACCCAGGAACACATGGTGCTCCTGGGTGACCAGGACCACCTGGCGGCGCAGCCGTTCGGGGGCGAGGTCGACGACGGGCACCCCGCCCACCGTCACGCTCCCGGCGGTCGGCGCGTCGATGCCGGCCAGGAGGCGGCTCAGCGTCGTCTTCCCGGCGCCGGACGGGCCCACCACCGCGAGCCGCTCTCCCGGGCGGACCGTCAGATCCACACCGCGCAGCACCTCGCCGCCCCGCTCGTACGCGTACCGGACACCCCGTACGTCGATACGGTCGTCCGCGGGCTCCGGGGTGGCGGCGGAGCCGGTGCGCGGCGCCCCGGCCAGACCCTCCACCCGGGCGAACGAGGCGCCGCTGCTCTGCAGCAGCTCCACCCGCATCAGGATCTCGTCGAGCGGGCCGCTCAGCTGCTGCAGATACAGGGCCGCCGACACCACCACGCCCAGCGTGACCGCGCCGCGCGCGAGCAGCACACCGCCGAGGAGGAGCACGAGGACCTGGGGCACGAAGTACGAGACCTCGACCCCGGGAAAGAACACCGTGCGCAGGAACAGGGTGTGGAAGCGGCGGCGCCGGGACTCCTCCAGCGCGTCCCGGCTCGCGGTGATCCGCCGGTGCTCCAGCCGCAGCGCCTCGACCGTACGGGCCCCCGACGCGGTCGCCGCGACGATCTCCGCCACCTCCGAACCGGCCGCGCCCTCCGCGAGATAACCGGCGCGCGCCCGGCGCAGATACCAGCGCAGCACCACCCCGATGCCGCTCAGCCCGACCAGCGCGCACACCCCGAGCAGCGGGTTCAACGCGAACACCGCGCCGATCAGGAACAGCGCCTGCACCGAGCTGATCAGCAACTCGGGGCCCACGTCACGCAGGGTCCTGCCCACCGCGTCCACGTCGGCCGTGCCGCGCGCCGTCAGATCGCCGGTCCCCGCCCGCTCCACGACCGACGCCGGCAGCGCCAGGGTCCGGTCCACGAACTCCTCGCGCACCCGCGCCAGCGTCCGTTCCCCGAACCGGTGCCCCACGTACCGGGCCCAGCGCGCCAGCAGCAACTGCGCCACCGCGCACAGCAGGATCGCCGCCGCGAGCCGGTCCACGACCCCGACGCCGGCCCCGCCGCGCACCTCGTCGATGATCCGCCCCACCAGCCACGGCCCGGCGAGCCCCGTGGCGGCAGCCGCCCCGTTCAGCCCCAGCACGGCCAGGAAGGCCCGCCCGTCCGCCCGCACCAGCCGCACGGTCGCCCGCCGCACGGCCCGCGCGTCGGCGATGGGCAGCCGCCCGGAGGGATGGGGGTCGAGATCAACCGCCGCTGCTTTTCTGGCTCTTGCCGCCGTCGCCATCACCGTACGACCTCCGCGTCCGTGCGCCCCGCGCCACCCGTGTCCTCCCCGCCGCGCGCCCCCTCCGGCTCTCCCGTGTCCCGTGCCACCAAGTTGCGGTAACCCGGTTCGGCGGCGAGGAGTTCGTGGTGGGTGCCGGTGGCCGAGACCTTGCCGTCGACCAGGTGGAGGACGGTGTCGGCGTGGGCGAGGACGAGGGGCGACGTGGTGGTGACGAGGGTCGTACGGCCCGCGCGGGCGGCCCGCAGCCGTCCGGCCACCCGGGCCTCCGTGTGCGCGTCCAGCGCCGAGGTCGGCTCGACGGCGAGCAGCACCTCCGGGTCGGCCACCAGCGCCCGCGCGAGCCGTACCCGCTGCCGCTGACCGCCGGAGAGATTGCGGCCCTGGGCGTCGATCGCCGAGTCGAGGCCGTCCGCGAGGCCCTGCACGATGTCCTCGGCCACCGCCGTTCGCAGCGCCCGCCCGGCCGTCTCGTCGTCGACGTCCCCGTGCCCGCCGAGCAGATCGCGCAACCGGCCCGCGAACAGGTCGGCCTCGTGGTCGGCGACCAGGATCCGTGCCCGGACCTGCGCCAACGGGATCGCGTCCAGCGGGATGCCACCCCAGGTCACCGCGGTCGGCGCGTACCGTCCGAGCCGGTCCACCACGGCCGCCGCGTCGGCCGGCCGGTCGGCGGCCAGCGCGACCAGCCGGCCGGGCGGCACCCGCACCCCCGACGTGGGGTCGTGCAGCGTCGACGGCTCGGCGGGGGCGTCCGTCGTGCCGCGGTCCGGCAGCGGCTCCAGGTTCAGGAACCGGATGACGCGCCGCGCGGCCACCACCCCGCGGCTGACCTCGTAACCCCAGTCGACGAAGTACGACACGGGCCGCACCAGCACGGTGACGTACCCGTACACCGACACCAACTCGCCCACGGTGATGGCCCCCTGCGCGGCGAGCCGGGCCGCCAGCCAGGTCACCACCGCGAGGAACAGCGTCGGCAGCCCCACCCCGAGCGCCTGCATCCAGCTGGTCACCGCTCCCACCCGGTACCCCTGCGCCCGCAGCCGCTGCGAGTCCCGGTGGAACGCGCCGGCGACGAGCCCCTTGCCGCCCAGCCCGTTGAGGACTCGTAGCCCGCCCGCGAGGTCGGCGATCCGCGCGGTCAGCACGCCCCGCCGCTCGCGGTACTCGGTCTCCGTGCCCTGCAGCCGCCGCATCATCGGCCCCACGATCACCGCGATCAACGGCATCCCCAGCAGCACGACCGCCGCGATGGGGAGGGAGACCGACACGAGCAGTCCGGCGACCACCAGGTAGGCGGCGAGTGCGCCGACCCCCGGCCCGATGACCGTCAGGGACCCGGCGATCGTCTGGACGTCCCCCACGCCGATCGTGACGACCTCCCCGGCGCCGGCGCGGCCGGGCAGCGCCGCTCCCAGCCGGACGGCGTGCGCCATCACCACCTTCACCGTGCGGAAGTTGGCGTCCATCCGGACCCGGGTCATCGTGCGGTGGCGCATGATGCTCAGCCAGGCGTTGAAGGCGCCGACACCGAAGAGGGCGGCGGTCCAGCCGACCAGGGCCCGGTGGTCGCCGGGTTCCAGTCCCTCGTCGATCGCGCGGGAGAGCAGATACGGGGTGGCCGCCAGCAGGACCATCCACACGCACGAGATGAGGGAGCCCAGGGCGGAACGGCCGGCCTGCTGCTTGACCAGCCACCACAGGTAGCGGGCGCCACCCCGGCGGTCGGGGATGCCGGGGTCCTCGTACGCGTTGATCATCGGCCCCCGATTCAGGTGTGGGACAGGTCGTGTTTCGGCTTCGGCCATGGCTGGACGGGGAGCTGGACGGTGCTGCTCACGCGGTTCCCCGCGTCCCTCTCGGACACATGGCCGCGGCGAGGCCGGTCCCGTCGTGCGCGGAGAAGACAGGCATGCTCGCGACACTGTCAGCGGCGTCCGGATCGGGCAACTGGGTTTCCATGACGTGCTCGTCGCCTCGTCGGCGGACGGTTCCTCGTGCCGGTACGACCTGCGGGAACGTCAAAGGGGCTCGCCGAAGGGCTTCGCCGGAGGGCGTTCATCCGACTCGTCGCGTTCCTGGTGGGGGCACTGCCGGGTCCGGTGCTCTGCGTGGCGCGTTCTCCTGGGCTTCGAGCAACTCGTCACCGTGCTCGGTCGCCCAGCGTCCGAGCGCCGCCATGGGCCCCTCGACGAGGCTCTGCCCCAGCCTTGTCAGGCTGTAATCGACGCGAGGTGGCGCTTCGGCACGTGCCTGGCGGTCGACCAGGCCGTTGGAGAGCAGACGACGCAGGGCGTCGGTCAGGACCTTGTCGCTGATGCCGCCGATCGCCACGCGCAGCTCGCGGCGGCGGCGCGGGCCCGGGCGAAGAGCCGCCAGCACCACGGGGTCCCAGGTGTGGGTGAGGAGATCGGTGGCGGCACGCAGCCGGCAGTCGGCGACCAACTCGTGGCAGGGGCCTTCGTGATCAGTCATCTCGTCGCCCATCATCGCGCGATCGTCACGCACCGATCGGTGCGTGACGCCTTGCCTAACGTGACTGCCCATTCGACCGCCACATGAGAGGAAGCGACGATGCGCATCGGGATCCTGGGAACGGGGACATTGGCGGCGGCCCTGGGCGAGGGCTGGGCCCGCGCCGGGCACGACGTGGCGATCGGCGGGCGGTCGCAGGGCAAGGCGGAGAAGCTCGCCGAGCGACTGGGCCACGGAGTGCACTCCGTGGCGCCGCGCGAGGCGGTCATCGGGCGCGACGCGGTGCTGCTCGCCGTGTCCTGGGACGGCGTCGAGGACATGCTGGGACTGGCGGGCGCGGCCGAAGGTCTGCTTGCGGGGACGCCGTTGATCGATCCCACGAACGCCGTCGCGCATGGAGTCGGCGAACTGCTCACCGAGCACGGCGAGTCGATGGCGAGGCGGATCGCCGGGCTCGCTCCGGGGGCTCATGTCGTCAAGGCCTTCCATCTCTTTCCCGCCGGTCAGTGGACGAGCGTTCCCGGCTGTGACCGGGCCGTCGTGACCGTGGCGATGTGCGGCGACGATCCCGCGGCACTGCGTGTCGTCGGCGAGTTGGCACGTGACGTCGGCGGGACTCCGGCGATCCTCGGGGCGCTCGATCGCGTCCGCCAGCTGGAGGAAGTGGCGGGTTTCGTCATCGGCCTGGTCTTCGCCGGCTTCGACCCCAACTCCGCGGTGCCTCGCGTGTCGTCGTCGCCTGTGCGGGACTGACCCGCTGCCCCCCATCGGACGGGGAGAGCCGGTCCGCACCCGCGTGCTCCGAGGACCGCGCGCACCGATCGCGCCATCCCGGATCGAGCGTCCGCGTCCTGCAGGGGGCGTCACGCCAAGCTGTCCCGCCAGGCCCGGTGCAGGTCCGCGAAGCGGCCCTTGCCTGCGATCAGGTCCGCCGGGGTGCCGTCCTCCACGACGCGGCCGTGTTCCATCACCAGGACCCGGTCGGCGATCTCGACCGTGGAGAGGCGGTGCGCGATCACCACGGCCGTACGCCCGCGCAGCACCGTCGCCATCGCGCGCTGGACCGCCCGTTCGCCGGGGATGTCGAGCGAACTGGTCGCCTCGTCCAGGATGAGGACGGCCGGGTCGGCCAGCAACGCCCGTGCGAACGCCACGAGTTGACGCTGACCGGCGGAGATACGGCCACCCCGCTTGCGTACGTCGGTGTCGTAGCCGTCGGGCAGCGCGGTGATGAAGTCATGCGCGCCGATGGCCTTCGCGGCGCGTTCGATCTCCTCGCGGCCCGCGTCGGGGCTGCCGATGGCGATGTTCTCGGCGACCGTGCCGGAGAACAGGAACGACTCCTGCGTCACCATGATCACCCCGCGCCGCAGCTCGGGCACCGAGAGGTCGCGCAGATCGACACCGTCCAGCAGGACCCGCCCGGACGAGGGGTCGTAGAAGCGGGCCACCAGCTTGGCGAGGGTCGACTTCCCGGCGCCGGTGGAGCCGACCACCGCCACCGTGCTGCCTGCCGCGAGGGTGAGGTCGAAACGGGGCAGGACCTCGCCGCCGGTGCGGTACGCGAACCGTACGTCGTCGAACACGACCTCCCGGCCGGGGAGTTCACGGTCCGGCACCGGCAGTTCCCTCGGCTCGGCGGGCTCCGGGACCGACGGGGCCTGGGCCAGCAGCCCGGCGATCTTCTCCAGCGAGGCCGCGGCCGACTGGTACGAGTTGAGGAACATGCCGAGCCGGTCGATCGGGTCGTACAGCCGCCGCAGATACAGCACCGCGGCCGCCAGCACACCCAGCGCCAGTGTCTCCGACGCCACCCGGTACGCGCTCCACAGTACGATCGCCGCGACCGTGATGTTGGCGACCACCCGGGAGCAGACCACATAGCGGGCCATCTCCAGGATCGCGTCGCCGTTCTTGCGCTCGTGGTGCCGGTTCAGCGCGCTGAACTCGGCGTCGTTCGCGGCCTCCCGGCGGAACGCCCGCACCGGACGGATCCCGTTCATCGTCTCCGCGAACTTCACGATCACCGCGGCGATCGCGCTGGACCGGGCCGTGTAGACGCTCGCCGCGCGCCGCTGGTACATCCGCACGAACCCGTACAGCGGTACGAACGACGCCAGCGCCGCCGCGCCGAGGCCCAGGTCGAGCCAGAGCAGCATCGCCGAGATGTAGACGAAGGCGAGGATCACCCCGATGAGTTCCTGGAGCCCCTCGTTGAGCAGTTCGCGCAGCGACTCGACGTCCGTGGTGGACCGGGAGATCAGCCGACCCGAGGTGTACCGCTCGTGGAAGTCGATGCTCAGTGCCTGCGCGTGCCGGAAGATCCGGCCGCGCAGATCCAGCAGCACGTCCTGGTTCACCCGCGCGGACGCCCCGATGAACAGGTACTGCAGTCCGCCGGCCGCCAGCGCGCACGCCAGATAACCGGCCGCCACCGCGATCAGCGGCCCGTGCCGGCCGTCCCGCAGTGCCGGTACGGCACTGTCGATGGCGTACGCCACCAGCAGCGGGCCCGCCTGCACGGCGGCCTGCTGGAGCAGGAGCAGCACACTCGCCACGATCACCCGGGTCCGCATCGGCGCGAGCAGGGAGCGCAGCAGGGCGAGGGTGGCGCCCGGGGGAGTGGGGAGGTCGTCGTGGTCGAACGGGTCTTCGGCGGGGGCGGGGGCGGCGGCGGATGCAGGAGCCCGGTGCGTGGGGGCCGCGCCCCCGGGAGGGGCGGACAGGTCGCCGTCGGGCGCGGTGGTGGGCCGGTCGCCGTCGGGCGCGGGGGTCGGCCGGTCGCCTTCGGGCGACTTCTCCAGGGACGTCACCGTGCCCGAACGCCCCGCCGGATGCCCGTTCGCCTCGCTGCCCGACACTGCGCCCGACGCTCCGCTCGAAACTGCGCGCGGATCATCGCTCGGCACCGCGCGTCGATCATCGCTCGGCACCGCGCTCGGTTCACCGCCCGGATCACCGTTGGGTTCCCCGGTCGACACGTCGTCCGGCTCCTCGTTCGGTTCCTTGTTCGGCGCGGTGGTCAGGGGCGCCGTCATCGCTCGTCCTCCTCGGTGCCGGACATCAGATGGGCGTACTCGGTGTTCGTGCGCAGCAGTTCCTGGTGGGTGCCCACGGCCGTGACCCGGCCGCCGGAGAGCAGGGCGACCCGGTCGGCGAGCAGTACGGTCGACGGGCGGTGCGCCACGATCAGCGCGGTCGTCTCCGCGAGCACCCGGCGCAGCGCGGCCTCCACCGCGGCCTCCGTGTGCACGTCCAGCGCCGACAGCGGGTCGTCGAGGACGAGGAAGCGGGGTCTGCCGACCACCGCCCGCGCGAGCGCCAGGCGCTGCCGCTGGCCGCCGGAGAGGCTGAGGCCCTGCTCGCCCACCTGGGTGGCCGTGCCCTGCGGGAGCGCGTGCGCGAACTCCGCCTGGGCGATGGCCAGGGCCCGGTCCAGCTCGGTCCCGCCCGCGTCCGGCGGGGCGCCCATCAGCACGTTCTCGCCGACGGTGGCGGAGAACAGGGTGGGTTCCTCGAAGGCCACGGCGACCAGGCCGCGCAGCGCGTCCCTCGGCATCGTGGCGATGTCCTCGCCGTCCAGGGTGATGCGGCCGGAGGTGACCTCGTGCAGGCGGGGGACGAGGGCGGTGAGGGTGGTCTTGCCGGAGCCGGTGGCACCGACCAGGGCCATCGACTCGCCCGGCCGGATGTGCAGGTCGATGCGGTCGAGGGTGGGGGCGCTGCCGGGAGCGGCGTCGGGGTAGCGGAAGGTGACGCCGTGGAACCGGAGCCCGCCGTCTCCGCCGTTCCCGGCCCCGTCCTCCCTGGCCCTGTCCTCCCCGTCCCCGTACCCGTACCCGTACCCGGTCCCGCCGTCCCCGGCCGGGCGGAGCGCCGGGGCACCGGACCCCTTGGGGTCGCCGGACTCCGGCTCCTCGTCCATCACCTCGAAGTACCGCTCCGTCGCCGTCGCCGCCTCCTGGCTCATCGCCAGCAGGAAGCCGATGGAGTCGACGGGCCAGCGCAGCGCGAGCGCGGTGGACAGGAAGGCGACCAGGGTGCCCGCCGACAGCACGCCGTCGGCGACCTGGACGACGCCGAGGACGAGGGCCGCGCCGATCGCGATCTCGGGGAGCGTGATGATGACGCCCCAGATCACCGACAGCAGGCGGGCCTTGCGCAGTTCCGTGCCGCGCAGGGTCCGGGAGAGCTCGCGGAACGCGCGCGCCTGGCTGCGGTGCCGCCCGAACCCCTTGATGATGCGGATCCCGAGGACGCTCTCCTCGACGACCGTCGTCAGGTCGCCGACCTGGTCCTGCGCGAGGCGCGCGACGGAGTTGTACTTCCGCTCGAAGACGACGCAGGTCACGATCACCGGTACGACGGGCCCGAGGATGACGAGCCCCAAGGTCCAGTCCTGGGCGAGCATGATGATCACGCCGACCACGATGGTGACCGCGTTGACCAGCAGGAACGTCAGCGGGAAGGCGAGGAACATCCGCAGCAGCATCAGATCGGTCGTCCCGCGCGAGAGGAGCTGACCGGAGGCCCAGCGGTCGTGGAAGGCGACCGGGAGGCGTTGCAGATGGCGGTAGAGATCCGCGCGCATCGACGCTTCGACCCCCGCGAGGGGCCGCGCCACGAGCCAGCGCCGCAGGCCGAACAGCAGGGCCTCGGTGAGCCCGAGGAGCAGCAGGTACAGCGCGCCGAGCCACACGCCCGCCGGGTCCCGGTCGGCGACCGGGCCGTCCACCATCCACTTCAGGACCAGCGGGATGAACAGGCCCACGAGGGAGGCGACGATCGCGACCACCGCGGCGACGGACAGCCGCACCCGCACGGGCCGCACATACGGCCACAGCCGCAGCAGCGTACGTACGGCGGAGCGTCCCGGGGCCTTCGCGGGCGGCTCGGCCCACTCGGGTTCCGCGGGCCAGGACTCAGCCCGCTCGGCGTCCGCGGGCTCGGAGGCCGCCCCTGGTTCCTCGGTCCGGTCGGGTTCCTCTGCGGTGGCACGTGTCGTGGGCATCAGCAGCGAGCCTACGGATAGCCACTGACAACGCCCACCGAGTTTTGGCCGGACCTCCATCGGTCGTGAGTCCTACGACGATCCGCCGAGCGTCCCGCGACCCGCGCCGCCGGAGGAGCGTACGGGCAGGTCGGAGCGGGTCGTACCGGCGCATCGACCGATCGGCTGATGCCCGTTCGAGCGCGATGGCCGATGCGCGCGCCCGGGTCCCGCCGGGATTCTCGGCACATGCCACACACGTCGTCCACACCCGTCATCGAGGTCACCGACCTCCGCAAGACCTACGGCGGCCGCGCCGTCGTCGACGGTGTCTCCTTCACCGTCGAGGAGGGCGAGATCTTCGGGATCCTCGGCCCGAACGGCGCCGGCAAGACCACCACCGTCGAATGCGTCGAGGGCCTGCGCGTGCCCGACGCGGGCCGGGTCCGGGTCGCCGGCCTCGACCCGGTCACCGAACACCGGGCCACTCGTCTGCTGCTCGGCGCGCAGCTCCAGGAGAGCGAGCTGCAGCCCAAACTCACCGTGCGCGAGGCGCTGGAGCTGTACTCCGCCTTCTACCCGGCCCCGCTGGACTGGCGGCCGCTCGCCGAACGCCTCGGCCTCACGGCCAGGCTCGGCACCCGGTTCGCCAAGCTCTCCGGTGGCCAGAAGCAGCGGCTGTTCATCGCGCTCGCCCTCGTCGGCGATCCCCGGATCGTCGTCCTGGACGAGCTGACCACCGGCCTCGACCCGCGCGCCCGCCGGGACACCTGGCAGCTGATCGAGGACATCCGCGCGGGCGGGGTGACCGTCCTGCTCGTGACCCACTTCATGGAGGAGGCGCAGCGGTTGTGCGACCGGATCGCCGTGATCGACCAGGGCCGGGTCGCCGCCCTGGACACCCCGGCCGGGCTCGTCCGGCGTTCGGCGGGCGCCACCGTCATCAGCTTCACGCCCTCCGCCCCGCTGGACGACCGTGACCTGAACGCGTTGCCCGCGCTCGCGGCGGTCGAGCACAAGGACGGCCGGGTCACCCTCTCCGGCACCGACGAGACCGTCAACGCCGTCCTCACCCTCCTCGCCCGCACCCACACCACCGCCCACCAACTCCGGGTCACCGACGCCACGCTGGACGACGCCTTCCTCGACCTCACCGACGAGACGACGCGGCCGCGCGGCACCGAGGGCAGGCACCGCACCGAGGGCACGCACCGGACAGAGCCGACGAAGGGAGCGGCGGCATGAGCACCGCACTCGACCGCCGTGGCGAAGGGCGCCGCGGCATGAGCACCGCACTCGTCGACACCGCCGTACTGAAGAGCGAGGTCCGCCTTTTCCGCAGGGAGCCCGGCAGCCTCTTCTGGATCCTGGGCTTCCCGACCGTCCTGCTGGCGATCCTCGGCTCGATCCCGTCCTTCCGCGAGGCCGACCCGGCCTTCGGCGGGCTGCGCCCGGTCGACGGCTACGTCCCCGTGAGTGTGCTGCTCGGGCTGATCGTCGGCGGGATCCAGGCGATGCCCCAGATCCTCACCGGCTACCGCGAACGCGGCGTCCTGCGCCGGATGTCCACGACCCCGGTCCGCCCCGCCGCCCTGCTCTCCGCACAGATGGTCCTGTACGGAGGTGCCGCCCTGGTGTCGGCGCTGCTCGCCCTGGCGGTCGGCCGGCTCGCCTTCGACGTACGGCTGCCCGAGCAGCCCTTCGGCTACGCGGTGGCCCTCCTCCTGGCCGTCCTGGTCGCCCTCGCCCTCGGCGCCGTGATCTGCGCGCTGTCCCGCACCACGAGGATCTCGGCGGCGATCGGCTCCGCCGTCTTCTTCCCGGCGATGTTCTGCGCGGGTGTGTGGATGCCGGTGCAGACCATGCCGGACGTCCTGGCCCGGTCCGTCGGACTCACCCCGTTCGGCGCGGCGGCGCAGGCACTGAACGAGGCGGCGGCGGGCGCCCGGCCCGGCTGGGACCACCTCGGTGTCCTGGTGGCGTGGACGGTGCTGCTCACGGCCGCGGCCGCACGCTGGTTCCGATGGGAGTAGGCGGGGCACCGGCCGTGCAGACTGGGGAGATGACCGCGGCGGACCGGATGATCGAGCGGCGCTGGGACCAGTTCCACCCCTGGGGGCCCTACGGGCTGCTCGGCGTCAGCGCCGTCCTCGCCGTCCTCGCCGCCGGCGAGTTGATGGCGGATGCCACCGAGTGGTACGTCGCCGGGGCCCTGATCGTCGCCGCCGTCGCGCTCCAGGTGTGGTGGCACGTCACCCGCGGCGGACGCCCACCGACCGGCTCCTACCTGACCGGCACCCACCCGTCGGGCCCCCGCCCGGCCGGTCACCGCTGCCTGACCCCGTCCCCGGCCGGGACCGGCTACTACGTCGTACGCTGGGCCATCGCCTTCGCCCTGACCTGGATCAACCCGTTCTTCGCGTTCTACGCCGCCACCGGCTACATGGACGCGGACCTACTGCCGGGCCGATGGCGACGGCTCGGGCTGTTCGCCTCCGCGGTCACCGTGGCGGGCGCGCAGTCCGGCGGGCTGCCGCCGGACGGGGCGGCCCGCTGGGCCGTCTTCGCCGCCCTGCTGGCCGCCAACTCCGGACTGCAGATGGTGATCGCCCATCTCACCGAGCAGGAGGAGCGGCGGACCCGCGAGCGCACGGCGACCATCGCCGAACTCGAACGCACCAACGCCGCCCTCCAGCAGGCCCTCGACGAGAACGCCGCGCTGCACGCCCAACTCCTCGTCCAGGCACGGGAGGCCGGGGTAGCCGACGAACGCCGGCGGCTGGCCGCCGAGATCCACGACACCATCGCCCAGGGCCGACCGGCATCATCGCCCAGCTCCAGGTCGTGGCGATCACCCCCGACCTCGCCGTCGCCCGCACCCACCTCGCCCGCGCCTCGGACCTGGCCCGCCACAGCCTCGGTGAGGCCCGCCGCGCGGTGCACAATCTCGCGCCGGTCGCCCTGGAGCACGACGGGCTGCCCGAGGCGCTGAAGAAGACGGTCGCGGAATGGGGCGAACGGACGGGCGCACGGGCCGAGTTCATCGTCACCGGCGGGGTGGAGCAGCTGCACGACGAGGTCGCGGCGACGCTCCTGCGCATCACCCAGGAAGCCCTGTCGAACGCGGCCAGGCACGCTCGCGCCGGCCGCGTCGGCGTCACCCTCTCCTTCCTCGGCGACGAGGTCATCCTCGACATCCGCGACGACGGCCGGGGGTTCGACCCCCTCGCCGTCCCCGAGCGCACCGGCACCGGCGGCTTCGGACTCGACGGCATGCGGGTCCGCGCCGAGCGCATCGCCGGCACCCTCACCGTCGAGTCCGAGCCGGGCCAGGGCACGGCCCTGTCGGCTCGCGTACCGTTGGTCCGCCATGACTGACGAGGCGCACCCGCATTCACCCCCGCATCCACCCCCGGATCCGCATCCGGAGAATCCCGTCTCCCTGCTGATCGTCGACGACCATCCCGTCGTACGGGACGGTCTGCGCGGCATGTTCGAGTCCGCGCCCGGCTTCGCCGTCCTCGGCGAGGCGTCGGGCGGCGTCGAGGCGGTGGAACTCGTCGCCGCGCTCGACCCCGACGTGGTCCTGATGGACCTGCGCATGCCGGGCGGGGGAGGCGTGGACGCCATCCGTGAGCTGACCCGCCGGGCGGCCCGCGCGAAGGTCCTCGTCCTCACCACGTACGACACCGACTCCGACACCCTCCCGGCGATCGAGGCGGGCGCGACGGGCTACCTCCTCAAGGACGCGCCGCGCGAGGAGTTGTTCACGGCGGTCCGCGCGGCCGCCGAGGGCCGCACCGTCCTCTCCCCGGCGATCGCCTCCCGTCTGGTGGCGGCGGTCCGCACCCCGCGCGCCCCCGCCCACGAGCCCCTCTCCGCCCGCGAGCGCGAGGTCCTCACACTCGTCGCCCGGGGCACCGCCAACCGTGAGATCGCCCGCGAACTCTTCATCAGCGAGGCCACGGTCAAGACCCACCTCACGCACCTCTACGCCAAACTGGGCGTGAAGGACCGGGCGGCGGCGGTGGCGAAGGCGTACGAACGCGGGATCCTCGGCTAGCCGGGGCACGGCAGCCCGCACCTTGCCGTGGCCTGATGCGCTCTTTCTCGCCCCCGCCGCCCCTACCCGTCCCATCCCCAGGGGCTGCGCCCCTTCGACCCGCTCGGTCGTCGGTCGTCCGCGGGCCCGGTGGGGCTTCTCGCGCAGTTCCCCGCACCCCTAATAGGGGCGCGGGGAACTGCGCGAACGGGGTCCGGGGCGGAGCCCCGAGTCTTTGACGCGGGGGTCGAAGGGGCGCGCAGCCCCTGGGGACGGGACGGGTAGGGGCGGCGGGGGCGAAGGAGAGTCAGTCGGCCACCCGCAGCAGCAGTACGCACCGCGCCGGTACCGTCACCGTCTCCCCCGCCCGGTGCAGCGCCCCCGGTCCCTCCCCCTGTTCCTCCCGGGACGTGTCGACGACCACCTCGTACTGCCTGGCCCACGGTGTCCCGGGCAGTACGAAGCTCACCGGACGGTCGCCGGCGTGCAGGACCGTGAGGAAGCTGTCGTCCAGGACGGGAGCCCCCCGCGCGTCGCGGCCCGGGATGTCCCGGCCCGAGAGATACATGCCCAGCGTCGCCGCCGGCGCGTACCAGTCCCGCTCGGTCATCTCCGTGCCGCGGGCGGTGAACCAGGCGAGGTCGCGCAGCCCGTCCGCCGAGTGGGCGCGACCGGAGAAGAAGGCGCGGCGGCGCAGGACCGGGTGCGCGTGGCGCAGCGCGATCAGCCGGGACGTGAGGTCGAAGAGGGCCTTCCAGGCGGGGTCCTCCAGCAGGCTCCAGTCGATCCAGCTGATCTCGTTGTCCTGGCAGTACGCATTGTTGTTGCCCCCCTGTGTGCGGCCCAGTTCGTCGCCTGCGACCAGCATCGGCACCCCCGTGGAGAGCAGCAGGGTGGTCAAGAGGTTGCGCAACTGGCGCCGCCGCAGCGCCCGTACGCGTTCGTCGTCCGTCTCCCCCTCGGCGCCGCAGTTCCAGGACCGGTTGTCGTCCGAGCCGTCCCGGTTGCCCTCCCCGTTCGCCTCGTTGTGCTTGCGCTCGTACGACACCAGGTCGCGCAGGGTGAAACCGTCGTGGGCGGTGACGAAGTTGACGGAGGCGTAGGGCCGTCGGCCGCCCCAGGCGTACAGGTCGCTGGAGCCCGACAGCCGGTAGCCGAGGTCCCGCACGTCCGGCAGCGCACCCCGCCAGAAGTCCCGGACCGCGCCCCGGTACCGGTCGTTCCACTCCGTCCACAGGGGCGGGAAGGCGCCGACCTGGTAGCCGCCCGAACCCACGTCCCACGGCTCGGCGATCAGCTTCACCCGGCGCAGCACCGGGTCCTGGGCGATGACCGCGAGGAACGGGGAGAGCATGTCGACGTCATGCATCGAGCGGGCGAGCGCGGCGGCGAGGTCGAAGCGGAAGCCGTCGACGCCCATCTCCGTCACCCAGTAGCGCAGGGAGTCGGTGATCAGACGGAGCACGTGCGGCTGCACCACGTGCAGGGTGTTGCCGCAGCCCGAGTAGTCCGCGTAGCGCCGCGCGTCGTGCTGCAGGCGGTAGTAGCCCCGGTTGTCGATGCCGCGCAGCGACAGGCTCGGGCCGCGTTCGTCGGCCTCGGCGGTGTGGTTGTAGACCACGTCGAGGACGACCTCGATACCGGCGGCGTGCAGCGCCCGCACCATCCGCTTGAACTCCCCGACCTGCTGCCCGGTCGTGCCCGACGAGGCGTACGCCGCGTGCGGGGCGAAGTAGCCGATCGAGTTGTAGCCCCAGTAGTTGCGCATGCCCCGGCGCAGCAGATGGTCCTCGTGGGCGAACTGGTGCACGGGCAGCAGTTCCACCGCCGTCACCCCCAGCTTCACCAGGTGCTCGATCGCGGCGGGGTGCGCGAGACCGGCGTACGTGCCGCGCAGTTCCTCCGGGATGCCGGGGTGGGTCATGGTGAAGCCGCGGACGTGCAGCTCGTAGATGACCGAGTCCGCCCACGGTGTCTTCGGGCGGCGGTCGTCGGCCCAGTCGTCGTCGTCATGGACGACGACGCCCTTCGGGACGTGCGGTGCCGAGTCCCTCTCGTCGCGCACCGTGTCGGCGACATGCTGCTCGGGCCAGTCCCGGACGTGCGCGTACACCTCCGGAGGGAGGGTGAAATCGCCGTCCACGGCCCGCGCGTACGGGTCCAGGAGGAGCTTCGCGGGGTTCCAGCGGGCGCCGGTCCACGGGTCCCAGCGGCCGTGCACGCGATAGCCGTACCGCTGCCCCGGCAGGACGCCCGGTACGAAGCCGTGCCAGATCTCATGGGTCAGCTCGGTCAGCCCCAGCCGGGTCTCCTCGCCCGTCGCCGAGAACAGACACAGCTCGACGGACTCCGCCCCGCCCGCCCACAACGCGAAGTTGGTGCCGGCGACCCCGTCGGGGCCCACCCGGAACCGCGCCCCCAGCGGTGTCGGCGCCCCCGGCCACACGGGCCTCGGCTCCGGCGCGGCCCCGTCACGCCGGTCGCCGTTCAGCACGGTGGCCGGACGCGCGGCCGGCACCCCCCGCGTCCCCCGTACTTCGTCCTGCTCGGCTGCGCTCGACACCTCAGGCCTCCCGCGGCTCGGTGGGCGACGGAGAAGGGGAGCGAGATGTCCCGTCACCGCTCCCCATCGCGTCGTCCTCCCAAGGGTTCTGCCCAGAGCACGCCTCGCACTCACGTTTCCCGGGGGCGTGCGCCGTCGTTGGGCCGCACGTGAACCACGCACAGAAGCACGCGCGCCGCGCCGGGGCCGCCCTGGCCGCCGCGCTCACCTGGGCCGGCCTGCTCGCCGGGGTCGCCGGATGCACCGCCGGGCCGCCGCTCACCAGCGGAAAGGCGCCCGGCGACACGATCCGGGTCACACCGGAGGACGGCAGCAAGGGCGTGCGCCCGGAGCAGCGCTTCGAAGTACGGGTGCCCAGCGGGCGCCTGGAGTCCGTCAAGGTGGTGAAGTCCCAGGACGCGCAGGAGTCACCCGTCCCGGGACGGCTTTCCGCCGACGGACTGACCTGGCGCCCCACCGGCTCACGGAAGCTCGCGCTGGCCGCCCGGTACACCGTCGACGCCGTCGCCCTCGACGGCCACGGCCGGCGCTCGGCACGGCACGTCACCTTCACCACGCACGTCCCCGACGAGCGCTTCATCGCGTACGTCACACCCGAGAACCGGGCCACCGTCGGCACCGGGATGATCGTCTCACTGGAGTTCAACCGGGTGATCGAGGACCGCGCGGCCGTGGAACGCGCCGTCGAGGTGACCGCCGAGCCGGCCGTCGAGGTCCGCCCGCACTGGTTCGGCGGGGGCCGCCTCGACTTCCGCCCCGAGAGGTACTGGAGGCCCGGCACCAGGGTCACCGTCGCCCTGCGCCTGCGCGACGTCGAGGGCGCGCCCGGCGTCTACGGCCAGCAGGACAGGACGTTCTCGTTCACCGTCGGCCGCCACCAGGTCAGCGTGGTCGACGCGGCCCGGCACACCATGCGCGTGGAACGCGGCGACGGGGTGCTCGCCACCCTCCCCATCACCGCCGGGGCGCCCAGGACCACGACGTACAACGGGAAGATGGTCGTCACCGAGATGCTGGAGGTGACCCGGATGAACGGGGCCACCGTGGGCTTCAGGAAGGCGAACGGCAAGAGCGAGTACGACATCCCGGACGTTCCGCACGCCATGCGCCTGACCACCTCCGGCACCTTCCTGCACGGCAACTACTGGGCGCCGGACGCCTTCGGCCGGGCCAACGTCAGCCACGGCTGTGTGGGCCTGCGCGATGTGAAGGGCGGCGATTCCGGCACCCCCGCAGGCTGGTTCTTCGACCGCAGCCTCGTCGGGGACGTCGTCGAGGTCGTGAACAGCGATGACAAAACGGTCGCTCCCGACAATGGCCTCGGAGGGTGGAACATGGGGTGGAAGGAATGGAAAGCGGGTGCGGCGGTGAAGTAGGCCGACATAGCGACGACATGGCACCCGGCCCGGCACCGGCAGGGGGGACGCGCGTGATCATCCAAGTTGGGACTGAACGGTGACATTCACCGAGACCCATCCATTCCGATCATCTGGTTAATGTACGTGCGTACGCGCACGCTGCGCGTAGGGGTGCGGGCCTGCTCAGGCCGTGCGAGGGGAGAACAGAGAGTTGAACGGGCGACCGATATCGGGGGCGTCGGTTGGCGCGCGTACGCGGCGGCGCAAGGGGGCCCTGGCCGTGCTGCCGGTCCTGATGCTGCTCACCGTCACCGCGTGCGGCGGAGGCGGGGGTTCGGACTCCGGCTCCGGCGGCGACAAGGGGAAGGGCTCCGACAAGAGCGCCTCCGACAAGGCGGCGGCCACCGGGCCTTCGGAGGCGGTCGTCTCCATCGCCCCGAAGAACGGCGCCGATGCCGTGGCGACCAGCGGCGCGCTCAAGGTGACCGCCGCCAAGGGCAAGCTGTCCGAGGTCACGGTCGAGAACGACAAGGGCGAGAAGATCGCCGGCGAGATAGCGAAGGACGGCTCCAGCTGGACGCCGTCCATCCACCTCAACTCGGCCACCGAGTACAAGGTGCACGCCGTGGCGAAGGACGCCGAGGGGCGTGAGGCGGCCGAGGACTCGTCCTTCACCACCCTGACCCCGAAGAACACCTTCGTTGGCATCTTCACCCCCGAGGACGGCTCGAAGGTCGGCGTCGGCATGCCGTTCTCGGTCCGCTTCACCCGGGGCATCACCGCCCCCGAGGACGTCGAGAAGGCCATCACCATCAAGACCGAGCCGGCCGTCGACGTCGAGGGCCACTGGTTCGGCAACGACCGTATCGACTTCCGCCCCGAGAAGTACTGGAAGGCGGGCACCAAGGTCACCGTCGACCTCAACCTCGACGGTGTCGAGGGCCGCGACGGCGTCTACGGCGAGCAGCGCAAGAAGATCTCCTTCACCATCGGCCGCAGCCAGGTCTCCACGGTCGACGTCAAGAAGCTCACCATGAAGGTCGAGCGGGACGGCAAGGTCGTCAAGACCATCCCGGTCACCACCGGCAAGCCCGGCATGGAGACCTGGAACGGCCAGATGGTCATCAGCGAGCGCCTGCGCGTGACCCGGATGAACGGCGATACCGTCGGCTACGGCGGCGAGTACGACATCAAGGACGTGCCGGACGCCATGCGGCTGACCACCTCCGGCACCTTCATCCACGGCAACTACTGGGGCGGCGGCGCCTTCGGCAACTACAACGCCAGCCACGGCTGCATCGGCCTGCGCGACACCCGCGGCGGCTGGGACCGCAAGGCACCGGGCGCCTGGTTCTTCGACAACTCGATGGTCGGTGACGTGGTGATCGTCAAGAACTCCAACGACCGCGTCGTCGACCCGGACAACGGCTACAACGGCTGGAACATGTCCTGGAGCAAGTGGAAGGCGTGAGGCGCCACCGCCTGAGCGTCTGAAGCAGGTCCGGAGTAGGCACGTACGGCCCCGGTGTGATGCACGGCACCGGGGCCGTTGCCGTTAGTGGCCGTTAACCTGCCTTCATGACCGTCCATCTCGAAGTCGCCGAAGGTGTGGGCACCGTCCGCCTCGACCGCCCCCCGATGAACGCCCTGGACATCGCGACCCAGGACCGCCTCAAGGAAGTCGCGGAGGAGGCGGCGGAACGGGACGACGTCCGCGCCGTCGTCCTCTACGGAGGAGAGAAGGTGTTCGCGGCGGGCGCGGACATCAAGGAGATGCAGGCCATGGACCACGCGGCGATGGTCGCCCGGTCCCGCGCCCTCCAGGACTCCTTCAGCGCCGTGGCCCGCATCCCCAAGCCGGTCGTCGCGGCCGTCACCGGGTACGCCCTGGGCGGCGGTTGCGAGCTGGCGCTCTGCGCGGACTACCGGATCGCCGGGGAGAACGCGAAGCTCGGCCAGCCGGAGATCCTGCTCGGGGTGATCCCGGGCGCGGGCGGCACCCAGCGGCTGTCCCGGCTCGTGGGCCCCTCCAAGGCCAAGGACCTGATCTTCACCGGCCGGATGGTCAAGGCGGACGAGGCCCTGACGCTCGGTCTGGTGGACCGGGTCGTCCCGGCCGACGAGGTGTACTCCGCCGCGCACGAGTGGGCCGCCAGGCTGGCGCGCGGGCCGGCGATCGCGCTGCGGGCCGCCAAGGAGTCGATCGACGCGGGCCTGGAGACCGACCTGGAGACCGGCCTGGCCATCGAGCGGAACTGGTTCTCCGGGCTGTTCGCCACCGAGGACCGCGAACGCGGAATGCGGAGCTTCGTGGAGGAGGGCCCGGGCAAGGCGAAGTTCGTCTGACGGCCAGGGAAGCACGGCGGGCATGCTTTGAGCGAGCGCGGCCGACGCGCCCTGCGAGCGGGTCGGCGCGCCTCGCCGTGCACGGCCGGCCCGGCTCGTCGCGCACGTTGGCAGGGCTCGTCAGCATGGTCGGCGCGCCTCGCGAGCACGACCGGCGCGCCTCGCCGCGCAGGGTCGTCACGGCTCGTGCGCGTTGTCGGCCCGGCTGGCGTGGCTCGTGAGCGTGGTCGGCGTGGCTCGTCGCGCACGACCGGCACGCACGGTCGGGCCGGGGCCGAAATCCGCCGTACAAGTTCCGCTGATCGACTTGCAGTTGACGCGGTGTATTACCCACGTCCCCCGAAGGAGCGGTTTATCCGAGCCTTAAGGCAGCCTTAAGGGATTCCCGCCCAAGAGACCCGACACTGACCGAAGTTCAGGTCGTTCGCGCAGGCCAGACGGGCTGTGCCGAGCAGATTGCTGCCGCTGGCATATGTCAAACGAAACCCCCGGAATGGTTGGTTCCGGGGGTTGTATTCCCGTGGAACGGCCCCGAAGAGGGCTCAGGGCGGCCATGATGGGGTCATGGCGGGGCTGGAGGGTATCGAACAGCCGCGGCGGCACGGGAGTGCGACCGCGGCGCGTTGGTCACCTGCGATCGAGGACGAACGGGCGCAGAAGGCACTGGAGTTGTTCGGCAATCCCACCGAGGGAGAGGTTCCGCTTCCGTCCCGTCCCGAGTCCGCGGCCACCGCGCGGCGGCTCGCCCAGGTCGTCGTCCTGCGCCAGTGGCGGCTGTCGCCGAAGATGACCGAGGACGCTGTCTTACTCGTCTCCGAACTCGTGGGCAACGCCGTACGGCACACCGGCGCCCGCGTTTTCGGACTCCGTATGCGCCGCCGGCCCGGCTGGATCCGCGTCGAGGTCCGCGACCCCTCACGGGGGCTGCCCTGTCTGATGCCGGTCCAGGAGATGGACATCAGCGGCCGAGGCCTGTTCCTGGTGGACAAGCTCTCGGACCGGTGGGGGGTCGATCTGCTTCCCCGGGGCAAGACGACCTGGTTCGAGATGAGAGTCGCGGACCGGTAGACAGGTCAGGATCACGGGCCCGTCGGCCCGTCACCACGCGTACCTCCGTCGAGCCGCGCACCCGGCGGCAGCCGCCACGCACCTCCGTCGATCGGCCGAATCGCCGGCATTCATGGTGAACCTCCCTATAAAGGTCGCGTGACCACCACCCGCACCTCCCTCAAGCAGCACCACCTCGTGCGGCGCGCCCTCCTCGCGGCCGCCGTCCTCGCCGCCGTCGCCGCGTGCGGCTCCGAGGCCGGGACCACCGAGCAGGAGCGGCGCATCCGGGCCGACCGGGCCGCCACCGAAGCCGAGGCCGCCGAGCGGAAGAAGAAGCAGCAGCGGACGGCCGTCCGGGGCCTGCGTGGCATGCCGCCCGTGCTGGACCCCGGGGACGTCTACGCCGCCGACCGCCCGAACCGGCTCTCCCCGGTGGTCAAGGACTTCCCCTCCCGGGTGTACGTGCCCAACAGCGAGTCCGACACGGTCACCGTCATCGACCCGAAGACCTACGAGGTCGTCGAGACCATCCCGGTGGGCCGCCAGCCCCAGCACGTCGTCCCGTCCTGGGACCTGAAGACCCTCTGGGTCAACAACAACCGGGGCCACACCCTCACCCCCATCGACCCGAGGACGGGCAAGGCGGGCAAGCCGGTCGAGGTGCACGACCCGTACAACCTCTACTTCACGCCCAACGGCGAGTACGCCGTCGTCATGGCCTCCCTCGACCGCGAACTCGTCTTCCGCGACCCGCACACGATGAAGCGGATCAAGACCGAGCCGGTCAGCTGCTACGGCGTCAACCACGCCGACTTCTCGCTCGACGGCACCTACTTCATCGTGTCCTGCGAGTTCAGCGGCGAACTGCTCAAGGTCGACACCGCGAGCATGAAGGTGATCGGGCAGCGGAAGCTGCCGTTCGAGGGGGCCATGCCGCAGGACGTGAAGATCTCACCGGACGGCAAGCGGTTCTACATCGCCGACATGATGGCCCACGGCATGTGGGTCCTGGACGGCGACACCTTCGAGGAGCCGAAGCTGCTGCCCACCGGCAAGGGCACCCACGGCCTCTATGTCGGCCGCGACTCCCGCGAGATGTACGTCTCCAACCGGGGCGAAGGCACCGTGTCCGTCTTCGACTTCACCGAGAACAAGCTCACCAAGAAGTGGCACCTCCCCGACGGCGGCAGCCCCGACATGGGCGGTGTCTCCGCCGACGGCAAGGTCCTGTGGCTCTCCGGCCGCTACGACTCCGAGGTGTACGCCATCGACACCCGCACCGGGGAACAACTCGCCCGCATCCCCGTCGGCAGCGGCCCGCACGGCCTCGCGGTCTACCCGCAGCCGGGCCGCTACTCCCTCGGGCACACGGGCATCTTCCGGTGACACATGACAGTACGACAGCGAGACCGACGTCCTGGTCGACCAGCCCTCGTCGTACGTCTCCACGACCTGCGACCACGACCTCTGCAAGACCTGGCACAAGTCGGGCTACCGGGGAATGAGCAGGATCTCCGAGCCCACCGGCCGATAGCCCGCCGACTGGAACGCCCGCACGCTGCGGGCGTTCCCCGGCGCGATCTGCGCCCACAGCGGCTCGTCGACGAGATGGCGGGCGGCATGCACCAGCGTCCGGCCGAGCCCCCGCTGCCGTACGCCCTCGTCCACCTCGACCGAGACCTCCAGCCGCCCGGCGATCCCCCGGCCCGTCGTCAGGACGCCGCCGTCCACCGTCCACACCCGTACGTCGTCACGGCGCCGCCGCGCGTACACGACGCGCGGGTGGCCCGCGTCCCGGATCTCGCGCAGCGGGAGCGGGGGTTCGCCCGGCAGGGGCGGGGCGACCAGCATCGCGTCGATGGTCTCGGCCGTACGGCCCGTCCGTTCCATGAGGGCCGCCAGGAACCGGGGGTTCATGCTCGCGGACAGCGCGTCGCACTCCATCGTCGCCAGGCGCTCGCGCACCCACCGCGGATCCTCGTCCGTGAAGACGACGGAGTGCGCCGTGAAACAGAGGACCCCCGCGTCCCGGGGGGAGTCCTGGGGGACGACGGTCGTACCGCCGTCCGCCGACGGGAAGACCCCCTCGGCCGCCGCGTCCAGAATGTCCCGCAGACTCTCCATCTCCGTACTCCCCGCACCGCCCTCGAGCCCCCACCCACTGGAAGCCCCACACTCGCAGACATGATCGAGAACGGCACCGGCCTTTTCACCATCGGGCAGCTCGCCCGCGGCTACGACGCCCGCCTGCTGGTGGGCGAAGCCTGGGTGGTCGCCGTACGGCGTGCTCGGGTGTCCGGTTAATCTGACCTGCGTCAGTAGGACTGTCGGCAGGACTGCCCGACAAGAGGCAGAGCACCAAGAAGGGGCGGATCGGTGGCGGACATCGAGGCAGCGCGCAAGGAGTTCCAGCGGATCGACGCGGACGGGGACGGGTTCATCACCGCCGCCGAGTTCAAGACCGCCCTGGCCCAGGAAGGCGACTGGAACGTCACCGAGTCGGTGGCGGAGGTCATCATCCGCACCCGCGACCTCAACGGCGACAAGCTCCTGTCGTTCGACGAGTTCTGGGCCCACCTGGACAAGTGAGCCGAGCGGCCGAGGGGCGCCCTCCGTCATGTGCGACGGAGGGCGCCCCTTCGTCGTACCGGGGTGGGGAGGGAATGGGGCAGGGCGGGACAGGGGTGCACCGGGTGATGCATGCATGTGCATACACAACAGGGGCCCGCACCCCGGGACCCCTCCCTCCCCACGATCACATAGTGGAGTGCGCGCGGGTTCGTCCATGGTGATCTGATTCGGGGAAGCTGCATTTCAGCAGGCAGACCGCGTCTTCGGCGGCATTCACCCGTTGGTGTGGGATCTCAGCAGTTACTCGCAGATTCTGCGAGTAACCCATGTAATTTCCGGGTTCGTGTCAGATTCCGAAAGTCGCGTCCTGACGCTGGTGCGCCCAGGGGCCGACGTCAGCGCGGCGGTGGATCCGGCCGCGGTGTCGGTGGAGGCAGGGCTGGCAAACGTCGTCACCCTGCAGCGCCGCCGCCAGGCCCGCATGTCCGCCACCGACGAGGAGAGCTTCTTCCTCGACACGCTCTCGGAGTACCAGTGGGCCCGGGACGCGGCCAGCCTGGCGCCGACGACGCTCGACGGCCTGCTCAAGCCGGTGGTGGAAGTCTGCGAGTACTACGGCACCGTGCCCTGGCAGCTTTCCCCACGTGAGGTCGACCGCTACTTCGCCGGCCCGGGCAAGCGGGCGCCGTCGACGCTGCGCGGGAAGATCAACAAGATCGACGCATACTTCGCGTTCCTCGAGCAGCGGTACGCCGGCGAGATCATGCGGCGCTTCGGCGCCGCCGTCGAGTCGCCGATCGACCCGTTCAACCGGCCCCGGCACCGCGGGGACTTCGGCCTGCGGATCCCGCCGTCGCAGACGGCCATGCGGGACTTCCTCGGCCGGTGGCGCGAGGACTTGCCCAACGCGCGGAAGTACCTGGTCGCCTGCCGCGACTACGTGATGACCAAGGTCGCCTACCTCTCCGGCGTCCGCACGGCGGAATTGTGCGGCGTGTGCATGGGGGATCTGCACTGGGAGCACGGGCAGTGGGGCCGGTTCGTCGTGCTGGGCAAGGGCGCGCACGGCTCAGGGCCGCGACCGCGCGAGGCGTACATGTTCCAGGAAGGCCGCGCCCTCTTGTGGTGGTACAACCTACGGTGAAGTGGAACCTTCGGATGGTGGCCGCGCAACGGGACCTGTGGCGGCCGACCGAGGTGCTGGCCGCCTTCCAACAGGTGGGGTTCACCCCCTTGCTGAGCAAGGTCGCGGCCCTGTGGGGCGGCACGCCGGTCACCGTGCGCCTGGAGGACCTGGACAAGATGTGCGCCGCGCTGAACTGCACGGTCGCCGACCTGCTCCAGGCCGAGCCGCTCGCAGACGCCCAGGCGGCGCCGGAGTCCGGCCGGCGCGCGGTCGGCGCCGAGGAAGGGCCGACCGCGGGCCCGGTACGGCCGGTGCCGCGCAGCCGTCGGGGCGCCGGGCCGCGCTCGCTCCCGCCGAACTGAGGGGACCCGGCAGCGGCAAAGGATCGTGGTCAGGGGCTGGCGCGGAGCTGCCCGGTGTGCCTGGGCCGAAGTGGTCCGCCTCGCGCTGGCGGTACGGGAGGCGGAGGGCGCCGTACGGCTGCCGGAGCCGATGCTGCGGGACCTGCCGACCAACGGAGACGCGGTGCGCCTGGTCCTGCTGCGGGCCGGACTGCTTGACCAGGCGCCGGAGCCGATGCGGTTCTCCACCACCGACCAGCCCACCACCACCTACCTCACCGCCCCGGCGGCGTTGCCGCCGTCCGTGGCGCGGTCGTGCCGCGACTGCGGCGCCTGGATGGCCGGCGGCAAACGGGGCTTCCGCTGCAAGCCGTGCCTTCACTGGCGTGAGCTGCACCCTTTGGGCCGGTGCGTCCGGTGCCTTCGGGACGGCCTGCCGCTGCGCGGCGGCCGGTGCCGCACCTGCCGTCTCTACCGGCACCTGGACGACGCGGGCCCGGCAACGGCTGGGGCCACCCAGCTGGTCATCGACCTCCCGCACGGGACTCCAGGCCAGGCCCAGTTGATCCCGGTCGCCGAACCTGCGCCGGTGGGAGACGAGGACGAGGCGGTGTCCGCCCTCCACGCCGCCCGCGGTCAGGAGCCGCTCTTCGGGATGCGGCGCGACTGGTCGCCGGTCATGGCCCGCCTGCGCCGCCGCAGCTACAGGGACCTGCCGTTGACCAGCGCGGCCCGTGCACTGACCGAGGAACTGGACCGGCTGCGCCGCGGCCGGCAGGACCCCGCGTACCGCAAGGACATCCGCACCCTGACGATCCTGGTGTACTGGCTCGGTGCCGAAACGGTCTTCCAGGAGCGCGACGTCCACGACCTCGCCCTGCTCGACCCCAACCTCGCGGCCAAACGGGTCTGCCAGTTCCTCGCCGCCCGGGGCTTGCTGGCCGAGGACCCCGAACTGCACCGGGACGCTGACCAGGTCTGGGCCGAGTCCACCATCGGCACCCTGCCGCCGACCGTCGCCGACGAGGTCCGGCTGTGGGTCAAGGTCCTGCGTGGCCAGGGCCGGCGCGAGCACGAGGTTCCAGATGGAGCTCCATCAGCCAGCAGGGCCCGACCCGGCTCGGCGGTCATGCCGGGCGCAGGGGCTCGAGCAGAGTGAGCGCCGAATGAGCCGGCTTTCCCTCCGCCGGTGGCATGGCGCTGAGGCTGCGCAGTCGTTCGTTGCGCTGCTCCAGGGCCTGGGCGGTGGTGGGGAAGAGGGTGGCGCCGCCCTGGCTGACCAGCCCTTGGTTCGCGGTCACGAACTGCCGGGTGTCGCGTTCGTAGGCGGCGAAGCCCGCGCCGTGACCCCGGTCCGCGAGGCAGCCGGCGAGCATGTACGCGCCGACGAGCGCGAGGCTGGTGCCCTGTCCGGTGAGGAACGAGGGCGCGTACGCGGCGTCGCCGACCAGCGCGACCCTGCCGCTGGACCAGCGGGGCATGCGGATCTGGCTGACCCCGTCGAAGAACAGGTCCTCCGCCTCGCGCAGGGCGGCCAGCATGCCCGGGACCTCCCATCCCGCGTCGGCGAAGACCTTGGCGACCAGGTCGCGTTGGGCCTGCGGGCCCCGGAACGCGTCCATGGGCGGCTCCGGCCGGGCGAAGTTCAGGAAGGCGTGCACCTCGTCGTCGTCCCCCACGGCATAGAGTGCCGCGGCCCTGCCCGGGGCGTTCCACATCACGGTCTCGTGGGAGAGCCCGAAGGTGTTGCGCATGGTGAACACAGCGAAGCAGTAGCCGAGGTAGCGGTGGAACTGCTCTTCGGGGTCGAACAGCATCTCCCGGGTGCGCGAGTGCATGCCGTCCGCACCGAACACCATGTCGAACGTGCGGCTGCCGCCCCCGTGGAAGGTGACGTCGACCCCGTGGTCGCTCTGGTCGAGGGTGTCGATGGAGTCGTTGAACAGGAACTCCACGTCGTCACGGACCGCCATGTACAGCGCTTCCGTCAGATCCCCGCGCCGTACCTCCAGGTCCCGTCCCGCGACGCCGCCGGTGACGGCATGCGGGTGAAGGGAGGTCACCTCGCTGCCGTCCGAATCGAGGAAGGTCAGCCGCCGCAGGTCGATGTGCGCGTCCCGCAGCCGCGGCAGGATCCCCATCCTTCGGACGACTTCCAGTGCGGTGCCGCGCACGTCGATGGGATAGCCACCCCCACGCAGGGTGGGCGCCTTCTCCACGACCGTGACCGCGTATCCGTAGCGGTTCAGCCAGAACGCGAGGGCGGGCCCCGCGATGCTGGCCCCGGATATCAGGACCTTGCGCCTCGGCGTGCTACGGACATCCGTCAGCTGATCGGTGAGGGTCATTCCTTGACTCCTTTGGGCATGGTGCGAGTGACGAACAGGGCCAGCGACGTGACGACGCCGGCTATGACGAAGCCGGTGACGTAGGCCGATTCGGCCGAGACCTCCGACCCGGAAGGGGTTGCGGCGGTGAGGAGCGCACCACCGAGCTGCCCGCCCACGGCGTAGCCGAGTACACGGCTCACCAGGATCAGGCTGGTGGCGATGCCGGTGTCCTTGGCATCGACGGCCGTGGCGGTGCTGGTCATCATCGCCGTGACGCACAGGCCGTTGGCCAGCGCGATCAGCGCCTTGCCGACGACGACGTGCCAGACCTCGGTGTGCACGGACGCCAGGACGACCAGGGAGACGGCCATCATGACGACCCCGGTGTTGACCACGGCACGCGAGCCGAAACGCCGGTCCCCGATACCGCCGAGCGGCCCGGCCAGCGTCGCGGCGACGGCGCCGGGCAGCAGGAAGAAGCCGATCTCGGTGGCGCTGGCGCTGAATCCGTACCCGTCGCCGCGCTCGTCGAGCAGCTGCGGAACGAGATAGACCGCCATCGAGGTGCCGAGGCAGATCACGAATGTCAGCGCACACGCCTTCCAGATCGCGGGCCGTGCCAGCATGTGCAGATCGATCATCGGAGAGGCCGCACGCCGTTCGACGGACACCCAACCGGTGACGAAGACGGCCAGAAACACGACGAGGGCGCCGAGCACGAGTGGTTGCGAGGCCGCTTCGGGCGCCAGCGCGAGTACGAGCATGAGCGTGACCAGTATCCCGCTCAGGAGCAGCAGGCCGGGCCAGTCGATGTCGGCGTCGTCCGACCCGCCCGGCTGGTCGGACGGCATGAGCCTGTTCACGAGCAGGGTGGCCCCGATGACCGCGATCGTGGGCAGCGCGAACATCCAGTGCCGGGAGAGCTCTTCCGCCACCGGCCCGGCCGACAGCATGCCGACCATCCCTCCCCCGACGAAGAGTCCGCTGACCACCCCGATGGCAACCTTCGACTCTCCTGGGGGCAGGTTTTTGCGCACGACGATGAACGACAGGGGAAGCGCGCCCACCATCGCCCCTTGCAGCACCTGCCCGAGCAGCAGCACGGGCAGGTTCGGGGCCAGGGCGGACACCGTGCCGCCGACCGCGACGACCGCCATCAGCCGGATCAGGACCCGTTTCCCGCCGTAGCGGTCGCCGAACTTGCCTGCCAACGGCGTGATGAGTGCCCCGGTGATGAGGAGCACGATGCTGAGCAGCGCCCCTTCGGACTGGCTCATGTCCAGTTCGCGTTCCAGGAGCGGGATCGTCGGTGACACCACCGACTCCAGAGCGCCGGTGGACAGTGCCAGTAAACCGAGGGCTCCGACAGCGGCCTTCCCGATGGGGACCGGGGGAGCCAGGGTTGTGGTCATGAGTGTCCTTTCCGTCATTGCCCGGGTGAGGAAGGGGGCAGCGGGGGGCGCGCACGGCATGTGGCGCTGCCGCCCCGCGGCTCGTGCCCGACGCGGGCAAGGGCCGCCGCGGCACGGTGTGCGCTGCTCCGCGGCCCGAGAGACGGGAGCCGATACGGGGTGGGAGCCGGGTACGGGGGCCGATGCGATGCCGGCTGCCGCCCCGGATGGGCTAGGACCAGCGGCGCAGCGTGGCCCGGGCCGGCAGCGTGACCGCCGGCAGGGCCAGGCCGCCGGCGGCGACCGCGAAGCATCCGTACACCAGCGGGGGCACGTACGGCATGTCACCGGTCACGCCGCTCATCATCGGGATCAGCGTGGCCGCGGCGATCGCGGAGCCGAGGACCACGCCCACCACAGCGACCAGCAGGCCCTCCCAGCGGAGCATCGTCATCACCTGACGCCGGGTGGAGCCGACGAGGCGCAACATGCCCAGCTCGCGGCGGCGGTCCAGGACCGTCATCACCAGGGTGTTGACCGCGGCGACGGCGGCGAACCCACCGAGGACCGCGGCCATGGTGTTGTTCATCCAGGCGCCCAGCTTCGCGTCGCGGTTCTGCTCGGTGGCGTAGCCGGAGGCGTCGGTGACCTCGCCCAGGGCGGTGAGCGACTTCTCCGAGCCGCCCCGTACCAGGAGCGTGCTGTCGAAGCCCGAGGTGACGTGCCCGGCCAGGGACGCCCGGTCCATGGTCACCGTGGCCAGGCCGAGGCCGCGGCCGTAGACCGCGACGATCTCGGGGCTGACCTCCGTCCCGTCGGGGAGGTAGAGCGGGAGCCGGTCGCCGACACCGGCGTCCGCCGAGGTCGCCAGGGTCTTGTCGATGGCGATACGCCCCTCGCCGAGCCGGTCGAGGCTGCCGTCGCGTACGTCCAGGTCCTGCACCTTCGCCAGCTCGGCGCCAGAGCCGGTGACGCCCTGGGTGGCCGCGCCCTGGAGCGACTTGAACTCGCCGGAGCCGGTCGGCACCAGCACCTGCGTGTTCAGCAGCCCGACGGCCGCCTCCACGCCCGGCGCGCGGGCGGCGCGTGCCGCCGCGTCCACCGGGAGCCCGGCCGGGTCCGTCACCACGTGGTCCGCGGTGATGCCCGCGCGCAGCTGCTTGTCGGCGGCGTGGGTCTCGCTCGTGTGCATGAACACGAGGGTCGAGGAGAAGGCCACGGCGAGCACGATCGGGGTGATCGCGGAGGCGAGGCGGCGGGCGTTGGTACGGGAGTTGGCGGCCGCGAGCTCGGCGGACGGGCCCGCGCCGCGCAGCGGGAGGCCGAACAGGCCGGCGCACAGCCGTGCCACCAGCGGGCCGAGCAGCCCGACGGCGAGCATGAAGAGCATGACGATGCCGAGGGCGGCGCCGGCCGCGTCGTCCCCGGCGGAGCGGGCGGACACGCCGGTGAGGATCGCGCCTCCGACGAGGGCGCCGACGCCGAGGAGGGTACGGACCAGACCGGGCCGCAGCCGCTCCACCGACGCGTCCGACAGCGCCTGTCCGGGCTTGATCTTCGCGGGCCGACGCCCGGCCATCCAGCCTGCGCCGAGCGCGGTGAGCAGCCCCATGACGACGGCGGCGAGCAGCGGAAGCCCGGAGACGTGCAGGTCCACGGCGCGCGGGATGGCGCCCCGGTCCTGGAGCTGCCCGAACCACCAGTGGGCGAGCCCGATGCCGGGCAGGCAGCCGATGATCCCGGCGAGCGGCGCGACGAGCAGTGCTTCGGAGGCGACCGCGCGGCGGACCTGCCGCGGGGTGGCGCCGACGGCGCGCAGCAGGGCGAACTCGCGGGCCCGCTGACCAACCGAGAGCGCGACGGTTCCGGCGGCCGTGAAGACCGCGACGATGGCGGCGATGCCGCCGAAGGAGCCGCCGATTCCGAAGAGCGTCACCTTGGCGTACCCGAGGCCCGGGTCCTCGACGGCACCGCGGTCGTCGCCGGTGTGGACCTGGACGCCGGAGCCGGCCAGGGCCTGCTTCACGGCGCCGGCGAGGGCGTCGGCGTCGGTGCCGTCCTCCGCCAGCACGACGACGGCGTCGGCCTTGCCGGGATGCCCGGCGAGCATGGGGGCCTGGGTGTCGGCGAACCACGTCAGGGCACCCGCGTCGCCGGAGTCGCGGGCGGTCTCCGCGGGGCCGGCCTCGGCGACGCCAGCGACGCGGAAGTCCTGCCGGCCGGCGGCGGTCTCCAGTACGACGGTGTCGCCGACCGCGGCGTGGGCGGCGCGGGCCGTTCCCGCGTCGAGGACGACTTCCCCCTCGCGGGGTGCGGAGCCGGTGGTCAGCGAGGTGCCGGTGAACGTGTGCGAGCCCCATCCGTGCGCGGTGAGCACACCGCCCGGAACAGTCAGTGCACGGGCGCCGGCGTCCGTCGCGCGCACCGGGAAGGTGAAGTCCGCGACGGCGGTGGCCGCACCCGGCGCCCCGGCGGCCTTCGCCGCCAGCCCGGCGTCCATCCGTGCCGTGTCCGGCAGGGGCGTCGCCTCCTTCTCACGGTCCTCGTCGTTGCCGGTGACGACGTACTTGTTCTGGTCCGCCGCCGCGACGACCAGCGCGTTCGCGTACCGTTCCGGCGGCACGGAGGCGCGCAGGCTGGTCTCGAGCAGGATTCCGCAGGCCGAGACGATCAGTGCGGACATCAGCAGCGCGAGGAAGGTCCCCGCGAAGGACGCGGGCTTGAAGCGCACGGCCTCACGGGCGAGTCCGTTGGGGCGCGTCATGCCGCCACCCCCGCCATCGCACCGGAGCGGGAGGCGCGCGAGGTGAGCACGGCCATCCGTGCCGCGATCTGCTCCGCCGAACCGCGCTCGAGGTGGTCGGCGAAGGCGCCACCGGCGAGGAACAGCACACGGTCGGCCCAGGCGGCCGCGGCCGGGTCGTGGGTGACCATGACAACGGTGGCGCCCAGAGCGTCCACCGCGTTGCGCAGCAGGCCCAGGACCTCGGCGGCGGTGCCGGTGTCGAGGGCGCCGGTGGGTTCGTCCGCGAAGATCACGTCGGGGCTGGTGACCAGGGCGCGGGCGACGGCCACGCGTTGCTGCTGACCGCCGGAGAGCTCTCCGGGCCGGCGCTTCGCCTTGTCGGCGAGTCCGACCTGGGCGAGCACCGCCTGCGCCTGGCGCCGGTCCTGGCGCTGCCCGGCCAGGCGCATGGGCAGCAGCACGTTCTGTTCCACGGTCAGCGACGGCAGCAGGTTGAACGCCTGGAAGACGAAGCCGAGGCGGCTGCGGCGCAGCTCGGTGAGCTCGTTCTCGCTCATGCCGGTGATCTCCGTGCCGCCGAGGCGCACGGATCCCGCCGTCGGCCGGTCGAGCCCGGCGGCGCACTGCAGGAAGGTGGACTTGCCGGACCCGGACGGGCCCATGACCGCGGTGAACGTGCCGCGCGGCAGGGCGAGGTCGATGCCCGCGAGGGCGTGCACCGTGCCCGCCCCGCGGCCGTACTGCCGCCGGACGTCGCGCAGTTCGACGGCGAGACCGGGCGTGGCGGCCGGGACCTCGGGCCGGTTGTCCGCCTTCTGCCGCTTGCCCCTGCGTAGCCTCATGTCCCGTCTCCCTCTCACGTGCACTTTCTGTGACGGGTGAAGAGTGCGGGGACGGCTGAGCGCCGGGCGTCATACCGGGGAGCCAATGTGGGGGTGCTACCGCGGTAGGGGGTGGAGGAGGGGCGGGGGCGGTCCTACTCGCCTGGAGCGACCAGCCCCGACTCGTAGGCGAAGACCACCGCCTGGGCGCGGTCGCGCAGGTCAAGCTTGGTCAGGACGCGGCTGACGTGCGTCTTCACCGTCTGCTCAGCCAGCACCAGCGTCTGCGCGATCTCCCCGTTCGACTGCCCGCGGGCCACCAGCGTGAGGACCTCGGTCTCGCGTTCCGTCAGGCCTTTGAGCCGCAGCGCGGGCTTGCCCCGGACGGCGGGACGCTGCCTGGCGAAGTCCGCGATGAGGCGGCGCGTCACGGAAGGGGCGAGCAGCGCGTCGCCCGAGGCCACGACGCGGACCGCCGCGATGAGGTCGGCCGGCGGCGCATCCTTGAGGAGGAAGCCGCTCGCGCCCGCCCGGAGCGCCTCGTAGACGTAGTCGTCGACGTCGAAGGTGGTGAGCATCAGGACGCGCGGCCGGTGTGTCACACCGGGTGCCGGCTCCAGGAGGCGGCGTGCGGCCTCCAGCCCGTCCATCTCGGGCATCCGCACGTCCATCAGCACGACGTCCGGGTGGGTACGTCGGCTCAGCTCGACGCCCTGCGCGCCGTCGGGGGCCTCGCCCACCACGTCGATGTCGCTCTGGGCGGCCAGCAGGGCGGCGAAGCCGGCCCGCACCATGGCCTGGTCGTCGACGATGATGACGCGCGTCGTCACGTGAAGTCCTTTTCAGTCAAGGAAGTTCAGGGGAAGTTGGGCGGCGACCCGGAAGCCGCCGTCCGGCAGCGGCCCCGTGTCCAGGCTGCCGCCTACGAGCCGCACCCGCTCGCGCATGCCGACGAGGCCGTGCCCGGTGCCGCCCACCTCGAGCGGCCCGTCGGGCGGCTGGGGCGGCGGTCCGTTGACGACCAGGACGGTGAGCCGCGCACCGTCCTGCGGATCGGACTCCGTCACCGACAGCGACACCTGCGTGCGGGCACCCGGCGCGTGCCGCACGACGTTCGAGAGGGCCTCCTGGACGATCCGGTACGCGGACAGGCCGACCGCCTCGGGCACCTCGACGTCGCAGGGGGTGAACTCCACCGGCCCGCGGGCCCTCGCCGTCACTTCCACCAGCTGCCCGATCTGCGCCAGGCCCGGCTGGGGCACGAGCTCGCCGTGCGCCTCCTCGTTGCGCAGCACGCCGAGGAGCCGTCGCATTTCGCCGAGCGACTCGCGCGCGGTCGCCGCGATGGACGTGAACTCCTCCCGCACGTCCGGCGGCAGCCTGTCGAGGCGGTACTCCGCGGTGTCCGCCTGCACCGTGATGACGGACATGTGGTGTGCCACCACGTCGTGCAGCTCGCGGGCGATCCGGGCGCGCTCCTCCAGCAGCGTCCGCCGGCCACGTTCGGCCTCGCTGATCGTCTCCTGCTCGACCAGCCTGCGCTGCGCCTCGGACCGCTCGCGCAGCGCACCGCCCAGCAGGAGCGCGACGCCCCCGAGGATGGTGAACAGCAGGCCCATGGCGCCGAAGCCATGGGGCGCGACGAACCCCAGGGCCACGTTCGCGGCGGCCGTGGCCAGCCACACCAGCAGCAGTGTCCGGCGCCGCTCGCGCAGCCCCAGCGCGAGGCAGAGGCCGACGTACCCGACGATCTCCATGGGCGGGAACGGCCACAGCAGCCGCTCCTGGAAGTCGACGGTGAGCAGGGCGAGCGCCCCGGCGACGTCCGCGACGAAGACCACGTACCAGGCCTGCAGCGGCCGTACGACGGCGAGCAGCAGCGGCGCGGCCTGCGCGACGGCCAACCCGCCGGCGACGCCTCCGGTCAGGCCGTAGTCAGCGGTGAGGACCACGATGGTCGTGGGCAGCAGGGCGACGCACAGCACGAACGCCACGGCCCACGGCAGCAGCCGCACCCATCGCCGCGAAGCCCCCGCGAGCAGTGCGCGCGGGCGTTCCACCTCCACTGAGGTCATGCGCACCAGCCTACGTGCGCCGCGACGGCGTCCGGAGTGGCGCAAGGCGTCGGCTCCTCATATGTCGGCACGCAGCGGTTCTCCCACATGTGCCGCAGGGCCTGACGGTAGGAGTCGACGAGGTCGGTCTCCGCGTAGGGGATGCCGAGGTCGCGGCAGCGGGCCTTCACCATGGACTGGGCGAGCCTCAGGTGCGGGCGGGGCATGCTGGGGAACAGGTGGTGCTCGATCTGGTAGTTGAGGCCCCCGAGGAACCAGTCGGTGAGGAAGCTGCCCCTGACGTTGCGGGACGTGAGGACCTGGAGCCGCAGGTGTCCCCACTTCTCGCCGTCGGGGTCGGGCATGTCCATCCTCGACGAAATGGGACACTCGCATAAGGTATGTACGGGCCTTGACCTGCATAAACGCCCTCTTAGAGGGCGTTTGAAGTGGGCAGATTGCCGTTTACGCCCTAGTACGTTCCTCGCCAGGTGGGTGTCGTCTCGTCCGTTATGCGCCTGGCGAGGTTGTCGATCGAGGCGATGTGGATCATGGCCTCGGAGCTGGCGGTGAGGGTCTCGTAGTCGCGGGCGAGGCGGCGGTGCATCATGATCCAGCCGATACTCCGCTCCACCACCCAGCGCCGTTTCACGACCTGAAAGCCGCGGCTCTCCGGATTCCGGTTGACGACTTCGACGTCGATTCCGAGGGTGGCGCCGTGCTCGACGACGGCATTCTTGAAGCCGGTGTCGACCCAGCTCTTCGAGATGGTCGGGTACATCTCCTTCGCCTGGTCGAGCAGGCGGATTCCCAGGGCGTTCTCCGACAGGCCCGCGGCGGCGACGGTCACAGCGAGGATGAGTCCGATCGTGTCCGTGAGGATGCCGCGCTTCCGGCCGACAATTTTCTTCGCGGCGTCCGTTCCCTGGCTGGTCACGGGCACGTTGGTGGAAGTCTTCACGCTCTGGGTGTCGATCACGGATGCGGTCGGCTCGGGCTTGCGCCCCTCTTTTACTCGCGCCAGTCCGGTCAGGTCGTAGTTGAGCTGGGCGAAGATTCCTTCGTCGCGCCAGGCGGCGTAGTAGGCGTAAACGGTGCCGTGGTTCGGGAAGTCGTGCGGGAGATATTTCCAGGGGATTCCGGTGCGGTTCACGTAGAGGATCGCGTTGAAGACGTCCCGTAAATCGACCTTGGCCGGCTGTCCGGTTGGCCTGCGGTCGAGTCGGGCCTTTCTCCAGGCCGTCAACGTCGGCTCGATCAGGGCCCATCGGGCGTCGGACAGGTCGCTGGGGTACGGCTTGCGCTCGCTCACGGCGTAGCGTGATCACGGGCGAGGCGGAGGGCTTGGTTCCGCTGTTCATTGGGCGATTCCGCGGCAACTTCAAACCAGACGGACTTCCAGGTACAGAAGCGAACGAGATGGATGGCCGAGCATTCGACCTGGGGAGCACCATTCGTCGCCTATGGGATGAAGACCCTCAAAGCAGGGCAGTGGCGAGAGCCGCATATAGGGCTTGACCTGCATAAACGCCCTCTTAGTGGGCGGTTCGTGAGTCTTTGAGCGGATCTGCTGTCGCCTGATGGTGTGGCGGCAGGGCGGAATCTGCCGGTCCGCGGCTGTTGATCTGGTGGTGTGACCGGGTGAGTGAACGCAAGCCGTACCCGAGTGACTTATCGGACGAGCAATGGTCGTTGATCGAACCGGTGATCACCGCGTGGAAGGCCCGGCACCGCTCGGTCAGCGGCCACCAGGGCAAGTACGCGATGCGGGAGATCGTGAACGCGATCCTCTACCAGGGCCGGACCGGCTGCCAGTGGGCCTATCTCCCGCACGACCTGCCGCAGAAGAGCGCGACGTACTACTACTTCGCCGCCTGGCGGGACGACGGAACCGACCAGGTCATCCACGAACTCCTGCGCTGCCAGGTCCGGGAGAGTGCCCGCCGATGAGAGGACCCGACCCTGGTGGTCCTGGACACCCAGAGTGTCCACGTGGCCGCCGGGGTCCCCGCCTCCACAACCGGCCACGACCCGGCCAAGCGGGTGCCGGGCCGCAAGCGGGGCCTGGCCGTGGACGTCCTCGGCCTGGTCATCGCAGTCGTCGTCCTCGCCGCGAACGCCCACGACAACGCCGCGGGCAGCATCCTGCTGGACCAGGTCGCCGAACACGCCGGCGGAAGTGTCCGCAAGGCCCTGGTCGACCAGGGCTTCAAGAACCAGGTCGTCGCGCACGGCGCCGGCCTGGGGATCGACGTCGAGATCGTCGAACGCGACCCGCAGGTCAAGGGGTTCGTGCCGCAGCCGAAGCGGTGGAGGGTCGAGCAGACCTACGGGATCCTGATACTGCACCGGCGCCTGGTCCGTGACTACGAGCACCGCCCCTCCTCCTCCGCCTCCCGCGTCTACTGGGCGATGACCCACGTCATGACCCGACGCCTCACCGGCGCGAACGCCCCCACCTGGCGCGAGGCGCAGGCGGCGGCAGCGTGAACATCCAGCCCCTGCTCGACGCCCTGGGCCTCCAGGAAGACGCCGCCCGGGCCCACGCGGACGACCTCCGCGCACAGATCGACGACCTACAGACCCGGTTGCGGGAGGCCGAGACGCACCTGGAGCACCTCGCGATCACCCGCACGACCGTCACCGCCCTCGCCGACCGGCTCCCCGCATCGCCGCCGGACCTGCCCGAGCACCCGGACTACCCCCGCATCCTCGCCGCGTTCAACCACACGACCGGACCGCTACGGGCCAAGGACGTCTGCGAAGCCCTCGGCCACGAACTGCTGCCGAAGCACGTCGAAGGCACCCGCGCCAAGCTGAAACGCCTGGTCAGACTCGGCATCCTCACCGAGGCCGACACCGGCAACTTCGCCAGAAAGCAATAGCCGACGGAACCTCCACCAGCGACCTCGCACCAACCTCAGCCGGAAACAGACATCAGCTCACGAACCGCCCACTAACAGTCGTCTCAGGTTCGCTCGTTAGGAAACAGGCATCCAGACAAGCGATGCAACCCGTATGCAGGAGGCCAGTGATGGCAGTCAACGCAGCGCCGTCAGGGAAAGCGCCGCCCGGGCGGTTGAGGTTAGGGGCGGCCGTCATGGTGCTGGCGACGGCGTTCGCTGTCGTCGCCTGCGGGTCGGACGCCGACAACAGTGCGGCGCCCGCCGCGACCGGATCGCACGGCGCGCACGCGAGCGGGTCGTCGGCTCCACCGCAGCCGCTGCGCGCCGGCGAGCGGTTCGTCGACCTGGAGATGGCCGAGGCATACACGCCCGCGCCGCCGGAGGGCGGCACGGACGAGTACCGGTGCCAGATGATCGATCCGGGCCTGACCGAGGCGGCGTTCCTGACCGGGACCCAGTTCACGCCGGAGAACGCGGCCATCGCACACCACGCCATCGTGTACGCGGTGCCGCCGGGCGGCGCTGCCGCGGTGCGCGAGAAGGACGCGAAGACCCCCGGCCTCGGCTGGCAGTGTTTCGGCGGGACCGGCGTGGACGGCGCCGAGGTGGAAGAGGGGGAAGCGGCGTGGGTGGACACCTGGGCGCCGGGCGCCGAGGAGACGCTGCTCGACCAGGACGCCGGCTACAAGCTGGAGCCGGGCGGCCTGCTCGTCCTCCAGATCCACTACAACCTGCTCGCGACCGACGGCAAGGCGGCCGGGTCGGACCGCTCGGCGGTGCGGTTGCGGCTGACGGACGGCACGCCGCAGACCCGGGAACTCGAGACGTGGTCGCTCGACGCGCCGACCGACCTGCCCTGCGCCGCCGACGAGTCGGGTCCGCTCCGCGACCGGGCGGCCTCGATCGCGGACGTGACGAAGCGGTTCGGGCCGGATGTCGGCGAGATGGCGGACCGTCAGGTGGAGGAGTGCAACCAGGGCGGCGCGCCGAAGCCCGGTGACACCCAGACCTGCGACCACGAGGTGGAGGCGCCGATGACGCTGTTCGCCGGTTTCGGCCACATGCACATGCTCGGGCGGGCCATGAAGGTCGAACTCAACCCGGGCACGCCGAAGGCCAAGGTCGTGCTGGACGTGCCGCAGTTCGACTTCGACAACCAGCGGCTGATGAAGCTGCCGTCGCCGGTGGAGATCGGCCCGGGAGACACCCTGCGGGTGACGTGCACGCACGACGCGGGGCTGCGCAAACGCCTGCCGCAGCTGAGCAAGCTGCCGCCGCGCTACGTGGTGTGGGGCGACGGCACCAGCGACGAGATGTGCATCGGCATCATGGCGGTCTCCCCCCCGCAAGTCCTGACGAGGCGTCGAACGTGTGTGAGCTCACTGAGGTCAACAAGCCGAAAACAGTTCTGAGCTCACACACGTCCGCACTGAACGAGGTCGAGGACGTGGGCGGTGACCGTGACGTCGGACCGGCGGACGAGGTGGGGCGTGGGGTCGGGGGGGCGGCGCCGGAGGGGGCGGCCGCGTGGACCAAGTGGCCGTGGGGAGGCCGAGGGCGGTGCAGTAGGCGAGCAGTCGGTACAGGTGGGGCGGTGGGGTGACGTCCGTGTGTCTCACCCGTCCCTCGTACGTTCCGAACGCCCACCCTGCTGGAAGGGCGTTCGGCGAGTCGTCACGGCGAGGGACGGTCGGATGCGGCGGGCAGGTGCTAGCTGTTGCCGTTGGAGCGGCCGAAGAACTCGATCTCGGCTATCGCGACCTGCTTCTCGGCGTCCGCGCCGTAGGCGGAGCGGATGGTGAACCGGACGGTCTCCGCGTCGCCGACGCGGAACTTGCGGCGCTGGCCGCCGGCGCTCTGGTCGAGGGTGAGGGTCTTGGTGGAGACGGAGCCGTCGGCGGCGGTGATCTTCGCCTCGATGCGGTGCGGGCGGGCCGACTCCGCGCGCTGGTCCGCGTTCTTGGAGACCCCCGGGGTGATCACCACGTCGAGCAGACGGATCGGCTCCTCGAAGTGGGCCTCGATCCACTCGCCCTCGCCGGACTGGGTGACACCCGGCCCCCACCACGTGTTGCTGTACGTGTCGAAGGCCAGCTGCGGCTTGTGGCCGGGAAAGGAACGGGACGCCTTGAAGCTGTCCGGGACGACCGAGGCGCGCTTGGCGAAGTGGTCGCGGGTCGCCTGGTAGGCGTCGTCGGCCTGGAAGGCGAGGGTGACGATCAGGGTCAGGACCAGGGCGCCGACCAGCCAGCTGAGGATCTGGCCGAAGCCCCGGCGCAGCCGGGGGCGGTCACCCGCCCACGGGGTTTCCGTGTTGCGGCCCGTGAGCACCCGGCGCCACCACGGCAGCCGTGCCGGTGCCTCCGCGCGGCCGGCCATCGGCATCGCGCAGCGTGCGCAGAAGTGCCGGTCCGGCCGGGTGGGGGTCCCGCACCACGGGCAGGGCACACCGCCCTCGGTGCCGAACTCCGGCTGCGGGGCGCGGACCTGGGGACGCTGCACATCGGGACGGCCCGGCAGCACGGGGGCGACGGCCGGCTCCGCGGGCGCCCGGGGCTCGGGGTCGGCCACCGGGACCAGGAGGGACCGGGCGCGGTCGGCGGCCGAGGGCGAGGGAGAGGGTGAGGGAGCAGGGGGCGGTGAGGCGGGGGGTGCGGGGGAGGCGTGCGTCGGGAGGGGGGTGGTGGGGGCCTCGTCGTCGGGGTGGGGAGCTGCCGGGGACTGGGGGTGGGCCTGGGGCTGCGGTTGGGTGTGGGCCTCCGGAGCGACGGGGGCCGGCGGGGCGGTCGCCGGGTGGGCGGCGGCGGGTGCGTCCGTACGGGGCGCCGTGCCGGTGTCCGGGACGGCGACGCCGGTGGCGGCGGCCGGGGTCGCTCCCGCCTGGGCCGTGTCGTGCGCGGTGCGGGCCGTACCGGTTCCGGCGCCCGGGTGGGCGAAGGCGTCCCAAGCGGGTTCGCCACCGGGGGTGTTGGCGCCGGCGCTGGCCGGGGCCGGGGCCGGGGCAGCGGTGGCGGGGGCCGGGGTCGGGGCGGCGGGGCGTGGGTCGCTCGTCGCGTGGGCGGTGTCCGTGCCGGCCGGGGTGTCGCTCCGAGCGCCGGAGGAGTCCGCGCGGTCGACGGTCTCGCTCCTGGCGGCGGACGTCGTGGACCGGGGCGGGGTGCCGGACCAGCCGAGTACCGCGCCGCAGGCGTCGCAGAAGGACTGGCCGGGCTCCCCGCGGGTTCCGCATTCGGCGCAGCTCTGGGCCTGGCCGGTGCCGGGGGTCGGGCTGGTCATCTCTCGGGGATCCTTTCGGCGGCGGTCACCTGGACCGTGTACGGCATGTGGGCGGGGCGGGCGGCGGCGACGAGGCTGTCCAGCCGGTGTTCGTCCGCCGGGGTGGGGTCGGGCAGGCGCAGGGCCACGTGCAGGCGCGGGCGGGGTTCGCCCGGCACCGGGCCGAGAGGGCGGGCGTCCCAGGTGGCGGCGCCGCTCTCGGTGATCTCCGGGGTCACGCCGAAGACCAGGCGTACGGCCTCGGACAGGCCGCGCCGGGTGCCGCGCACCCGGTGCAGGTACGCGGCGGCGGCCACCGCGGCGCGCAGGCGGTCCTCCGGCTCCGTGCCGTCCGTCTCGGCGCCGACCCAGCCGGCGAGCCACTGGGTGAAGTCGACGGGGGCCAGGGAGGGGGTGAAGTAGGAGTCCAGGCAGTCGAGTACGGAGAGGATCGGGGCGAGGACCTCGTCGAGGCCCCCGATGAAGCGTTGGGCGAGGTCGTCGTCGGCGAACACGGCCGGGAGCATCGTGCCGATGGGCGTGGAGGAGCCGAGGCCGTCGATGGAGCCCCTCATATGTGGCCTCCGAGTGCGCCCAGGAGCTCGGGGGGCGCGGTGCGTTGGCGGCCGCGGGTCCGTCGTGGTTGTTCGCGCCCACGCGGCGGAGCCGCATATGTAACAGCCCTGCGCCCCTTTTGGGGCTGCGCCCCGTCAAAGGCCGTCCTCACTGCTTGTCTCCGATCACGCGGACGCGGTGGTCGAAGCTGAAGACCAGGGACGGGGGTGAGAGGTCGATGCGGTTGGTGGGGTCGCCTCGTTTGCCGGTGAGGGGGTCGGCGGGGTGGAGCTGGACGTCGTCGACCAGTTCGACGCCGGGGACGCGCTGGAGGACGGCGAAGACCTCGCCGGACTGGACGGGGCGGCCGAAGGGCCAGCCCCGCCCGTCGGCGCCGCCGGTCAGCGGGTCGAGGTGGCGGTAGAGCGCGTCGTGCGCCTGACGGCGGACGCGGTCGGTGTCCACGCCCCGGAAGGCGTGCAGCGTGGCGACGACCGTGATGCCCTGGTAGAACGGCGGTCCGACGGCCAACCGCGTCCCGATCAGCCGGCGTTCGTCCAGATGGCGGGTGATGCGGCGCAACAGGGCGTCCCCGGGGACGAGTTGCTCGAAGCGGAGTCGGCCGCCCGGGTCCGGCACAGCCTGGGGGACCACCAACACCCGTACCGCGTAAGCCCCGTGCTCGCCCTCCTCGCCTTCCAGGCAGGTGATACGGGCGGTCTCGGGGGCCGCGCGGCGGGCGAGTTCCTCGTAGTCGCGCAGGGTCACGGCGCGTTCCTGGGCGCGCAGGGTGATCGGCGCCCGGACCTTCGCCTCCTCCACGGTCTCCGCGTCGACACCGCCACGCGCGGCCTCCCGGTTGACGACCTCGGAGACGTACGGCACGGAGGTGCGCAGCACCCGGATGGCGCCCCGGGCCACGTTGCCGGCCCGGCCGCCGCCGGTGCGGTAGCGCACGGCGCGGATGACGGACCCCTTGGGCGCGACGGCCCCGTACTGGCGCAGGCTCCCGTCGGGCTCCCGTACCGCCGGGCCGAAGGCGATCTCGCCGGTGGCGGAGTCCAGGGTGATGTGGCGGTCGTACGAGGTGGACGCGGCGAAGGACGGGACGACGTCCCAGTCGGTCCAGCCGTCGTGCTCGGCGGTCTGCAGCAGTACGGGCGGGGTGTCGCCGACCACGGGGAAGTGCGCGAGGCGCAGCCGCTGGCCGGGCAGGCCGGTGGACTCGCCGAGCGCCTCGTCGTACACGGTCTCGGCGTGGACGACGGTGGTGGTGCCGCCGATGGTGAAGGCCTCGGCGGCCCGGACGGTCGGCGAGGTGGTGTAGAAGGGCTGGCCCGGCAGGGGTTCGGTGACCCGACAGCGCAGCCACCCGGCCTCCTGGCCGCCGGTGCGGGACAGGGTGTGCCCGCCGGGCATGTGCAGGACGACCTCGCCCGGCCGGTTCAGGCCGCCCGTGCCGTCGCGGTCGACCTCGCAGGCCGTCCAGCCGTCCTCGGTCCACGCCTCCCAGACCAGCGGCGGCTGCCGGGGGTCCACGCCGACACCGTCGACCACGCTGTCCAGTTCCAGCACGACCGCGCAGTGCGGCACGGCGGCCGTCAGCCCGAACAGCATGCAGTCGCCGGGGCGCGGGGACTCGGCGAAGCACATCAGGTCCTTGCCCTCGGCGAGGTCGGAGGTCCGGTCGGCGACCGGCTCACCGGGGCGCTGGGTCACCAGATACCGCAACGCGCAGGGCACGACGTCGAGTTCGCGCTCGGTGGTGAAGACCACCGCCTCCTCGCTCTCGGTGCGCACGGTCGCGACCTCGGTGCCCACCGGCAGCGGCACCAGCTCCTCCTGCGGCGCCGAGAGCCAGAACGTCACGTCCGTGCGCGCGGCCGAGGGCGGGAACAGGGTGATGCCCACCAGGTCCAGGAACGCCAGGTGGTTCTTCTCCGGCACCCGGTTGAGCCGGTAGACGATCTGGTCCGCCATGTGCGCGACGGTCTCCACCAGGGTGACGCCGGGGTCGGAGACGTTGTGGTCAGTCCACTCCGGGGCCCGCTGCTGGATATAGCGCTTGGCGTCGTCGACGAACTGCTGGAAGCGGCGGTCGTCGAGGTTCGGGGAGGGCAGGGCCATCAGCGGTCGCTTTCGGGGCGGTCGGGACGATCAGGACGGTCGGCGCCCTCGGAGGGCAGGTCCGGCTCGTCGTGGGAGGGGATGACGTAGAACGGGAAGACCAGGCTGCGCGGGTTGTTGGTGCCCCGGATCGAGTAGCGGACGTCGATGAAGAGGACGCCCTGGTCGGCGCCCGCCGTCACCTCGACGTCGGTCACCTCGATCCGCGGCTCCCAGCGGTCGAGGCTCGCGTACACCTCGTGCTGGATACGGCCGGCGGTGGCCTCGTTGACCGGCGCGAACACCAGGTCGTGGATGGCGCAGCCGAACTCGGGGCGCATCGGCCGCTCGCCCGGCGCGGTGGCCAGCACCAGCCGGATGGCCTCCTCGACCTCGCGCTCCCCGCTGACCAGGGCGATGCCCCCGGTGGGCCCGATGCGCAGCGGGAACGCCCAGCCGGATCCGACGAACTGCTCGGCCATAGCGGGCCACCCTCCTTTCAGACGAACGTGTTCTCATGAGCGGCCGCCGGACGACCACGGCCACGGGCCGCGGCGGCGCGGCGGACCACGGCGGCGTGACGGACCACGGCGGCGTGACGGGCCACGGCGGCGTGACGGGCCACGGCGGCATGACGGGCCACGGCGGCGTGACGGACCACGGCGGCATGACGGGCCATGGCGCGCTGTCGGGGGCCGTCACGGGATCGGGTACAGCTTCTTGTTGACCATGACGATGCCGGTGATGTCGACGTTGGCCGCGCGCAGCGCCGCCTGCCCGACCGCGTTGATCTGCACGGTCCCGGCCGCGCTGAGCGTCGCGGCGCCCGCCGCGTTCATGGAGAGGGCGCCGACCGCGTTGATGTTGACCGCGCCGCCCAGCGACCTCAAGGCGACCATGCCCTGGCCCTGGAGGTTGAGGGGCCCGCCGCTGCGGATCGTCACCGACCGCAGCGCGCTCAGCGTCAGATCGGTCCCCGCCTTCACGGACACCGAGGTGCCGCCCGTGATGCTGACGGCCCCCTTGCTGTCCACGGTGATCTCGGTCTTCGTCCGGTCCAGGTTGATGACCAGCTTGTCGTTGCCGCTGGCGATCCGCACGCCCTGCTTGCGCAGGCCGGTCTGCTGGCTGAGCAGGTCGACCCGGTTGCCCTCGCGGTCCGACAGGGTGTGCCGGATCGCCTTCTTCTTCACCGGGTCGTGCAGCCATACGTCCTTCACGGGCGTCGGCTTGTCGACGCCGTTGTAGAGGCCGCCGATCACGAACGGATGGTCGAGCGCGCCCCGGTCGAAGGCGACCAGCACCTCGTCGCCGACGTCCAGCGGGAAGATCCCGCCGCCACCCTTGCCGCCCATCTGCACCGTCCGCGTCCAGTCGCTGACATAGGTGTCGTCCAGCCACGGGAACTGCAGCTTCACCCGGCCCTGCTTCAGCGGATCCTGTACGTCGGTGACCAGGGCGTTGGCCACACTGGGCAGCCGGGGCGCGGCGGAGGTGCCGCCGCCCGACGCCAGGCCGAACAGGGAGCGCCACTGCCGTCCGCTGACGGTCACCCAGGTCTCGTAGTGGCTGCCGTCGCCGAAGGAGTGCCGCACGGAGGTGCAGGTGTACTTGCCCTCGAACGGGGTGCCCACCTCGGTGAGCGTGACCGGCACCCCGGGCCGCAGCTGCGGGTTGCCGCGCACGGTGACCTCCAGCTCGGCGAAGGAGGAGGTGATGTCGTCCGCGAGGGAGGCGGCCGCGTGCGTGACCTCGGTCTGGAGGTCGTACGGCGTGTCGGTCTCCACCAGTTTCGCGGCCTTGAAGGCGCCGGCTGCCTTCTGCGGTGTGGTGCCGATCGCGATCCCCGGGTTGTCGTTCGCGGGGGTGGTCGCCGTGAGCTTCTTCTTCGTCGTGACGTTCCAGCCGCGCGCCTCGACCCTGCCGACCTGGTCGGCGGCCGTGACGGCGGCCCGGCAGCGCAGGATGTCCGCCCCGGCCTGGAGCACGAACGGGCTCTTCTCGCCGGGGGTGCTCGTCGGGGGCGCGCCGGACGCCGGCTTCGGCTTGACGAACTGGAACTTCCCCTTCGAGTCCAGCGACATCACCATCTCGTTCTCGTCGGCGAGCCGCGCGAGGAAGTCCCAGTCCGTCACGTTGGACTGCGAGATGAAGTCGTAGACCGTCCTGGTGCCCTCCACCTGCCCGACCGGGATGCCGTTCAGACCGGCCAGCTTGCGGGCGATGTCGGAGGCCGTCTGATTGCGGTACGCGGCCACCCTGCGCACCCGCATCAGCCGGTGGCCCGGGTCGTAGCCGCGGACGACGGTGAAGGTGCCCGTGCCGTCGTAGTCGGTCTCCATGCCGGTGACCTCGCCGGTGAGCAGCGGGTTGCCCGCGCCCTGCCCGTCGGCGACGGGCGCGATGACGACCTTGGTGCCGAACCTGACGTTCAGTTTGCCCAGCAGCAGCCCGTGCGGGTCCCGGAAGGTGAGCCGGAACGCGCCCGGCACCCCGGCCCCGAGGTCGACCCAGCCGCCGACCAGCAGATCGGCGTACTCCGGCGGCAGTTTCGCCCCGTCGAGCGTGACGTGGATGACATTGGAGAAGGACGGCTTCACCATCAGAAACCGACCTCCTCGGCGGCCGGCAGGACGAGTTCGATGCCGGTGGGCAGCCGGGTGGGGTCGTCGATGCCGTTGGCCTCCGCGATCGCCCGCCACGCTGACGCGTTCCCGTACTCCCGCCACGCCAGCGACTGCAGCGAGTCGCCCGCGACGACCCGGTGCACACTCCGCGCGGTCAGCGCGCCCGACGTCGGGTTCTGCCCCTTGGTGGTGCTGGGGATCTCGTGCAGCGACAGCCGGCAGGTGGCCCGGATCGGCACGCCGGTCGTTCCGAACAGCGAGTACGTGACGTCCACCGAACTGACGTAAGCCGTGAAGCGGGCCGTCGAGAACGACCCCCATTGGAACACCACCCAGGGTGGCGACGGCTGCTTCGCGGCGAGGCTCTTGGACGTCACCTCGCAGCACGACAGCAGCGACTCCACCTTCTTCAGCACCGTGGTGCCGCTCGGCTTGTCGGAGGAGTCGAGGAAGATCTCGACGTTCATCTGCCGGGCCTCGGGCCCCATGAACTCCGGCAGAGCGCCGTCGCGCACGGCCGCGCTGATCGTGGTCTTCCACTGGGCGCCTTGACGCAGCGTCAGCTCCGCCGGGTTGAACTCGAAGCTGAACGTCCTGATCAGCCCGCCGGGCGTGGTGCTCGTCCCGACCGGAGGCTCGTGGATGGCCAGTGTGGCCCGCACGAGGCTCTTGCCCGCGCCGCCCTTGCTGCCCTTCGCCATGTGCTGTCCCCGCCCCTCAGTCCGTGAATCCGTGGTGCGTGATCTCCAGGACCTCGGTCGCCACGCTCGGGTTCGCCGGGTCCAGGGACGGCCCCTGCCAGCTCACCGGCAGGACGTCGATCAGGCCCCAGTGCGCCACCTCCGAGCCGTCCGCGCGCAGCGCCGCGATCTGGGCGGTCGGGCGCTTCACGCCCGTCGCCACGGAGGAGATCCACGCCGCGACCTTCGCCGTGTCCGGGGTCAGCGGCCGCGTCAGCCGGATGTTCGAGAATGTCACGCGCGACGGGAACTGCCAGACGAACCCGTTGTTCCCGCCCTCCTGGCGGTGCTCGATCTCCACCGTCGAGGACAGCCCCTCGCACCCGTTGAAGTAACCGAGGCTCTCGCCGTCGATCGTCAGGGTGAAGAAGATGGTGGAGCCCGGGTCGAGATCGCGGGGCATCGGGTGGGCCTTTCTGCGGGCGGCTGCCGCCGGGTCGTACAGGTCGGTGGGCGGGGGTCGGTGGGCGGCGGTGGTCTGGGTGATCTGGGTCGGTGGTCCGGGTCAGTGGCGGGGGTCGCGGAGTTTGCCGATGCGTTCGCGGTCCATGCGGAGTTCGGTGCGGACGAGGCGGGTGACGCGGCCGATGAGCTTGTGGGTCAGTTCGTCGAGCTGGAAGTCGGTGAGGGCGCGGGGGTCGAACGGGGGTGCGGCGTCCGCCGTGGCGGAGGAGGCGGAGGAGGCGGAGGAGTTGGACGGGGAGTTGGCCGACGCGGTGCGGTGAGTCGCGGTGGCGGGGGTGGGGCCGAGGGGGGTCCGGGGGGCTCGCTGGATCGCGGCGGGTGCGGGTGCGGCGGGAGTCGGGGGTGCGGGGGTGCGGGCCGGTTCGGGGGTCGGTGCGGTGGGGGCCTGCGGGATGGTGAGGGGTGCGGGCGGGATGGCGGCCTGGCGTTGGACCACCGGGAGGGCGCGCGGCGGGGTCGGCTTCTGCGGGGTCGTCGAGGGGGTGGCGACGGCGAGGGGTACGGCGGGGCGGGCGGGCTTGTCCCCGGTGAGGCGTTGTACGGCGGGGCCGGTGCCGGGGGCCGTGGGGCGGCGCAGGGGCACGGCGGGCCGGGGGGCCTGACGCTGCGCTGCCGGGGGCGCGGTGGGGGCGGGGAGCGCCGAGGTGAGGGCGCGGGTGGGGGTGAGGGGGCGGACGGGCTGGGCCTTCGGCTCGGCTGCGGCCGTCGGCGTGCTGATTGGTTCGTGGGTGGGCCGGGTCGGGGTGTGGGGCGGCTGTGAGCTGTGGGACGGCAGTGGGCTGTGGGACGACTGTGGGCCGTGGGTGGCTGGTCGCGCAGTTCCCCGCGCCCCTTGGGGGCGGCCCTGGGCCGGGCCAATGGGTGTCAGGGGGACGGGCGGGGCCGCCGGGGTGGGACTCGGCCCTGCTCGGTGTGGTGCCGCCGGGGCGGGTGCCGTTGCTCGCTGTACGGGAGAGGGGTGGGCGAGGGGGCTCGGGGTGCCGGGGGTGGGGCGTCCGGCCAGTGGCTTCGCGTCGACGGGAGGGGCGGTGAGGGGGGCACCGAGCAGGGGGCGCTGGCGGGGGGTGGGGCTCGGGCTCGGGGTGGGGGAGGTGGGCTGAGTCGGGGGTGCCGGGGTTGCGGGGGGTGCTGGAGATGCCTGGGGCGTGGGTGTGGGCGCGGTGGGCGGCACGGGGCCGAGAGTGGGGGTGCCGAGGCCTACGCGCCGCGCGCTGGGGGCGGTGCTCCGCTGGACGGGGCGAGTGGGCGTGACGGTGGGTTGGACGGTGGAGGCTGTGCCACGGGGGGCGGTCGTTGTCCGCCGGGTGGTGTCGGCCGCGCTGCGGGTCGGCGGGGCGGCGGGGGTCCCGGAGGACGTGCCGCTCGGGCCGACTGCCGTGCTGCCGGGGCTCGTTGTCGATACGCCGCGATGGTGCGCCGCCGCGCTGTGACCGTCCGCCGTGGGGCTGGGGCTGGAGGTGGCCGTCGTGCGCTGCACGTCGACGGGGTTGGTCGCGGTGGGACGTGAGGTGAGCCCCGTCCCTCCGGGGGCCGTACGGGGGTCGGCAGGGGTGGCAGGGGTGGCAGGGCTTTCGGCGCCGGGCGGGGCCGGTGTGACGGTGGGGGCGGTCGCCGAGCGCTGGATGTCGGCCGACGGGGCGCCGGGGACGGGGGCTCGGGTGGCGGGGTCGTGGGGCACGTGGGGAGTGGTGCCGTGAAGCGTCGTCGTACGGGGTGCGGTGGCGGTCGGGTTGCCGAGACCGGCCCTTGACGGTCGGCTGTCGTGCGCCTGGGCACCGGCACCGGCCGCCGTGCCACCGGGGAGGCCGGATGCTCCTCGGGCGATGTCCGATGCGGCGTTCGGGCGGGTGACCGCCTCGCCGGTGGTGGTCGGCGCGGTACGGCTGGGACCGGTCGCTGTCCGCTGGACGTTGACCTCGGGGTGTCCCGGGGTGACCGGGACGCGGGCCGGGTTGGTGCGGGTGCCGGTGGGCCCGGTCGTCGTACCGGCCGGGCTGGTCGCCGTGGCGCTGGGCTCGCTCGGTGCCCGCTGGATGTCGGCGCCGGAGTGCCCGGGTACGCCGGGGGTGCCAACTGTGCCGCCCGATGCGGTCGTTGCCCGGTGGGCGCCGGCCTCGCCGGGACCTGAAGCGGTGGGGGTGGTGCGGCCGGTAGCCGCTCGTCGGACGCTGACCTCGCCGCGTCCGGAGGTGGTGGGGCGGCTGCCCGTGACGCCGGTAGAAGGCGTGGTCCCGGGGGCGCCGACTGCCTGGGCCGGGGGGTTCGCTGCCGTATGGGCGGAGTCCGACGCCGTACCGGCGGAGTTGGCCTGCGCACGGCCGGAGTTCGGCGTCGAATCGGTGGAGGGCGCAGAGGTTGGGCCGGAGTTCGCCTGCGTACGGTCGGAGGTCGACGTCGTACGGCCAGGGCTCGGTGTCGTACCGGCGGAGTGCGGTGCCGGACGTCCGGAGTTCGACGGCGTGCCTGCGGGCTTCGACGCCGCAGGGTCGGGGTTGGGCGTCGTGCCTGCGGGCTTCGTTGGCGTACGGCCGGGGCTCGGCGTCGTACCCGGGGTGTGCGATGCCGTGGGGCCCGGGCGGGAGTTCGCGGATGCCTGGGCTGAGTTGGGCGTCGTACCCGCGGCCGCGTCGGGCGTCGCTCGCTGGACGGCGAGTCCTGCGCGACCGGCGTCGGCGGTGGTGTTGCCCGGGGCGGCGGCCTCGGCTGTACCGGCGGAGCCACCCGCAGATGCCTCGCGCCCGACAGCCGTTGCCACAGGCGCCGTTGCCCGAGGCGTGCCGCCCGGCGTGCCGACCGAACCCTGACCTGCGTCCGCCCCGCGCTCGGCGGTTGCCGTACGCCTCGGAGCGGCGGCCGCCGACTCCGTACGCGGTGACGAGGACCCACCGGACGTCACGGGCCCGGAGGACGCATCGCTCGAAGTCGTCGGCCCCGAAGCGGTACCCGCCGGGGTGCCGGTGGACCCGGTGGACCCGGTGGCTGTGGGCAGTGCCGCCGGTAGCGTCCGGCGTTGGACGGCCGGTGCGGCGGGGGCCCTGGTCAGCGGGGTCGGACGGGTGGCCCGGGGACGCGCGGGGGTGACCCGCGGGCCGGTCGGACGGGACGGCGTGACCTGGTACGGGGCTCGCAGCACCGGTCGAGTCTCGCCGGACGCGGACGCGGACGCGGACGAGGTCTCTGGCTCGTCGCCGGCCACCGGCAGGGTGCGCGACGGCAGTTCCAGGCCGGCGACGGGTGTCGCCGACGTGGTGAGGACGTTCTTGACCAGCCCGCCCGGCGCGCCGGGCAGGACGGCGTGGGACAGGGTCCCGGTGAAGGACGGGTTCTGCCAGGTGCTCAGCCGCCCGCTGAACCCGGCGTCCGCGACAGCGGCCCGTCCGCCCCCGGTCGCCCGCTGAATCGGACCCAGACCCTCCCAACCACCGCCGGCACCACCACCACCACCACCGGCAGGAGCGGCCCCACCGGCAGGAGCGGCCCCACCGGCAGGAGCGGCCCCACCGACGGAAGCACCCTCGCCGACCGGAACGGCCCCGCCGACCGAGACACCCGCAGACGCCCCTGCACCCGAGCCCGAAGCCGAGCCCGAAGCCGAGCCCGAACCGACCCCGTCACCCGACGCACCGCCGTCGCCGTCAACCCCACCCCGGCGCGCCGCCGACCCTGCGGCGCCCCGTAGGCGATCCATGAAGCCCACGTGTTCAGCCCTCCGACCCGCCCCGTGTCACGAGGGACGCGATCTGTTCGGTGTAGCGGCGGCGGTCGTGGTGTTCGAGGTCGAGGATCTCCTCGAAGCTCCAGTGGAAGTGGAAGGCGACGTACGCGATCTCCTCGTGCAGCCGGTCGGTCGCGTACGTCACGATTCCCCCAGGCGGCTCCCGCCGAGTTCGACCTCGAAGGGCTCGGAGCAGTGGGGGCACTCCACGGCCGCGCGGGTGTGGCCCTCCGCGTTGACCTGCCGGTAGAAGTCCTGGAGGAACGCGAGGTCGGACGCGAACATGTTCTCCACGATCCCGTCGTGGACCATCGGCAGATTGCCCAGCCGGGTGATGACCCGGCCGAGCAGCACGACCGACAGGTACGCCGGGTTCTCCTGGACGCGGACGTCGCGCAGCGGGATCAGCTCGTCCCGAGCGGTGGCGAGACGCATCACGCCCTCCCGGTGGACGTTCCCCGCCTCGTCGACGTACCCGCGCGGCAATTCGAACGGGAACTCCGTCCGCAGCCGCTGCGTCACCGGCGCGACGGCCGGAGCCGGAGCCGGAGCCGATGCCGGACCCGACGCCTGAGAAGGCGCCGGGTCCGGCGCGGCGACGGGAGCGCCGGTGGTGGGGAAGGGGGACATGGCGGAAGGCGCCGCCTCCTGCCCCGTCACCGTCATCGCGCCCGCCCTGCCAGCCGTACGCCGCATTACTCGATGACCAGTTCTTCGAAGACGATGGTCACGGTCTCGGTGAGCGCGGACGCCTCGCCCGCCTTGAGAGTGCTCGCGTCGATCTTGCTGCACCAGGCGTTGCGCATGTTGTAACGCTTCACCGGGTTGTTCTGGTAATCCATCATGATGATCGACGCGTTCTTGCGCGCCGAGCCCATCTGACCGTTGATCGAGTCGTTGATCCACGTGTTGAACGCGGCCGACTGGGTCATACCGCGGACCACCGTGCACTGCCCGTTCTTCTGCACACCGGGCAGGAGGTTGACCTCGGGCCGGCCCTGCGCGGAGTTCTGCTGGTACGTGATGACGTCCTGTTCGAGGGTGAGGCCACTGACCTCCGCGAGGTACTCGACCATCACCCCGTCGATCTGCAGGCCGAAATTGTGTGAAGTAAGGGCGTCACCCGGCGCGAGACTCATCTGTTCTGTGTCCTTCTGAGGGGGCTGGGAAAGGGGCTGGCTTCAGCGGGGATGGGGCTTCAGCGGGAAAGCGGGAAGGGGCGCGGGCCGGTGGCGGCGGCCTACTCCTCCAACTCGCCGCTGCCGCTGGAGAACTGGGCCAGCCGGAAGATCACGAACTCGGCGGGCTTCACCGGGGCGATACCGATCTCGCAGATGACCCGGCCGAGGTCGACCGACTCCGGCGGGTTGGTCTCCTCGTCGCACTTGACGTAGTACGCGTCCTCGGGCCGCTGGCCGAACAGGGCGCCCTGCCGCCACTCGTTGACGAGGAACGCGGAGACGTTGCGCCGGATCCGGGCCCACAGCGCGTGGTCGTTCGGCTCGAACACCACCCACTGGGTGCCGATCAGGATCGACTCCTCCAGGTAGTTGAAGTACCGGCGGATGTTCAGGTAGCGCCAGGCCGGGTCGGAGGACATGGTGCGGGCGCCCCAGACGCGGATGCCGCGGCCCGGGAAGGCACGGATGCAGTTGACGCCGATGGGGTTGAGCAGGTCCTGCTCGCCCCGGGTGATCTGGAGTTCGAGATCCACCGCGCCGCGTACGACCTCGTTGGCGGGCGCCTTGTGCACCCCGCGCTCGAAGTCGTTGCGGGCCCAGACACCGGCGACGTGACCGCTCGGCGGGATCACCTTCGACTGGCCGGTGGCCGGGTCGAAGACCTTGATCCAGGGGTAGTAGAGCGCGGCGTACTTGGAGTCGTAGCCGGCGGTCTCCTGGCGCCAGACACGGATCTGCCGGGCGTTGAGGCCGGGCGGCGGGTCGATGACGGCGACCCGGTCGCCCATCAGCTCGCAGTGCGCGATCAGACCGAGCTGGACCGCCTTGACGGCCTCCAGGTCGATCGCGCCGCGCTGGTAGGCGGCCATCAGGTCCGGCACCGCGACCATGGAGATCTCATCCACGGCCTCCAGGCCGCCGAAGCCGGTGCGGTCGGCGGAGTCGCCGAGGTACTCGGCCGGACCCGGGTGGGCGTCGTCGGCCGCGGCGGGCGCGACGGCGGCCGGAGCGGCGGGCGCCGCCAGGGCCACGGTCTGGTTGTCGGGGCGCGCCAGCTGCGCGGCCGGCGCGGTCTCCGTGACCGTGATGAGCTTGGAGCGCTCCTTGACCTGGGTGACGACGTAGTTGCGGCCGCCCTTCTTGGCCGTCACGTCAAAGGTCTCGACCGGCTTGTCGCCGTCCTTGACGATCAGCTTGAAGCGCTCGGCGGGGCCCTCGCCCTCGGGGTCGGCGACCTCGACGCTCAGCGAGCCGCCCGCGATGGCGGTCACACTGAACGTGCCCAGCTGCTTCGGCTCGCCCGGCGGGAGCGCGGCCGGCGCGGCGGACCCCGTCACGGCGGCCGGAGAGCCGGCGGACGCGCCGTCCTGGGCCGTACCGCCCACACGGACGACGTACGCGGCGCTGCCGCCGTTGTTGAAGAACCCGTACACCGAGTGCGCGAGGTAGTAGCCGTCGGTGAACTCGCCGAAGGCGGCGACGAACTGGGACCAGTTGGTCACCAGGGTCGGCTCGTTCAGCGGACCGGTCGGGGCCAGGCCGACGAAGGCGGCCACCGAGGTGCCCACACCCTCGATGGGACGCGAGCCGCTGGCCACCTCCTCGACGTAGACGCCCGGCGACAGGTAGGACGGCATGCTCTGCTCTCCTTGGGGTACGAGACAGGTCGCCTCTCACCCTCACGCGCGAAGCGCGTGCCCCGAAACGTCCCGGAGGGCCGGGACGGGGGCACCGTCGTTGCCCGCAGGGGCACGTGCGGGGGCAACGACGGCCCGGTCTGCCCCCGGGACTGCCCCCGTGGACCTTCCGTCGCCGTGGCCGGTCCGGTGAGGCTGGTCGATCCGAGCAGGTGTCCGAGCAAGTGTCCGAGCAGGTGTCTTCGAGCCGAGGAGAACCGGTGCGAGCGCAGAACGGAGCGACCGAGAGGGAGCGGGGCCGGACGGGGGCCGCGCGCACGCCCGGACGTGTCACGCCGCAGGGGCCCGCCGCCGCGCTCCTGGCCCTGCAACGCGCCGCGGGCAACGCGGCGGTGGCCCGCGCCGTCGCGGAGCAGCGCCACCAGCACGGCCCGGACTGCGGACACGCCCCGGACCGTGCACGCGACGCGGACCGCGGACAGGACGCGCCGGTGCAGCGCTCCGCCGTGCATCAGGTCCTGCGTACCTCGGGTCAGCCGCTGGACCCCGCGCTGCGCACCGAGATGGAGGGCCGGTTCGACGGCGAGGACTTCGGCGGCGTCCGCGTCCACACCGACGCCGTGGCCCAGCGCTCCGCTGCGGAGATCGGGGCGCGGGCGTACACCTCCGGCTCCCATGTGGTGTGGGACGGCCGGGACAAGCACACCCTCGCCCATGAGCTGGACCACGTCCGCCAGCAGCGGCGCGGCGCGGTGCCCGGCACCGACGACGGTTCCGGCCTGCGTGTCTCCGACCCCTCCGACTGGGCCGAGAAGCAGGCGGAGGCCACCGCCCGGCGGGTGATGGCCGGCCCCGCTCCCGTGCAACGCGCGACGGACGGGCCGGGGCAGGAGCGCGCGGCGGACGGCCCTGGGACGGAACGCGCGGCTGACGGCCCCGGGAAGGCGGCAGCGCCGTGTGCCCCGGCCGCCGGGAACACGGTCCAGCGCAAGGGACACGAGACGCTGGAGAGCGCGGCGAACGCCCCGGCCAAGTCGCTGACCGGCCGCCTCGCGGGGTGGATCAAGGAGAAACCGGTCTCCGAGGCGGTGGCCCCGGTGAAGGAGGCCGTCCTGGCGTACGACCGGTCCACCGTCCGCGACCCGCAGCAGTGCCTGAACCAGCTGGCGGAGCTCCAGATGCTCGCCCTGCCCCTGCGCGAGGGCGCGCTCCCCGGCGACCTGCGTTATCTCGAGAACGTGCTCACCGCCGTCAGGGCCGAGATGAACGTCGTGGGCGGGCAGGCCGAGCGCGACGGGAGCATGCCCGAGGCGGCGGCCGCGCCGTACAAGGCCATGACGGACCGGGGCACCATGTGGAAGGACCCGCAGTTCGCGCAGAGCACCGTGAACTTCGACATGTCCGGCTTCGGTTACGTCCGGGAGATGTCGGAGCTGAACCGGGCCGAGCTCACGAAGGAGATCGGCGGCGCGAGCGCCAGGGCCTGGGTCAAGGACGTCAGGGCCAAGCTGGAGAACGAGCTGAACAGCAGCGTGCTCGCCCACTACACCCAGCAGGAACGGGCCGACGCGATGCTCGCCTCGGAGAAGAAGCTGAAGCCCAAGTCGGAGCTGGGCGACGCCGAGAACAACACCATGAACGTCGACGAACTGGTCCTCGGCAACGACGGCTTCGTCTTCTTCTACATCGAGCCCAGGGGCAAGACGGACCGCGCCCCCCGCTTCGGCGAGATCCGGCTGGAGCTCGGCATCGACCGGCTGGTGAGCGAGGGCTGGATCATGCTGAGCGACTTCGTCCAGCGCGACTACCCCAAACTCGTCGCCCCCGCGAACCGGCCGGACCTGCCGGAGCACAAGGCGAAATCGGGTCAGCGGGAACTCGCGCAGAAGCAGGCCGCGTACAAGCCGGTGCGCGAGTTCAAGCGGGGAGAGGTCGAGGGGGAGGCCCTGATGGGCATGGCCACCGCCTTCTCGCACATCCAGGACCCGGAGGAGCAGCAGGCGCACATGTTCGCGCGGCAGCTCGCGCTCACGGTGCCGGGGGACCAGATGGTCTACGGCCCGGAGAAGGAGCTCAAACGGCCCGAACTCCTCCACAAGAACATCCTCGTCGGCTCGGACATCATCCCCGGCCTGGTCGAGCGCACGCTCGTGGAGATCATCCGGTTCGAGCAGGCCAACCCGCCGCTGGCCCAGCGGCTCAAGGCCATGAGCGGAGCCGAGCTGATGGACTTCCTGCTCCGGGACCTGCTGCGCCCGCAGGCGATGCTGCCCAACTCCGTGGACATCTCCAGCGCCACGGTCACGAAGGTCAAGGGCAGGAGCTGACCGCCGCCTCCCACGTCGGCCGGGGTGACCGGCACCGATGCTGCCCCTTGAGGCAGGGAAGGCTGCCCCGGCGTCTCTGACCCCGCCGCCGGGCACTGCCGTAGCGTCCCGGTGGTGAGCCTTTGGACTTCCCTCGAACCCGCCTCCGCGACCGTGGACCCGGGGAGCAGTACGACCGTACGACTGCGCCTGCGCAACACCGGTGACGTGGTCGACGAGTACCGCTTCGAGCCGGTCGGTGACATCGCGCCGTGGACGACCGTGGAGCCGCAGACGCTCCGGTTGTACCCGGGGACGACGGGATCGGTGGAGCTGACGTTCGCGCCGCCGCGCACCCCGGACGCGACGGCCGGCCCGAACGCGTACGCGGTGCGGATCCTGCCGACCGAGCATCCGGAGGCGACGACGGTCCCCGAGGGGAACCTGACGATCACGCCGTTCACCGAGGTGCGGGCGGAGCTCGTGCCGCCGACGGTCAAGGGGCGGCTGCGGGGGCGGCCGAAGCTCGCCGTGGACAACCTGGGCAACACGAAGGTCACCGCGTCGGTCAGCGGCAGCGACAACGGCGACCAGCTGTCGTACGACATCCACCCGAGCAATGTGCAGATCGAGCCCGGCCGTGCCGCGTTCGTGAAGGCCACGCTGAAGCCCCGGCAGATCATCTGGTTCGGGTCCAAGGAGGAGCGGCCGTACACCTTCGCGGTGAAGCGGTCGGGGGTGACCCCGCTCGACGTCGAGGGCACCTATGTGCAGCGGAGTTTCCTGCCCGGCTGGCTCGCCACCTGTCTCGGCATCTTCCTGGCGCTCGCCATCACGTTCCTGACGCTGTGGCTGGCCTACCAGCCCAGGGTCGTCAGCGCCACCACGGAGCTGCGGGAGGCCGGCGTCAGCACGCTGGCGCCCTCGCCCACGCCGTCCCTGTCCGCCCCCGCAGAGCCGACGCCCTCCCCTCCGCCGGTCTCGTCGGCGCCCCCGCAGACGGAGGAGCCGAAGAACGACAGCGACAGCGGCGGCGGGGGCGGTGACGACGGAGGCGGCGGATCGGGCGGCGGGTCCGAGGAGAAGCCGAAGAAGGCGCCGACGGCCGCGACCGCCGTACGGCAGCTGGCCGCGTCCGACCCCGGTGGCCGGCACGTCTGCTACCGCGCCTTCGTCAAGGGCAAGGGCTGGACGGCCCCGGAGTGCGACGGCGACACGGCCGGCACGGTGGGCCAGAGCCGGCCGCTGACGGCCCTCAACATCGCGGTGTCCGGCGTCGGCGGCACCGCCAGCGCCGCCTTCGTCCACAACCCCGGCTCGACGAACGGTCAGGGCCACTACGTGGAACCCTGGTCGGGCGCGCCCGACGGCCTGGACAACTACATCGGCGACTCCAAGCAGGACGCCCCCAGCATGCTGGGCTTCACCATCAACGTCGACGAGGGCCGCCGGGGCGTCTGCCAGTCGGTGCACCAGAAGGACCGGGGCTGGCAGAACCTGGCCTGCGACAAGCCCGGCGAGGGGGAGAACTACATCTTCGGCGGCACCCTGGACAACGGCATCTGGCTGGAAGCCGTCAAGTTCACCGTGTGACAAGGCTGTCGGGGCGGAGCCGGGTGGCCTTCGGGGCAGCCCGGCCTGCCCCGGCGACTCCTGACCGTACGCGGCCAATCGCGTAGCGTCCCTCTGTGAGCCTTTGGACATCGCTCGAACCCGCCTCCGCGACCGTGGACCCGGGGAGCAGTACGACCGTACGACTGCGGCTGCGCAACACCGGTGACGTGGTCGACGAGTACCGGTTCGAGCCGGTCGGCGACGTCGCGCCGTGGACGACCGTGGAGCCGGGGACCCTGCGGCTCTACCCGGGGACCACGGGCACGGTCGAGCTGACGTTCACTCCGCCGCGCACCCCCGACGCGACGGCCGGGCCCCACCCGTACGCGGTGCGGATCACGCCCACGCAGCACCCGGAGGCCACGACGGTCCCCGAGGGGAACCTGACGATCACGCCGTTCACCGAGGTGCGGGCGGAACTCGTCCCGCCCACCGTGAAGTGACGCCTGCGGGGCCGTCCGCAGCTCGCCATCGACAACCTCGGCAACACCAAGGTCACCGCCGCCGTCAGCGGCAGCGACAACGGCGACCAGTTGTCGTACGACATCCACCCGAGCAATGTGCAGATCGAGCCCGGCCGTGCCGCGTTCGTGAAGGCCACGCTGAAGCCCCGGCAGATCGTCTGGTTCGGGTCCAAGGAGGAGAGACCGTACGCGCTCGCCGTCCAACGGGCGGGCGTGGCACCGCAGTCCGTCGACGGCACCTATGTCCAGCGGGGGTTCCTGCCGGGCTGGCTCGCCACCTGCCTCGGGGTGGCCGTGGCGCTGGCGATCACCTTCGTGACCTTGTGGTTCGCCTACCAGCCGAAGGTCGTCAGCGCCGCGAGCGACCTCCAGCAGGCCGGTACGACCACTCTGCCGAGCGCCAGCCCGTCCGCGATGGCCCCGGCGCCCACCGTCTCCGCGGCGCCGCTGCCCTCGGAGACGCCCGAGGCTCCCCAGCAGGAGGAGGAGCCCGAGCAGGCGGATCCGGGTTCCGACACCGACTCCGGTTCGGGCGGGGGCTCCGGCTCCGGATCCGGCGGCTCGGGATCCGGGTCGCAGAAGGAACCGGAGACGAAGGAGACGAAGAAGCCGTCCACCGTCAAGGGCTTCGCGATCATCGGCCAGGGCTCGGACCGCTGTGTCGACGTCACGGACGCGCAGAACGGCAAGGGCAAGGACGGCACCCCGCTCCAGATCTGGGACTGCGCCGGCTCGGCCAACCAGAAGTGGGACTTCCGGGGCGACGGCACCGTCCGCTCCCTCGGCCTGTGCATGGACGTCGCCTGGGGCTCCCGGGACGACGGCGCGGTCATCCAGCTGGCCAGGTGCAGCGGCAACCCCGCCCAGCAGTTCGTGCTCAGCACCCAGGGCGACCTGGTCAACCCGCAGGCCGACAAGTGCGTCGACGTGAAGGACAACGCCACCCGCAACGGCGGCGACCTCCAGCTGTGGACGTGCTCGGGCACGCCCAACCAGAAGTGGCGCGTGAAGTAGTCACGGTCCGAGTGGCGGGGCCGCCACCGGCGGGCGGCCCTTGCCCCGCCACCCGCCGGGCGGCCCTTGCCCTCTCGGTGGGGCGCTCCGCCTTCGGCGCGCCCCACCGGCCGCCGCCCCGCTACCAGTTGCCCTCGCCCGGCACCAGCCGTCCGGCCTTGCGGTACTCGCGCTCCGCGCCCTCCCGCAGGTCGGCGGAGGTGACGAGGCCGCCGCGTCCGGCGGCGGCATAGGCGGCGGTGACCACCGCGCTGCGGATGGAACCGCCGGCCAGCTCGAAGTCGCGGGCGACCGCCGCCGGATCCGTGTCGTCGGCGCGGGGCACGGCCGCCAGGCTGTGCCGCCACAGCGCCAGCCGCTGGGCGGTGTCCGGGAACGGGAAGTCGACCACCAGATCCAGCCGCCGGGTGAACGCCTCGTCGATGTTGGCCCGCAGATTCGTGGTCAGCAGGGCGATCCCGTCGAAGGACTCCAGCCGCTGGAGCAGATAGGCGCTCTCCATGTTGGCGTACTTGTCGTGGGAGTCCTTGACCTCCGAGCGCTTGCCGAACACCGCGTCCGCCTCGTCGAAGAGCAGCACGGCGTCGGTGCGGTCGGCCTCGGTGAAGATCCGTTCCAGGTTCTTCTCGGTCTCGCCGACGTACTTGTCGACCACCGAGGAGAGCTGCACGACATAGAGGTCCAGGCCGAGTTCGGCCGCCACGACCTCAGCCGACAGCGTCTTCCCGGTGCCCGACTCGCCCGCGAACAGCCCGAGCACCCCCCGGCCCCGGCCGCCCCCGGCGCTCAGCCGCCAGTCGCCGAGCACCCGGTCGCGATGCCGGGCGCGCAGAGCGAGTTCCCGCAGCTGGGCGAGGGGCTTGTCGGGCAGCACCAGATCGTCCCAGCCGACGTCGGGCCGGATCCGGCGTGCGTGCCGCTCCAGACCGGAGGCGGACTGCAGACGTGCCGCGAGCCGCAGATGGGCCGCGGTCACCTCGGTGCCGTCGAACGCCGCGAGGTCCACGGCCGCGCGGGCCGCCCGCTCGATCCGGTCACCGCCGAGCCGGTACGGGGCGACCGTGGCGGCCAGGTCGAACCCCGGCCCGTCCGCCCCGGCGCCGAGCGCCGCCGACCAGGCGTCCACCGCGCCCGCGGGCGGCCGGGGCACGTCCAGGACCAGCGGATCACGGTCGCACCACTGCGGGTCGTACGGCTGCGGGCCCGCGAACAGCACGGTCACATCGGCCGCCGTGAGCGCCCGGAACAACGGCCCCGGCTTCTCCGGCAACGGCGACACCACGACCGCGCACCCGCGCAGCCGGGCCTCGCGCAGCAGGCGGGGCAGGAGCGCGGAGAGCTCGTCCTCGGCCGCCGGGGGCGTGAAGTGCAGCGCCCGCGTGCCTGCCGCTTGCAGGGCGGCTCCGGCGCGCAGCAGACCGTCGCCCTCGCGGCGCTCCCGCAGGTGCACGGTGAGCGGAGCGGCGGTGAGCCGGGCGGCCAGCCGGGCCGTGAACCCGCCGTCCTCCGCGGACGAGGGCGCGGACGAGGGCGCGGCCACCGCCGACGGCGACGCGAGCGGACGGACATGGCCGACGAGCGACGCGTCCAGCGTGTCGTCGCCGAGCAGATGCGCGACCAGCCGGTCCGGCACCCGCAACCCGCGCCCGAGGAAGGGGCGTTCGGGATCCTCGACGGTCAGCAGCCCGAGCGCGCTCAGCGGCGCCGAGGGACTGAACCGGGCCCGCGCCCGCGCGAGGTGCACGGGCAGTCCGCACAGATCGAGCGCGAGCCCGACCGTGGCCCGGCGTCTGCTCACGTCGTCGTTCAGGTACCCGTACAACTGCTCGTAGGAGCGGTCCAGATCGGGCGCCAGGGCGATGAGCAGGATCCGCGTGTCCAGCTCGGTCAGCCCCAGCCGCCCCGCGAGCCGCTCCAGCGGACCGTCGGCGGGGGGTTCCCGGCCAGGTTCCGGATCCGGCCCTTCTTCCGGTTCTGCTTCCGGTCCCGGTCGCGCGTCGGCGAACACGGACGCGTCCGGCCGCGCGGACGGCTCCAGCAGATGCCGTACGCCCTCCTCGGACAGGTACAGCCCACGCAGCGGATCGCTCGCCGTCGGATCACCGGCACCGCGCTCGGCCACCAACTCGGCCACGCGCTCGCGCAGTCGGGCGAGCCGGAACAGGAGGGCATCGGTGTCCCGGGCGACGCGCACGGTCACCGCCGCCGCTCCCCGGTGATCGGCGCGGACGCCAACTGCCCCGGCCGGTGCGCGCGTTCCTCCGAGCCCTCCAGACCGCCGTCGATGCCGCGCACCCGGATCGCCGCGCCCTCGGTGACCGGGGGGCCGGCGTCGTACTCGGGGAACGCCGGGAACGGCGCGGTCACCACGAGGTCGAGGGACGGCTTCAGCTCGCCGCCCAGTGCGGACCAGATCTCGGCGAGGGACCGGGACTCGGTGTGCAGCCCGGCCACCGAGATCGGCAGGGTCAGGCCCAGCGCGCCGAGCGCGCCCGGGAGTTCGTCGGCGGGCAGCAGTTCCCGGCGCAGCAGATTGGCCAGCACCGCGGAGAGCAGCCGGTGCTCGTCCTGGGGCTGCTTCGTCCAGGCCGTCACCAGGTACGACAGCCGGAACCAGCGGGGCGGTTGACGGCGGCGCACGACGATGTCGAGCTCGTCGCGGACCGGCATGTGACCGCGCTGGCGGCGCGAGACGTCCTCACGGATGTCGTACAGATAGGTGTTGACGGCGGGCGCGTTGCGCCGGGCCGCCCAGTCGCGGGTCGGGGCCTCGAAGGAGACGTCGATGCCGGAGCCGGCCAGGGCACCACCGCCGATCAGTCCCTTGAGGACCTCGTCCACCTCGTGGATCACGGTCGTGCTCCTGTGCTCCTGCTGTGTCGGATGCCTGTCCGTCGATCCTGACCGGCGCGGGGGTCATCTCCGTAGACGCGCCGGGGACAACCGGCGGGCAGAGTGCGGTGCCCAACTGGCCGGGTTCGGCTGCCCGTTCGATCAGATGTAGCCTTCACGGAGGGCATAGGCCACCGCGTGCGCCCGGTTGCGCAAGTGCAGCCGGGTGGTGAGCCCGTGCATCACGTTCTTGACGGTGCGTTCGGAGTAGGAGAGCTTGCTCGCGATCTCGCCGGTGTCCATCCCCTCGGCCACCAGCCGTAGGACGTCGATCTCCCTCGGTACCAGGCCCGACAGGGGCGCCCCGGTGCGCCCGGCCACCGAACGCTGCAACGTCCCCACCTGGTTGATCAGCCGGCCGAGCAGATCGGCGGGCAGATCGCCGTCCCCGCGCGAGGCCGCGAGCACCGCCTGCGCCAGCCGGTGCGCGGTCGCCTCCTGCCGCCACACGATGGCCCCGACCCCGCACTCGATGACATCGAGCAGCTCCGTCTCGCGGATCGTGCTCACCACCAGCACGGCCCGCGCCCCCTCGCTGCGCACCAGCCGGCGCAGCGCGGACAGCAGCGGCTCGTCCGGGGTGTCCCCGACGAGCACGGCCACGGTGCCCGGCCGTACCTCGGTGTCGTCCACGAGGCCGATCACCGGGTGCCCCCGCAGCTGGCTGAGCACGCCGGCGCGGGAGAGCGGGTCGAGGGTGTGGACCACGACCGGGATGCGGCGCCGGGTCTCCTGGGACTCCGACGTGACGGTGGCCGCGGCCAGGGCCGTCGCCGGGTCCGTGGTCCGGAATGTGCTGCGCAACCGTTTCTCCCGTATGCACGAAATCGCCGCTCCTGCGAGGGGAGTGGCCGATGGGCTCGATTCACACTTCTGTGTGTCGTGTGCGCTGCGCAATCGTGGAGGACCACGAGATGCACCACGAGATCACTGCGGGAGGGACCACGGGCCACCGCGGGAGGGACCGCGGGACCGGCCACGGCGTTTTCACGCCGACGTCCGCGAACGGTGCACCCCGACGGGCCCTGCCCCGTCTACGGAAGCGGAAAACGACCTTCCACGAAGGAGACAGCGATGTGCCCGCCGGAACCGCTTCTCGAACGCCGTGAGGCCATGGAGCTGCTGACCGCGGAGGCAACCCGTGCCCGAAACGGCTCGGGTCGCCTGGTGCTGCTCCGGGGTGCCACCGGCACCGGCCGCACCGCGCTCCTGGAGTCCGCGGCCGAGCAGGCGGCGGCGAACGACATGCGGGTCCTGCGGGCCCGCTGCTCGCCCGAGCACACCTCCGTGCCGTTCGGCACCGTCTTCCAACTTCTCTCCCACGGCCCGGAGTTCGACCAGGTCGCGGGCGAGGCGCCGGACCCGCCGGGCACCCCGCCGCACCGGGGCAGGCCCGCCCGGCTGTGGCGCCTGCTGCGGTCCTACGCGGCCGAGTCCCCCCTCCTCGTCGCCGTGGACGACGTCCACTTCGCCGACCCCGCCTCCCGCCGCTGGCTCGTCGAGGCCGTCCGCCGCATCGACCGGCTGCCGGTCCTCCTGGTGGCCACCGAGCGCGGCCAGTACGACATCGACCCCCCGGCGGACGGTCTCGCGCACGCCCTCTCGCCCGCCCTCGTGCACACCCACACCCTTGCCCCGCTGAGCCCCGACGCCGCCGCGCGACTGGTCCGCACCGTCCACGCCGGTGCCCCGCCGGAGCGGGTCGACGCGTGCTTACGCGCGGGCGCGGGCAACCCGCTGTTGCTGCGTGCCCTGCTGTCCGACCTCCGCGACACCGACCCCGGGGCCTTCGAGGTTGCCCTTCCGGACACCTGCGCGGCGCTCTACCCGGGCAACTACGCCGCCGCGGTGTCCTGGTGGCTGGACAGCGCCGGGCCCGCGACCGTCGAGGTCGCCCGCGCACTCGCCGCGCTGGACGACACGCACGCCCGCGTACCGGGTGACGCTCGCACCTCCGCACGGGGTGACGAGAACGCCCCCTCGCCCGTCGGCGAGGGCACCCCCGTGCCGATCGACGCCGACCTGCTCGCACGCACGGCCGGCGTCGACCCCGCCCGCGTACCCGGCTGGCTCACCGCCATGACCGGCCTCGGCCTGCTGAGCCCCGACACCGAGGGCCGGCCGCGCTACGCCCACCCGCTGCTGCGGGACGCCGTGCTCGGCGGCTGGGCCGGCGCCGACCGGCAGGCCGCCCACCGCCGGGCCGCCGAGGCGATGCTGCACCGCGGTGACAGCGCCGCGGCCGTCGCCGGCCAACTGCTGCGCTGCGGCCCCGTGGGCGAAACCTGGGCGGCTGTCGCCCTGCTCGACGCCGCCGACCTCGCCGTCCGCGACGACCGCAGCGACGACGCCCTCGCCCTCCTGCGCCGCGCCCTCGACGAACCGATGCCGCCCGCCCGCCGCACCGTGGTCCTCACCGAACTGGGCTCCCTGGAGTACGCCACCGTACGGCCCGGCGCGGGCATCCCCCGGCTCGTCGAGGCGATGCGCCAGCCGGGCCCGCCCCGCGAGCGCGTCCAGGCGGCCGTCGCGCTCGGCACCGCCCTGGCCCGGCGCGGCGAGGCCCGCGCCGCCGTCGACGTGCTGCGCGGGCTGCACGACGAGCACCTGACGGACCATCCGGACCTGATCCGCACGGTCCAGACCGCCTCGGCGCTGCTCTCCGACCACGACCAGGGCGTACGGCGGGAGGTCTACCGTCGGCTGCGCGAGACCGCCGAGGCCTCCCCCCACCTGGTCGGCACCCCGGGGCAGGCGCTCCTGGTGCGCTACGAGGCCACCGCCGGCCTGACCTCGGCGGCCGCCGCGATGGACCGCGTCCGGGCCCTGCTCGCCCAGCCGGTCGACCCCACGGACGAGGTCTTCCTGCTGGGCACGGCCGCCGCGGTCGCCCAGTGGGCCGACCAGCTCGACGAGGCCGAACGGCTGGTCCGGCGCGGCCTGGACGGCCGGCGGACCTCCCTGCTGCACCCCATGCACCTGGCCCTGCGCAACGTCCGCGTCGACATCACCGCCGCGCGCGGCGCCCACGGGGAGGTCCTCGCGGACCCCGAGGTCAGGCGCGCGGTCGCGGGCCGCTCGGAGTCCGCCAACGCGCTGGCCCACGCGGTCATCGCCCTCGTGGAGAGCGACCGGACGGACGAGGCCGCGCGCCTGGCCGACGTCTTCGACCTCCAGAACGCCCACGACACCTGGGAGTTGAACCGCTTCCTCTACGCCCGTGGACTCCTCCGCGCCGCCACCGGCGACCCGGCGGCCGCCCTGGACGACTTCCTGGAGTGCGGTCGCCGCCAGGCGGCACGGGACGTGGCGAGCCCGGTCGTCACCCCCTGGCGCACCGCCGCCGCCGAGTGCCACCTCGCCCTCGGCCGCCCCCACGAGGCCCTGGCCCTGGCCGAAGAAGAACTCTCCCTGGCCACCGTCTGGAACACGCCCCGAGTGGTCGGCCGCGCCCTCACCACGCTCGCCACGGCCACCCGGGGCCACCGTGGCCTCCACCTGGCCGACCGGGCGGTGCACCTCCTCCGCCACGGCACGGAGGGCCCCGGGGAACCCGGGGCCACGGCCGCGCCGCCGGAGACCGCCGCCGCCCACCACGGGCCGGCGCTGTGGGGCGCCGACGCGTCGGGTGGCGGCCCGCTGCGGTGGGGTGCGGCGACTTCGGGCGGAGGGCCGTCGACGGGGGAGGCGGCGAGCGGCGGCGCGACCTCGTGGAGCGCCACGGCGGCGAGCGGTGGCCCTTCCCTGTGGAGTGCCTCGGCGGCGGGCGGCGCGCCCGCGAGGGTGACGGCGATGCGCGGCTGGGCACTGGGCGCGGGCCCGGTGCGAGCAGTGGGCGGCCGGCCGACGGACGGGACGTCCGCGTTCTCGTCGATCACCGGCTGGGCTACGTCCGAGACACCGGGCGGCGGCCGACCGGCAGAGGAGGCGCCGGGTGGCGGATCGACGACGGACCCATCCGGCGTCGGACGGGCCGTCACCGCGGGCGGGCGGTGGACCGCGGCGCGGGCGGACGCGGCACGCACCCCTGACCCGCGAACGACCAAGCCCGTCGCCCCGCACGTGGAACGGCCCCCCTCGCCGACCACGGCCGAGGCGGTGCCGCCGGTCGGAGACCGGCGCGGTGCGGCGTACGGTCACGGGGCGGTGTCGCCGGACGGAAACGGTTCCGCGCCGTGGGCCGGTGGCCGGGCCACGGCGGACGGCGGTGGATCGGTGGCCGCGGACGGTCGGCGGGGGATGACGCCCGATTCGTTCGCGCCCGTCGACGCGGAGTTGATACCGGCGCTCGTGGCGCAGGGGCGAGGGCTCGTCGCCGTCGGGGAGCGGGCGCGGGCCCGGGACGCGTTCCGGGAGGCGGCCGAACGCGCCGAGCGCCTCGGCGCCCACCGCATGCGCGCCCTCGCGGAGTCGGCGCTGCGCGAGGGCGGTGCCCGCCGCACGGCGACCCCGCTCACCGGCCCCTCCGCCCTGACCGCCGGCGAGCGCCGTATCGCCGAACTCGCCGCCCAGAACCGCACGAACACCGAGATAGGGCAGCTCCTCCACCTGGCCCGCCGCACCGTCGAGACCCATCTGACCAGCACCTACCGCAAGCTGGGCATCCGCCGCAGATCGGAACTCGGCGCGGCCCTCGCCGGCACCGGGGAGGCCCCTGATCCGCCTCGGCGCATCCGCCCCGTCACGCCGCCAGAAGCCCGCGACGCACCCCTATCGAAGTCGGCCGGAAGTCCGCGCCCGATTCCGTGAACCGGACGCCGGGCGGATGCGTAGGAAACCCGGAAGCACCGGAAACACCCACGCGTAGCCGACACACCCGAGGAGTACCCATGAGCAGCCCGCCCCGCCTGAACGACTGGCTGACGGAACGTCAGCCCCTCGTCCTTGGCCTGTTCCGCATCGTCCTGGGCCTGCTGTTCACCAGCGAGGGCGCGGCCACGGTCTTCGGCATCCTGGACCGCAAGGCGAGCCCGGTCGGCGACTGGCCCTTCTGGTACGCGGGAGTCATCGAGCTGACCTGCGGCGTCCTGATCCTCCTCGGCGTGGCGACGCGTGGCGCCGCGTTCCTCAGCTCGGGCATCATGGCCTTCGCCTACTTCACGGAACACCAGAAGGACGGTCTCTTCCCCCTCCAGAACGGCGGCCTCGCCCCTGTCCTCTTCTGCTGGGGCTTCCTCCTGCTGGTCTTCGCCGGCCCGGGCGCCCTGTCCCTCTCGGGCCTCACCGGCCGCGAGGCCCGCACCAGCCCCGTACGTGGAACCACGTAACCCGCTACGGAGCTTCACCACGCGGACGCGGCAGGAACGAATCGGCGCGGACGGCCGCGACCAGGGTGCGGTGCACCACCGCAGCCGTCGCCCCGAGGAGGCACCCGACGGGCGCTCGTTCGTTCATGCTCGCGACCCGGATACCGATGTCGCGGGACGGCTTCGACGCATGGCTGCGCACGCCCCTGCCGGACCTCGGCATCATCGAGAACCCGTCGGCGATGTACACGGGCTGGGCCCTGGACGGCACGGAGCCGGACTGGGAGCTGAACGCACTCGCGGACTCTCCGCAGGCAGTGGCCCTGGAGGTCTATCTGTACGACTACCACGGCGAGGCAACCGCTACCCAGACCGCCCTGCTGATGCTGGCGGGGGCGGGCCGCTTCGCCCATGCGGGCACCGAGGCACCGGTCCTGTATTGGGGCGGTGACGTCTGTCTCGGCCTGCCCGAGCACGGCGACGAGCCCCTCGCGGTCATGCTCGTGGGCAACAGCTGCGCCCGTTTCGTCGCGGCCCACCCGCTCGACACCCTGATAGGGGAACTCGCCCCCGTCGAGACCGACTTCCTCGCCGCGACCGCCGACGAGACCCCCACCGAGGCCCCGCTCACCCTCCTGCTCGACCCCGTCCTGCGCCCCTACCACCCCGCCCCGGAGCCCACGCCCCACCCCTGCCGCCCCGCGCTCCCGGACATGGAGGAGCGGTAGAGGTTGGACCCGGAGACAGGCGGCGGCATCGAATCGGGTGGCCGTGCCGACCGTGCTCACGGCTTGCCGATGTCCACCGCCCAGACACCCGTGCCGTCGTACGCCTCCGGGGTCGCGGTCAGTACCTGGCCTTCGCCCTGGCCAGCCGCCGACGCATAGACCGCGTGCGCGTGCCGCCAGTCGATGCCCGCGGCGGTCGCCTGTTCCTCGGCGGCGGCACCGCGAAGTCGAGGGGTAGGAACTCCAGGCCGGGAAGCGCCCCCACGTGCGCCACCGCACCAGGAAGCTCCGTGCCTGCCGCGAACAGACACAATGCGGGGGCGTGCCCGCGTTGCGGCGGATCCTCGACTTCGACCACGGCCAGGCCGGAGAGCAGACGGTGGCCCCTGCACAGGGCGACCACCGCCGTGTGGTCGAGAACGATCACCGGCGTTCCCCCACGCGGCCAGCCGCGATCTCCGCGCGCCAGGCCTGAGCCTCGCGCGCGTCCTCATCGGTCAGATCCGGCCGCAGGTTCGCGCGGACGTGTGCCGTCCGCTCGGCCCGTTCGTCCGCGGTGGGAGTCGCCGCGACCATGCGCTCCACGTACGCGCGAGTGCTGAGTCCGCGCTCTTCGGCCAGTGTGCGGAGACGATCCCTTATGGCTTCGTCGATCTTGATCGTGGTGTCAGCCATAGCGGGAGAATACCAATGAAGACCCCGGTCGTTGTCCGCGCTCCGAGCCTGGACTTCCCCGGCGCCCGTTCAGCACTCGATGATGTTCACCGCCAGCCCGCCCCGCGCGGTCTCCTTGCACTTCACGTACACGCGGATGACTGTTGATCATGGCGTTGGCCTGCAATTTGGCATGTCTAGGCTTGCCTTGGGGTACGCCAGAGACTTTTCGGGGACTTCTTGTCGAGGGCTGATTACAAGGTATCCCGTGCTGCGTGAGGCGCTTGCGGGGCCGGGTCCGTTGATGCTCGGGCGGCATCCGAGGGCTTCGGTGAGCCCTGCACTCGTAATGCGTAGGTCTCGGGTTCGAATCCCGAAGGCGGCTCCATGGTGAACCCCAGGTCAGGCCTTTGACCTGGGGTTCTCTGTTTTCGTTGACCTTGGATATCCGGCGAATCGGGCACTGCTGGTCTGTGCATCGAAATGCGTAGGTCTCCGGTTCACAGCTTGTGTCCGGTTTTCGGTGCACCGCTGTGACCTGCGAGTTCATGGCCCTGAGGGCTTCTGCATCGAATTCGGAGTGATCGCCGGTGGCCATCCGGTGGCCATTTGTGCAGCGTGCGTGCAGGGGGGCATCCGATCTCGGCCCTGCAGGTGCTGTCCCAGGTGCCCCTTCTTTGTGCGGTCTGCATAGTGGAGAGACTTGCCTTGGAGTCCTCAGTCCGGTGTGAAGTGGCCCGGTCTCAGATCGCGTTACCTCTCGTGCGGCACGTTGTGGCCCTGTTCCACTTTGGCCCTGGATCTCACGATTGTGCAGACCATGCATGACCCTGCGATCAACGCGGAGAGCTTGCGGAACTGGAGCCGTGCCCCGGCGTGCGCGATCCCGATCTCCTGTAGGTCAAGAACGGCACCGGCACCGGTTCCGGCCCGCAGAACACTCAGGGGCGTGATGGCCAGGTCGGCGCATGACGGGCCGTCATCGCGTAGCCGAGCACGTGACGGGAGGAGGACAGGTCGATGACCGTCGCCAAGCTCAGCTTGCCCTCGCCGGCTCGGCCGTCGGCCAGTCCTACGACGCGACCCGTTGCGCGCGTCTGCGGCACCCAACTGCACAACGTCCTCGGGTGGATGCCCAGATCCTCAGTCACTTCCGGGTTCGGGTTACCGGTCTCCGCCGCGATTCCATACCGCGCCCTAGCAGAACTCGGCGTCGTAGATGCGCTTCCTGGATGCCATGCCCCCAACTATCCCGCCGGTCACGCCTGCGTTCCGCGTAATTCAGCGTCCTAGAGTCACGAATCTGGGGTTTGACCTGCGCGGACATGGGTGAGGGCGCCTGAGAGGCGTTTCTCTAGTAGTGCTTGGTCAGGTTCACTCGCCGGTGGCGTGTCCGTTTGATCGCTTGTTCCGTTGACCTGTTGTGATGGGTGGGGAGCTTGCCGCGGTCCGGTGTGATCTGGAGGACTTCGCGGCAGAGATGTTCGAGCCGTTCGCGCGGGCGGATCAACGCCGGTGGGGAACGGTCTATCTGCGGGGCCTGCTGCTGGACGGGCGGCGCAAGTCGGTGGAACCGATGGCCGCCCGCCTGGGCGAGGACGGCAACCGGCAGGCCCTGGCGAACTTCATCACCACCAGCCCGTGGGACGCGGCGCATGTCCGCGCCCGCCTGGCCTGGCGGATGCAGCAGGTGGTCAAGCCGACCGCGCTGATCGTGGATGACACAGGCTTCCTCAAGGACGGGGACGCCTCGGCGTGTGTGGCCCGGCAGTACACCGGCACCGCGGGCAAGGTCACCAACTGTCAGGCCGGGGTGTCCCTGCACCTGGCCTCCGACGACGCGTCGGCTGCTGTCGACTGGCGTCTGTTCCTGCCCGAGAGCTGGGATCCCGCCTCGTCCAAGGCCGATCCGGGCAAGGTGGCCCGCCGCACCACGTGCGGCATCCCCACCGACGTCGGACACGTCGAGAAGTGGCAGCTGGCCCTGGACATGATCGACGAGACCAGGTCGTGGGGCATCGACGTCCCGATCGTCGTCGCCGACGGCGGTTACGGCGATACCGCAGCCTTCCGGCTGGGCCTGGAAGAACGCGGGCTCGGCTACGCGGTCGGCATCTCCACCACGACCACCGCCCACCCGGAAACGGCACGGCCGCATACCCCGCCCTACGGCGGTCGCGGCCCTCGGCCCCAGCCGGTTTATCCCGAGGCGGCCAGGACGGTGAAGAAGCTGGTCATCGAGGCCGGCAAGCAGACAGCCCGGCCGGTGCAGTGGCGGGAAGGCTCCCGCCCGGGCAGCGGCCGCAGCGGCGTCAAGCGCATGTACTCCCGCTTCGTGGCCCTGCGCGTGCGGCCCGCCGGACGCGAGATCCGCAAAGCCTGCGACGGCCCGGAACTGCCCGTCTGCTGGCTGCTGGCCGAATGGCCCGCCGACCAGCCCGAACCCGTCCAGTTCTGGCTGTCCAACCTTCCCGCCGACACGGCGCTGGCCACCCTCGTGCGCACCGCGAAACTACGCTGGCGCATCGAGCACGACTACCGCGAGATGAAGCAGACCCTGGGCCTGGCCCACTTCGAAGGCCGCACCTGGCGAGGCTGGCACCACCACGTCACCCTCGTCTCCGTCGCACACGCCTTTTGCACCCTTCAGCGCATCACCCGGTCCCCAAAAGAGACGGCGCCGGCCTGAGCCTCTACCAGGTCGCCCGCGAACTGCAGCTACTCCTCGCGGTCTGGACCGGCGCCTGCCCCACCTGTCACCGCAACATGCCAGAACCGATACCGACCTGACCAAGCACTACTAGGCGCTGCATGTTCTGGGCGATCTCGCCATAGCGGCCCTGGCGGGACAGGGCGGCCTTCACCTCCGGGCTGCCTGAGCGGAGTTTCTCGCCGACGATGTAGGCGTTGTCGCCCTGGCGGAGGTAGCGGCGGTTGCGTTCGCTGGAGAATCCCCGGTCGGTGACCCACACGATCTTGCTGAGGGTCCAGTCCCGCATGTCGTCCTTGACCTGCCGGATCAGCTTGCTGTCACCGGTGTTGCCGGGCCAGGACCAGACGCGGACCGGGATCCCGTCCCTCGTGACGGCCATCCCGATCACGATCTGCGGCAGGTCGTCGCGGGAGTCCTTCGACTTGCCGAAGGCACGGAATCCGGCCTGATCCGCGCTCTCGCCGTCCTCTTCAGCGGGTGGGCGGCCGTCCCTCAGGAGGCGGCCCTTGTCGTCGCGGGCGACGGGTCCGTCGGCTTCCTCCAGTTCGAAGTAGGTGCTGGTGGCGTCGAAGAACAGCAGGTCGACCTCGAGGTTGAGGAGGTTCGCGACCTCGTCGAACACCCGCTTCTCCAGGTCGTCGGTCACCTCGTGGAGCCAGTCCATCGCCCGGTAGCAGGCGTCGTCGTCGATGGCCGGCAGGCCCTCGACATGCACGTCGTGCGTGACCCAGTCCGCGGCGGCCAGCTTGGACGACGGAGCCAGGGCCCGGTTCGCAACCAGGGAGAACAGCACCCGCTCGGTCATCGACATGTCCCGGCGCCGGCCCCGTTTGGGCTGCCCGACCTGCCCGACGATCCTGTCGATCCTCAGCCGCCGCCAGAGATGATCGAGGACATAGGTGCCGCCGAACGGGACCGACGAGACGAACTCCAGGTCACCCGCCGCCGTCGACGCCAGTGCCTCACCCGGCTCCAGCAGCCTCGATAGAGACGCGACCAGGCGCCTCACCGCGTCCCGGTCGAGGTCGTCCTCACGGCCGAACGTGAACAGCACCTTCGGGACCGCCCGGCCCTTTACCGGATCCCACTCGTTGTGGGCCAGGTGCAGGTACCGGACCGTGCCGGACTTGTTCTCCCGCTTCGTCGTCTTCACATACACGACTCCAGACCCTACGGAGCAACTCCAGGTCAGCGCAGGCGAATCCGCAGAATCGCGTCTCTAGGCGAATCTGCCCGCGTCACCAGCCTCCAGCCCACTGACCTGCACCTCCAGCCCGGCAGGGACTCCAGAACCCCCGAATTACGCGGAACGCAGGTCACGGTCTCCACGATAGGAGGGGTGCCCGGGGTGAGTGGTGGCTCGTTGCCAGGCGGCGCGCCGTAAGCGGAGTGTGAGATGACCGTCACTGAGCCCGAATCCACCGGCTGATCCTTTCCGGATCCAGTCCTTCGCCGAGGCCGGTTGGCCGTGCGGGGCACGGCTGTGTGGGTGTGAGGCACCCGCCGCGCGCGGGTCACGGCCTGTCCGGTGTCTTTCGGATCGGGGCTGGGGCGGTGGCGGTGTCGCCCGGGGGCCGGTGGGCCGTTGGGTGCGGAGGGCGCGGGCTGGTCAGCCCATGGTGGGTGGCCGGAGGCGGACGGCGTCGAGCAGGCTCAGCCATGCCTCACGCCAGGGCCAGTGCTTGGGTAGGTGGACCGTTAGCTGGGTGCGGGCGGTGCGGGCCAGCCGTGCGGGGACGTGGACCAGGTGGGAGCGCAGGGTGGCGGTGGTGGCCCTGGCGTGGAAGCGCGAGGCCAGGGCTCCGGCGGCCCGCAGGAGATTGTGGGACATCGCCCACAGCGTGAGCCAGGCCGCGTTGGCCTGGAAGTTCCCCGAGGGCATATGGGCGAGCGGGCCCGCTTTTCCGTCCGCGATCGCCTGCTCCACCACAGCATGCCGGCGGTGGTCGAGTTCGGCCTCCAGTATGGCGAAGGGGCTGTCGGTGAAGACCGGGTGGTAGCGCCAGGCGGTGAACAACTCGCCCTGCCCCTGGGCCACGTCGGCGTTCAGCCGCCGCACCCGGCGCACGATCAGCCGGGCGGTGACCTGCTCGGACTTCTTCCGGCCGGTGAAGGCGGTGTATGCGGTCTCGGCGACCTCGGCGTCGGAGACCATCTCGCCGGTGTCGGGGTCGACGAAGGCATCCGGGTAGCGGATCGGAACCCACGCGTCCTGATCGATGCGGGCGATCGCCGCGGCGATGGAGGGGTTCATGCCGGTGGTCAGCGAGAAGTGGGCGCCGGAGCGGCGGCAGGCCGCGGCCACGTCGGCGGTGTAGAACTTGCTGTCCGCGCGCACCAGGCGAATCCCCCTCCCGCCGGTCTCCTTCGCGATCGCGAGGGCCACGGACGTCGGCGGCCTTGCCGCGGCGCAGGCGGACCGCGCCGATGACGGGCCGGGCGATCGGGGTGGAGAAGGTGGCCAGGATCGGGTGCAGGGTGCGCTGTCCCTTGAGGCGGCCGACCTCAGCGCCCTGCTTGGCCTGGCCGTACACGCGGCGGTGGGTGGGGTCGATGTCGATGAACATCACCTGCCCGGCCCCGGGCAGCAGCGGCGTGCACCGGGCCAGGGATACCAGGAAGTCGCGGTGCACACGGTGGAGTTGGCGGTTGTGGCCGTGGGTGAAGGAGCGCAGGAAGGTGCCCAGCGTGGACGGGGCCCGGACCCCGCCGAAAGCCCGGTCCATCGCGCCGTGCCGCAACCGGTCGGCGTCATCGATGCTGTCCGCCCCCGCGCACATCGCCCCCAGCAGCGACATCACCTTCGCCGCCGGATGGGCGCCGCCGCTGTTGCCGGCGCCCTCGATCCGTATCGCGGCGGCCAGGTCGGGCAGGCCGGCCCGTTCGGCAAGACGGACCAGCGGCAGCAGCCCGGCGTCGGCGATCAGGTTCGGCTCATCGAACGCGGCGGAGACGCTGGTTGGGGCGTGAGAGGATTACATTTACGAGATGCCTTGCTGCTCTTGCGATTGTGGACCCTAGACAAGCCCATCATCGCAGGTCACAAGGCATCTCTTCGTTCCAGGGCCAGCTCCGCTCGAACATCAGCCGGTGGATTCGGGCTGAGCACTCTTGGTAAAGATCCCTCCACCAGTTACCCTCCCTTCGTTCAACAAATAATCAAAAAATAAAGAACGCAGGGGGGAAGGTGCGACCAACCAGTCGCAACAGAGCCGTGCGCGGGGCGATGACCGTCGCCTCGGCCGTGCTGGTACTAGCGGGCGGTATACAGGCCGTCCCGGTCCAAGCGGCGGACACGGACACGGGGGGTTCCAGTACTCCGGCTGACGAGGGGGCACGGGGCAAGGAGTTCTGGGAGGATGACGCGCTTCCGGCCGCCACGCCCGAGCAACGCGCTTCTGAGAAGGCGGTCGCCTCCGGCAAAAGCGTTGAGATCGGCGAGTTGACGTCGCCGACCAGCCGGGTGGTAGCCAATCCCGACGGGACATTCACCGCCGAAACGGCGGCTTCGCCCGAGCGGGTCCTGAAGGCCGGTAAGTGGACGGATGTCGACACCACGCTCGTCACACGGCCGGACGGCGGCCTCGCACCGCGCGCAGCCGAGGACATCCGTTTCTCCAGCGGCGGCACCGGCGAACCGCTGGCCCGGATGGTGACGGCCGACAAGGAGTACGCGGTGTCGTCGCCGTGGGCGCTCCCGAAACCGGAGGTCGACGGGTCGTCGGCCGTGTACCGGTCGGTGCTCCCCGACGTGGACCTCGCCGTGCAGGCCCACCCGGACGGATTTACATACCACTTGGTGGTCCACACCCGCGAGGCCGCAGCCAACTCTGCCTTGCAGAAGGTGAGTTTCCCGGTCGAGGCCAAGGGGCTGTCCGTGCGCACGGACGACTCCGGCGCGGCCACCTTTGTGGATGGCTCGGGACATGCCGTGATCTCCAGTGGGTCGGCTCTTATGTGGGACGCAGGCACGACCACTGCGAAGGCCGGCAGCGCGGCGCAGAGCACCTCCACGGGTTCCGCGTTCGCCGCGGAGACTGCAGCCGACACTCTCGGCACGAGTCCCCAGTCCCGTACGGCTGTCATGGAAACAGACGTCACCAACGACGCCCTCTCCATCGTTCCGGATCAGGACTTCCTTGCCAGCAGCGCGACTTCATACCCTGTCGTTCTCGATCCTCCGGCGGTCAAAGCGACCCTGACAGGGTGGACAGCGCTGTGGTCCAACTCGCCAGGCACCAGCCTCTGGAAGACCAAGCACGCGCTCGGCGTGGGCTATGACGCGTTCGTGGACAACAAGAAGTCGCGCTCACTCTTCCAGTTCGACACCCGCAGGGTGGCCGGCAAGAAGATCGTGAACGCGACCTTCACGCCGTACGCGATCTGGTCGGCGAACTGTGTGAAGCATGACGTCGACCTCTATCGCACGAGCCAGATCTTCTCCTCGACGACGTGGAATAAGCCGCCGAAGTGGCTTGCGAAGGTCGACACGGTCTCCGCTGCCAAGGGCCACTCCTCCGACTGCCCGGACGGGGACATCGAGTTCGACGCCACGGCTGCCGTCGCGCACACCGCGAAGGCGAAGGACACTCTCACCACGCTTGGACTGCGGGCCGACGAGGGTGATCCGATCGCGTGGAAGCAGTTCCTGTCTCCGCTGGACCCTGACGCCACGTCCTCCCGCAAGCCCCGGCTGTCGATCACGTACGTGACTCCGCCGAGCAGCAAGCCCTCGTCGGTGAAGATGTCCGATCCCAAGGTCTCCTGTTCTGCTTCTTCCGCTCCGGCACAGATTCGGGACACCACTCCGCGACTGACCGCGACACCGACATCAAGCGACGCCTCCAACTCCTCACTTCGCCCCAACTTCGAGCTGTACAGAGGTAGCAGCACCACGAAGACCTCGCTCAAGCCGTCCACGTGGACGGACAGCGGCACGGCCGGAACCGTGGTTACGGCGGCCTTGGACCAGGCTGTCACCTACAAGTTCCGCGCCCGTACCGAGTACAGGTACACGTGGAAGGGCGACACCCACTCCCTGTTCGGGCCCTGGTCGAGCTACTGCTACTTCAAGGTGGACTCCAAGGGGCCGCCAGTACCGAAGGTGTCCTCGACCGTGTACAAGGAATGCGGTGGCACGGTCTGTGAGGCCGCCGACCCGGAGCTGGGCAGCGTCGGCATGACCGCCGGCTTCAAGATCGACGCGGGTGCCAGCGACGTGCGCCGTTACGACTGGTGGCTCAACGGGGCGAAGCTCGGCAGTAAGACGTTCACGGCCAACACCTCGACGTACGAGATCGAGGCAGCGCCCGACAAGCGGCTGACCAACACCTTGCGGGTGCAGACCTACGACGGGGCGGGGAACCCGAGCGCCCACTATGACTACCTGTTCAAGGTGGCAAAGGGCTCTGATCCCGTGGCGAGCTGGAAGCTGGACGACGGCAGCGGGGCCACTGCTGCGGACAGTTCAGGCAAGAACCGGCCGCTGGCGCTGACCTCGGCGTCCTGGACGGACAAGGCCCGGCTCGGTGTCGGGCTGCGAGCCAACGGCACGAACACTGCGGGCTCCACCACCGCATCGGTTCTGGACACCACCAACAGCTTCACCGTGTCCGCCTGGGCTCGGCTGACCGCGAAGGATCACATCTCCACCGTGGCAGCACAGAGCGGGACCCGGGTGGGAACCTTCCAGATCTACTACTCGCAGTCGTACGACCGCTGGATCTTCAACCGGTACTCGGCCGACACCGACAATCCGACGATCGTCCGCGCGGTGGCCAAGAAGCCGCCGGTCGTGGGCGCGTGGACCCATCTGATGGGTGTGTACGACCACAACAAGAAGCAGATCCGCTTCTACGTCAACGGACAGCTCCAGGCGACCACCGAGTTCACCACACCGTGGGCGGCGAAGGGCTCCTTCGAAGTCGGCCGCATGAAGGGATCGGGTACGTACTCGTCCTGGTTCGAGGGCGACCTCGACCAGGTCCAGGTCTGGAACCGTGTGGTCTTCGAGAACGAGATGTGGTCGATCGCCAACACACTGAACCCGGCGACCGGCAGGACAGAGCCCGCGCTTCTCGCCAACTGGGGCTTCGACGAGGCATCCGGCACCACGGCGGCGGACGCCACCGGCCGCGGCAACCCGCTCCAACTCCAGACGGGCGCAGCCTTCGCCGCGACCGAGGATCCGGCCCACGGCAACGTCCTGGAACTGGACGCCGAGAAACTGGGCAGGGCCACCTCCACCGTCGCACTGGACGAGTCCGGCAGCTTCAGTCTGGCCGGCTGGGTCAACCTGGCCACCCAGTCGAAGCTCGACGACACCACCGTCGCGCATTCCCCGAGCGTCTTCTCGCACCCGGGCGCCGAGCGGAACTCGTTCCGCCTCTGGTACCGCCAGGAGGCGGGCCAGTCCATCGGTGACTGGAACTTCGGCCGGTACGAGACGGACGTCCTGGGCGGCCCCGCCGTCGCGGCTGTCTCGGACGAGGTCAACTCGCCCGGTGGCTGGGTGCACGTCGCCGCCGTCTTCGACGCGGTGAACAAGTCCATCCATCTCTATGTGTCCGGACAACGACAGGGCGACGAAGACGGCGTCCTGAGCGAGGAAGCCTTCCAGCCCACAGGCCCTCTGATGGTCGGCGGCGCACGTCGTCACGACAACGGAGAGTGGGGCAACGCCCTGCCCGGCCAGCTCGACGACCTACGCGTGTACGCCGGTGTCCTGTCCGACGACGAGATCACGCAGCTCGCGACGGTTGACGAGCCGCCTGTGCCCGTCGAATAACCCCTCCCTTCTTCTCCGGTGGCGTACCGGGCCACGGGCCCGGTACGCCCTCACAACTCAGAATCCAGGAGCACCCCCCAAGTGTTGTCCAGGAACAGCTCACTGCTGCCCAAAAGATGGGCATGGAGCAGAGCGGGCCGACGTCGTCTGGCCGCAGTTGTCCTGCCTTTGTCATCAGCGGTCGTCGCTGGTCTGCTGAGTGCCGCACCGGCGCAGGCAGCCGCGGCGGATCGCGATCACACCGCCCTGCAGAAGGCCAAGTACGGCAAGGCCGAGCTCTTCGACCCGAAGGTCACCAAGGTCAAGGACCCGACGGAGGCCGCTGCCCGCAGGACGCTCGCCAAGGCTCGCGCGAAGGTGACATGGCCGGGAGCGTCGGCGGTGACGGTCGATCTGCCGCCGGAGAACAGCAAGAAGTCGGTCAAGGCCGCCGGGCTGCCCATCGCGCTCGCCCAGCCCAGCGACAAGGCTGCTGGGGTCGCGAAGTCCTCTGAGGCCCCCGACGAGGCCAGGGTCCGCGTCCTCGACCGGAAGACCACCGATAGGCTCGGCATCGACGGCGTGGTCTTCACGGTCGCCCGCGCCGACGGCGACACCAGTGCCGCGAGCCTCGGCGCGACGATCGACTACAGCTCCTTCGCCGATGCCTACAGCGGCAACTGGTCCTCCCGGCTGCGTCTCGTCCAGCTCCCCGCGTGTGCTCTGGGCACGCCGGAGAAGGCGGAGTGCCGCAGGACCACTCCGGTGGCTTCGGAGAACGACGGCGAGGCCGAGACGGTCACCGCGCAGATCACCACGCCGAAGGCGACCACGGCCGGTACGAAGACCCGGACCGCGATGGCCGCCAAGCCCGCCGCCATGGTCATGGCCCTGTCCGCCGCGGCCGGCTCGGACCAGGGCACCTACGAGGCCACCCCGCTGGCGGCCTCCTCCACCTGGTCGGCCGGCGGTTCCAACGGCGACTTCACCTGGAACTATCCGCTGGAGACTCCGCCGGCCCCGGCCGGCCCGGCGCCCAACCTGTCCATCGGCTACTCCGCGCAGAGCGTGGACGGCCGCACCTCCTCCACCAGCGCGCAGTCGTCCTGGATCGGCGAGGGCTTCGACCTGTCGACCTCGTACGTCGAGCGGGCGTACGGCAGTTGTGAGGACGACGGCCAGGACAAGAAGTACGACCAGTGCTGGAAGGAGGACAACGCCTCCCTCGTCCTCAACGGCAAGTCGACGCCCCTGGTGAAGGAGGGCGGCAAGTGGCGGCCCAAGAGCGACGACGGCGAGCGGATCGTCCACGACACCGGCGCCGTCAACGGCGACGACGGTGACACCGGGGAGAACGGCGACAAGGGTGAGTTCTGGACGGTCACCTCGACCGACGGCACCCAGTACGTCTTCGGCAAGAACCGGCTGCCCGGCTGGAGTTCGGGCAAGCCGGAGACCAACTCGGTGTGGACGCTCCCGGTCTTCGGCGACGACTCCGGCGAGCCCGGGTACTCCTCCGGCGACTCCTTCTCCGGCCGCGCCAAGACACAGGCCTGGCGGTGGAACCTCGACTACGTCGTGGACCCCCACGGCAACGTCATGACGTACTGGTACGACAAGGAGCTCAACCACTACGCCAAGAACGGCACCACCGGCAACGGCACCGAGTACGTGCGCAACGGCTGGCTCAAGCGCATCGACTACGGCCAGCGCACCGACACGATCTTCTCCACCACCCAGCCCGCCGCGGCCCGCGTGAAGTTCACCGTCGCCGAACGCTGCCTGCCGGTCTCCGGCGGCGAGAGCTGCGGCTCGCTGACCTCGTCTAATCGCAACGCCTGGCCGGACGTCCCGTTCGACCAGATCTGCGCCGCCGGCAAGCCCTGCACCGACCAGCCCAGCCCGGCGTTCTTCACCCGCAAGCGCCTGACCGACGTCACCACCCAGGTGCACGACGGCTCCGGCAGCGCCGAGAGCGACTACCGGGCGGTCAACGCCTGGCACCTGGGGCAGACCTTCCCCGACCCGGGCGACGGCTCGGATGCCGGCCTGTGGCTGGACTCCATCAAGCGCACCGGCAAGGCGGGCACCGACGCCTCCCTGCCCGCGGTCACCTTCAGCGGCATCCAGCTGCACAACCGTGTCGACCGCACCGGCGACGACGTCGCCCCGTTCATCAAGTGGCGAGTCCGTACGGTCACTTCGGAGACGGGCTCGAAGCTGACGGTGAACTACTCCAAGGAGGACTGCGTCGCCGGCAGCGACGTCCCCTCCAAGCTGGACGCCAACACCCGGCGGTGCTATCCGGTCAAGTGGATCCCGCCGTCCAACCCGACGCCGGGCACCGACCCCAAGCCGCGCACGGACTTCTTTCACAAGTACGTCGTCACTCAGGTCACCGAGTCAGACCCGACCGGCGACGCCCCGCTGAAGCAGACGGACTACACCTACAGCGGTGGCGGTGCGTGGGCGTACGACGACGAGTCGCCCATCACCCAGGCCAAATACCGCACCTGGGGTATCTGGCGCGGCTACCAGAAGGTGACCACGACCTCCGGTGAACCTTCCAGCACCCAGTCGAAGTCCATATCCCTCTACTACCGGGGCATGGACGGCGACAAGCAGTCCGACGGCACCACCCGCAAGGAGACGGTCACCGACTCCAAGGGCGTGGTGAAGACGGACGCGGAGCAGTTCGCGGGCCAGCTGCGCGAACAGATCACCTACAACGGCGCGAATGGTCCCGAGGTCTCCGCGACCGTCAACACGCCCTGGTCCCGCACCACCGCCACGGACAAGCACTCCTACGGCACGGTCAACGCGTACATGGTCCGCACCGAGACCTCGGTCTCCCGCACCGCGCTGTCGGGCGGCGGAGAGGCGACGACGGCCAAGACGACGACGTACGACCCGACCAGCGGCCTGCCGCTGAAGGTGGAGACGGACGCGGCGGGCGAGAAGGACTGCACCGTCACGGAGTACGCCACCAACACCGCGGCGTGGATTCTCACCCTGCCCAAGCGGGTGGAGAAGGTGTCCACCGGCTGTGCCGCGACCCCGAAGCGGACCGGGGATCCGAAGACAACAGACGTGATCTCGGATGTGCGGACGTCGTACGACGACCAGAACTGGGGGAAGTCGCCCACGAAGGGCGATGTGACCCGGGTCGAGAGGGTGACCGGCTACGACGGTTCCACGGCCAAACTCCAGACCGTCAACACCACCAAGTACGACGCGCTCGGCCGTGTGACGGACTCCTACGACACCAGAGGCACCCGGGTCTCGCACATCGAGTACACCCCGGCCGCCGGAGGACCGCTCACCAAGACCGTCGAGACCAACGCGCTCAACCACGCCACCACCAACGAGATCGCCCCTGACTGGGGAGTGCGTACCTCGACCACCGACCCCAACGGCAACCGCACAGAACTGGCGTACGACAGCTTCGGGCAGCTCACCGATGTGTGGCTCGCCAACCGGGACCGCGCCGCCGGCCAGACGGCCAGCTACAAGTTCGAGTACAAACTGCAGAACACGGCCGCCTCGTGGGTGGCGACCAAGTCCCTGAACAACGACGGCACCACCTACCAGACCACCTACGAGATCTACGACGCACTGCTCAGGCTGCGCCAGACACAAGCACCCGCCGCGTCCGGCGCCGGACGGATCATCACGGAGACCAAGTACGACACCCGTGGTCTGACTGTCGAAACGTCGACCGACTACGTCGACACCACCACGCCCTCCGGCAAGCTCGCCACACTGCTCACCGCAGCGCCGGCAGGTACGGAAACGGTGATCGACGGCGCCGGGAGGGTGACGATCGAAAAGGTCCTCGCCAACGGCAAGGAGTTCTCACGGACCAAGCACACCCATGACGGCGACTCCACGCTCGTAGAGCCCCCGGCGGGGGCCTCGGCCATCCGGGAGAAGGTCGACGCCCGAGGTCGCACGGTCGAAAAGCTGGAGTACGACGGCAACGCCGTGAGCACCAAGTTCGCCCGGTTCACCTACGGATACGACCACGCCGACCGGTTGACCAGCGTCAAGGACGACGATGGCAACACCTGGGCGTACGGATACGACTTCCTGGGCCGCAGGGACAGCACCACGGACCCCGACGCCGGTGGAAGCTCGTCCGAGTTCAACGATCTCGACCAGGTCGTCTCCACGACCGACGCACGCGGCAAGTCGATCGGCCTCACGTATGACGTACTCGGCCGCCCGACCGGCCGACTCGACGGCAAGATTCCCGTGGTCAACGGCCAGCCTGCCCCCGAGGACTCCAAGTACCTGGCGCGCTGGACCTACGACTCCATCGCCAAGGGCGAGTTGACGTCGGCGATCAAATACGTCGGCGGCAAGGGCGGCAGCGTCTACGCCCAGACCAACGCCAAGTACAGCAAGACCTACCAGGTCCTCAACGAGCAGTACACGATCAGCAAGACCGAAGGAGCCCTGGCCGGATCCAACGGAACCTGGACCATCGCCAACGCCTACAACCTCGACGGCACGCTGCAGAAGCGGACCATCCCCGCGATGGGCGGCCTCGCGCAGGAGGTGTTGACGTACGGCTACACCGAGCAGCGCATGCCCGACACCCTCCAGGGCCTGACGGGCATCGTCCAGAACACCGACTACCTGCCTGCCGGTGAGCAGATCCGCACCACCCTCGGCGTCTCGCCGCTCGCGGACTGGACGGAGATCAACCGCAGCTACGAGACCGGCACCAAGCGCCTCGCGCGCCAGAGCGTGGTCTCCGAGACCCACACCGGCACGGATTCCGACGTCCACTACCGCTACGACACGGCCGGCAACCCGATCGAGGTCGAGGACAAGGCCACCAGCCCCAGCGACCGGCAGTGCTTCACCTTCGACGGCCACCGCCGTCTGAAGACGGCCTGGACGACGACGGCCGACTGCGCCACCGCACCCGCCAAGACGAACGTCGGCGGCCCGGGTCCGTACTGGCAGTCGTTCACCTACGACAGCGCGGGCAACCGCAAGACGGCGACCGACCACCTGGCCGACGCCACCACCTCGTACACCTATAAGACGCCCGATCAGCCCCGCCCGCACGCCCTGGCCTCCACCGAGACCAAGAACACGGACGGCACGGTCACCGGTACGACCAGCTACACCTACGACTTGGCCGGCAACACCGACATGCGGACGCTGGGTGGAAAGCCGCAGGACCTCGACTTCAATGCCGAGGGCAGCCTCGAGAGAGTCACCGAGGCGGACAAGACGGCGACGGAGTACCTGAACGACGCCGACGGCAACAGGCTGATCCGCCGGGACACCACCGGCACCACGCTCTACCTGGGCGAAACCGAACTGAGGCTGGACAAGGCGAGCGCCAAGGTCGAGGCCACCCGCTACTACAGCCACAGCGGGCAGACCGTGGCGGTGCGCACGACGGCAGGGCTGACCTGGACCGCCGCTGACCACAACGGCACAGCGAGCGTGCAGGTGGACGCCGCCACCCAGGCCGTCACCCGGCGCCAGATGAAGCCGTTCGGCGAAGACCGGGGCCAGGCCGCCAAGGCGTGGGTGGGCGAACGGGGCTTCGTCGGTGGCACCAAGGAGCCGACCGGCCTCACCCACCTCGGAGCACGCGAGTACGACCCGTCCACCGGGCGCTTCGTCAGCGTGGACCCGGTCATCGACCTCACCGACCCCCAACAGGTCAACGGCTACTCCTACAGCAGCAACAACCCGGTCACCTTCGCCGACCCCGACGGTAAATTCCGTGCCTCCGCCATCCTGCTTTTCCTGGCCCGCCAGGTCGGAAAGGCCATCGCTGCGGCCCAAGCCGTCCTCATGAGCCAGTCGGGCTCATCCAGTTCGGGTGGTATGACCACCGGAGGAAGCGCCAACTACGCGTCATCAGGCAGCAGTTCGTGCATGCCGCCCAGAATCTGCGGCAACGTCGAACCGGCGGATCCCAGATCTGTGGGTAGCTGGAAAGACGTTGCGGGAGGCATCGGAGATTTCTTCGCCGAGAGCGCGGATGTGGCCGAGTTCGCCACCGAGCCCTGGTGCTGGAGCGGCACAAACCCGGACTGCGGTGGTACCCAGGACAGCTATCAGGAGCTGGTTGAGGGGTTCGGCGCCGATCCTGACTCTGACGTGTATCAGGGGACGAAGACCGTCATGGATGTCGGGTCGGTGTTCGCCGGTGGTTTCGGTATCGGAAAGTTCGCCCTGAAGCAGCTCTTCAAGAAGCAGCTGCGGAAGCAATCCAAGGACAGAGAAAGGAGAAGAGAGAAGGAGGGCAGCGGCTGCACCAAGTGCTTCCTCGCTGGTACGGGCATCCAGATGGCTGACGGCTCCACCAAGGACATCGAGGACGTCGAGGTCGGCGACGAAGTTCTGGCGACCGATCCGGAGACGGGCGAGACGGGTTTCCGCAAGGTAACGCACCTCATCATCACCGAGGACGACAAGCACTTCAACGAGCTGTCCATCGCTACCGAGGACGGCGTCGAGAAGCTGACGGCGACATACGAGCACCCGTTTTGGTCTCCGTCGGAGCAGGACTGGTTCGATGCCGGTGACCTCGCGTCGGGCATGAGTTTGCTCACTGACAAGGGTGACACCGTCGTCGTCACCGCGAACCGCGCGTACGAGGACAACGTCCGCACGTACAACCTCACCGTCGATGACCTGCACACCTATTATGTGCTGGCGGGCGAGACGCCTGTATTGGTGCACAACGCGGAGCGGTGCCCGGTCGGGGTTGATGATGCCTGGCATGAGGGAACTTTTGAGAATCCGAGAGGAAGTTTCCAGTACCACTGGGAGAAGCACGGCAAGTCATTGGACGTCTCGCCCGAAAAGTACTTGCAGGATTCAAAGGACTGGGCGGCGAAACTGTCCGAACCGGGAGGGAAGAAGGGATACAATGCAAAGAGGATGCCGTTCGATGACGGAAAATGGGGCGTTAAGTACTCAAATCCAGACGGGGGTATGGGCGGGATAGTCGGGCCTGACGGGCGAGTTGTTTCCTTCTGGTACGACGATGCCCACTAGGCGGGAGGAGCGCGTGATGCTCAGTTTCATGGACGCCTACGCTCTTTGGCGTAGCCTCCCTTTCCCTCGGAGTGGATTGAGTAGCGACCTGATTCTGGCGCGCAGCGATCTAGCGGAAGCCGACGAGTATGTGACGACGGTGATCCGCTACGTGGAACGCGGTGTCTTCAAGCCAGCGCCGGTCGACGTTCTTGCGACGCTTCAAGAGTTGATGCAGCGAATCGACCGCATCAGTGAGGCGGCATCGGACGACGACCGGGCCATCGCCCGTTCACAGCACGCGTATGCGGCGCTACTGAGCCTCGTATACCGGCAGTTTCTCGAGGTGGGGCGTTCAGGTTGAGAGGGTTGAGGGTCCGCCGGGACAGCCCGGCGGGCCCTCAACCCTTCAGTGCGGGGAAACTCTTGCGGCGCAATCACCAGCAGCGCTACGAAAAGCCGCAGATGGTGATGAACGCCCCTTGGGGATCATCACCGTTGACCCAGTCGCCGAGCTCAGAGGAATCGTGCAGGGCATTCGAGACGCCGCCGAGGAATCGTGCGGAGTCGAGTCCGTCGAGCGGGATCTCGAACGCGCGCTCGATGTCTTGAAGTCGAATCCCGGCTCCAGGGGGGCATTCGAGGAAGTGCTCGTCTCAGTGATCGATTCGCTGGGGGACGGTGCCGTCGAGCTGATCTCATTCAGCATGCATGAACTGAGATGGCAGGCAGTTAAGGAGGCGGTCACAGCGAGGATTTCCGACCCCCGGCGGAATGTCAGCAACCTTCGCCTCTATGGGGCCATGTTGGACGCTTTCTCCGACTCATGGAGAGATCGTGATCTCTACGCGAGATTCGATCGACAGGACGGATGACGCACGCTTGTGAGCGGGCAGCCCCATCGGATGACCGGTGGGGCTGCGGTCTCTCCAGCGAAAAAGAAAAAGTCGATACCCGCGAGCTGACGTACCGTTCCGCTCAGCCTTGCAACACCGGAAACCCCCGAGGTGTCACGGCCGGCAGCGCCAATGCCACCGTGCAGGGGTCGTGCACCCAGGCAGGCGGATGGTGTCCCGCCGAGTGGTGTAGCAGCGATCTCTGCATAGCCCCTGGTCATGAGGCGGCCATCGCGCAACTCTCCGAGTAGCGAAGCTCGTTGAAACGAGAGGTGACGCGATGGCCTTGTCCCAGCATGACTTACTCCGCCAGATGGAGTCACTGCGTACGGCGGACGGAATCGAGTTGATCAGGGCCCTGGCCCAGAGGATCCGGCAGGAACTCATCGAAGCCGAAGCCACCGCCCACATCGGCGCCGAGCCCGGCGAGCACACCGAGACACGCACCACGATGCGCAACGGGCACCGGGAGAAAGTACTGACCACGGGCCGGGGACCTGGACCTCGCGATCCCCAAGGTCCGCACCGGGTCGTTCTTCCCGTCGCTGCTGGAACGCCGGCGCCGCATCGACCAGGCCCTCTACGCCGTCATCATGGAGGCATACGTCCAGGGCGTCTCCACCCGCAGCGTGGACGACCTGGTCAAGGCCCTCGGCGGCGACACCGGCATCTCCAAGAGCGAAGTCTCCAGGATCTGCGGCGACCTCGACACGGAGCTGAGCGTGTCCCGCACCCGCCCCCTGGACCACACCCGCTTCCCCTACATCTACCTGGACGCCACCTACTGCAAGGCCCGGGTCAACCACCAGATCGTCTCCCAAGCCGTGGTCGTCGCCACCGGCATCACCGAGGACGGCGGACGCGAGGTCCTCGGTCTGATGGTCGGCGACAGCGAGACCGAGGTGTTCTGGTCCGAGTTCCTGCGCTCGCTGCGCGAACGCGGCCTGACCGGGGTCCGCCTGGTCATCGCCGACCACCACTCAGGCCTGGTCAAGGCCGTCCGCAAGGTCATGCTCGGCGCCGCCTACCAGCGCTGTCGCGTTCATTGGACCCGTACGCGAACAAGGTGTTGCTTCCTGAGCCCGGTCTCGTTGACCTGGTATGGCGATCAAGGACGCGGTGCTGGCTCAACTCGCCGTTCGGTTCGAGGTGTTGCTGCCCCACCTGAACGAGCGGCAGCGTCGACTCGCGCTGGCGACTGAGGCGAGATTGCTGGGCCACGGCGGGGTGCGGGCCGTGGCCAGGATCGCCGGGGCGAGCGAGAGCACCGTACGCAAGGGCGTCTTCGAGTTGGAGGCGGGCGGCGAGTTGCTGGCGGAAGGTCGGATCCGTAGGCCGGGCGGCGGGCGCAAGACCGCGACCGAGCTGGATCCGGGGCTGCTGCCCGCCCTGTTGAGCCTGGTCGAGCCGGATGAGCGCGGCGATCCGATGTCGCCGCTGCGCTGGACGACGAAGTCGCTGCGGCGTCTTGCGGCGGAGCTCACGAGGCGAGGGCACCGTGTCTCGCCGGTGACCGTCGGCCAGCTTCTGCGGGAGAACGGCTTCAGCCTGCAGGCGAACGCCAAGACGCTGGAAGGAGACCAGCATCCGGATCGGGACGTGCAGTTCCACTACATCAACGATCAGGTCAAGCAGTTCCAGGCCGCGGGCGAGCCGGTGATCAGTGTCGACGCCAAGAAGAAGGAGATGCTCGGGCAGCTGCCGAACACTGGACGCGAGTGGCGGCCCAAGGGCGAGCCGGTCCAGGTCGAGGACCACAGCTTCTTCACCGGGCCGAAGGGCGAGACTGCGATCCCCTACGGTGTCTACGACCTGGCCGCTGACACCGGATGGGTCAGCGTCGGAGTCGATCACAACACCTCTGCCTTCGCCGTGGCCACGATCCGCCGCTGGTGGCAGGCCCGCGGTCAGCTCGACTACCCGGCCGCCACCCGGCTGCTGATCACCGCGCCTGGAAAGCGGAACTTGCCGCGCTCGCCGCCGAAACGGGGCTGGCGATCACGGTCTGCCACTTTCCGCCCGGCACCTCGAAGTGGAACAAGATCGAGCACCGGCTCTTCTCCCACATCACCATGAACTGGCGCGGTAGGCCGCTGACCAGCCACGAAGTCATCGTGAACGCGATCGCCTCCACCACCACCCGCAGCGGGCTGCGTGTCCAGGCTGAGCTCGACACCCGCTCCTACCCGCTCGGCGTCGCCATCAGCAAGGCCCGTATGAAGGCCCTGCCCCTGGAACCCCACAAGGCTCGCGGCAGCTGGAACTACGCGCTCCACCCCGCTCCCCTGACCACCGCGGAGCCGCCACCGCCGGGAAGCGGGCCGACTGCAACGGTGCCGGGACGCAGAAGAGTCCTGGACCTGCTGGACGACCCCCGCCTGACCGGGATGAGCGCCACCGAACTCGACGATGTGACGGCTCAGCTCGCCCCCGCCCAGGAGGCGGAGCGGGAGCGGCGTTGCTTCCAGCAGCGGGGCGGACCGCGTCGCAAGGCGGCCGCCGACCACGGTAAGCCCCTCTTCACCGGCCGCGACCGCATCCTGCTGCCCCTCCTATACCTGCGTCAGGTCTGTCCCCAACGCGTCCTGGCAGAGATGCTGGAGGTCACCGACCGGGTCATCAGCCCGGTGATCACGGAAACCCGTCGCCTCCTGGACGGTCACAAGGTCAAGGTGGAACCGACAACACTGCTGTTCACCGAGCCGGACCAACTGATCGGGTTCCTCAGCACCGGGGCCCTTCCTGCCCGAAGCCGTGCGTCTGTGCCCGAAGAGCTCTGCGAGCCGACCCTGACCGGGATGAGCCGCACGGACCTGCAGAAACTCATCGAACGCCTCGCACCCCGTCAGGCCGCCCTCGTCGAGGGGCGCCGTCACACCCAGCGCGGCAGACCTCGTCAACCGGGCACGCGCGGTGGCGTGTTCGCCCAGAAGATCACCGACCCGGAGCGTGTCCTGGCAACCGTCCTGTTCCACCGTCGCGTCTGCACTGGCGAAGTACTGGCCGAGCTGTTCCGAGTGAACCGGAGCACCATCGGCAACGCCTTCCGCGACGTCCGCCCCCTCCTCGATGCGGATGGGTTCCACCTGCCACCGGCCCCGGTCAAGCACCACACCGCCGAATCCCTGCTCGCCTCCATCTCGACGACAAAACAGCCGAGTTGATTCTTTACGGGTCCATTTCCTGCGCAACGTCTTCGCGGTGATCCCCAAGGACGCCGCGGAGATGGTGGCCGCGACGATCCGCACGGTCTTCGCCCAGCCCACCGCCGAGGCCGTCCGCACCCAGCTCGACACCGTCGCCGACATGCTCGGACGACAGTTCCCCAAGGCCAAAGCGATGCTCCTGGAGGCCAAGGTCGACCTGACCGCCTTCGCGGACTTCCCCGAACGACATTGGAAGAAGATCCAGTCGACCAACCCCCTGGAACGGGTCAACCGGGAGACCAAGCGCCGCGTCGACGTCGTCCAGATCTTCCCCAACCCCGACGCCCTCGAACGCCTCACCACCGCCGTCCTCATCGAGCACGACGAATGGATCGCCTTCCCCCGCCGCTACCTCCCCGAAGGCAGCATGGACAAGACCTATCCCGCTAAAGATCAACCCGGCACGCTTACACCACTACAGGGGACATGACCGGTAGGCGAGTAGGGGCACTGGCCCAAAGGCGACTTCCTGCTGTCCCGTGATCGGCTCAGGCGACGCGGAGAGATTCAGCGTTCGGATCACTGCTCGCGCAGCAGTGCAGGACTCCCGACCAACTGTGCACAGTTGGTCGGGAAGGGATACGTCCACCAGCACAAAATGACACCGGCGCCCCGCTTGAGCGTGATGTTTTCCTTGCGACTATCGGTACCCTCGCACGACGACGATGCTGTCTCGGCGACGCCGACAGGAGAGGCTGTGGGAGGCCGACAATCTGGGTGACCGGTTCCTGCCACCCGCGGTGCTCGTCTCGGTGGCCAGCCGGTGGCCGGACGCCTTTGGACGACGTATAAAGAGGCAGCACCGACCAGCCCGCCGCACATGCTCTGATCAGGCAGAACGTCACTCAGCAGCACGACCGGGCGCCACGCAACACGAACCCTCACGGTCTCGTAATGCGTAGGTCTCGGGTTCGAATCCCGAAGGCGGCTCCAGGGTGAACCCCGGGTCGGGCCTCTGACCTGGGGTTTCTTGTTTTAGTTGACCTTGGAATTCGGGCTAATCGGGCACGGGCGGTCTGTGCATCGCAATGCGTAGGTCTGGAGTTGACGGCCAGTGGCGGTTGCGTATCGCAGGGCTGTGACCTCGGCATTTGTTCATGGCTGTCGATCTCCCCGGCCCCGTCCAGTTCGAGCTGGTGGCCATTTGGTGGCCAGGCGTGCAGACGTCGTGCGGATGGCTCCCCGGTCAGCCTCGCGGTTGCCGCATGAGAGTTGTGCCATCCAGACAATCGCACGGCCGGCCAGGTTTCCCGGGGTATGGGCGAGGACGCGCTGCTTCACTATCGGCCGTCCCAATCGTCGTCGAAACGTCGAGATCCACCGGAAGCAGATGACGGGCCCCTCGCGAGAGGTGGATGACCGAGTTCCGCATCGTCCACGCCCTGGCTCGGTCGGCTTTCAAGCGTCGGCGGGGCCGAACCAGATGGCGTACCTCGGACACGAGGAACTCGCTGTAGTGCAGGGCCGACCCCAGTGCTCCGGCGTGAGTGCTGTGTCGCGTCCGGTGCCGGCTTGCGCCATCGCCCGAAGCAACAGCCGGAAGGCGAGGTCAGGGGTGCAGTGCCGGGCGCACTCGGCCAGGTCGCGCCTGACCGCCTCTGGCACGAACCGGGCCCTGGGATCTCGGCGAGGACCGCGTCCGCCAGCTCCTCGTCGTCGCTCTTGCCAGGAGCGGTGGACGGGTGAACGCTGTCCCCCGCGTTCCTGGCCAGCCAGGCGCCGCACAGCGCGATGGGCGTCTCCATCCACTGCGCCCCGACGTGACACCGGTAGCCCTCCGGAGCAGAGCGCCGGTGTCGCCCGCCACGGCGGTGGGCCGGGTGCGGGACGGCCGACCGGCAGACGGACCCGCACGTTGTTCAGCACCGGGATGAGCTGAGGGCTGGCGGCGGCCTGCCCGGCGGTCAGGACGATCGCCATCGGCCGACAGCACCGGTCGGCGGCCAGGTGAATCTCGGAGGTCAGCCCGCGGCGGGACCGGCCGCTCCCCGGCACGCGGGACATCGTGCGCTTCAGCTCACGGCCGTCGACTGTTCCGCAGCGGCGAGCACTGATAGCGCAGCCCCTTGCCCACGATCCGGAACCGCTCGCGACCGGCCGCAGAGAACGGGTTGGGTAGCTCGAACACCTGACGGCGCTCCGGGGCCAGGGCGGCGATGATCAGCAGGATCCGGTACCGACCGCCACACGCGTGGGTGTGCGCGGCGTCCACCTCGGACGGCCCGAGCTCGAACTCCACGCGCTCGCCGACGGGTTCGCTCAGCGCCTTCATCTTGTACAGCAATGTGGTGTCACGCCAGGCGACCTCGACGTCGTACCCCAGGCTGTCCGATGCCTCCCGGTCGCCGTTGATGACCGCGGCGTACCCGACCGCCAGCGCACCTGCAGTCCGTCGGGGTGGCGTGGCTGGCGTGTTCGGCAAGTTGCCAGCTGCTTTTTCGGGCCACCGGGGCGAGTAAGGCGCGTACGTAGTCCTGCATGCGGCGGCGTGGTTCGATACGGCCGAAGTGGTGGCCGATGGTGGTGAAGAGGTGGTCCAGGTCGCGGTCCCAGCTCTCGGCTGCCCGTTCGGTGATCACGACCGGAGGCTTCCCAGGCCTGGGGCGACCTTGCCGTCGTGGGCACTCCTTCGAGGGGTGTGCGGGCAGAAGCCGTCCGTGACGGCATCCTGCCCGCTACAATCCCACCGCTCGACGTTTCCCCAGGTCAAGCAACGAAGTACTGCTGGAGTACAACTGAGGATTAATGCGTGATGTCGCCGGGGCTCGTGGCGAGGCCAGTGCCGATGAGGCAGCCGGTGATGATGGTGGGCCGGTACTGGATCTGACGTAGGCCCCGGCGGACTGCGTTGACCAGGTGCGTGTAGTCGGCGAAGGCGATGTTGGCCAGGCTGGTGCGCCGCAGGCTGGACCAGATCCCCTCCACGGGGTTGAGGTCCGGTGCATAGGCCGGCAACTGGAACACCGTGAGCCAGTCCCGGGCCGTGATCCAGGCGCGCATCGCGTGACTGAGGTGCAGGCCGACGTTGTCCCAGACCAGCACGATCGGTCCGCCGAGCTGAGAGTGGGCGGCTGCGAGCAGGTCCCGTAAGTCCTTCCAGGAGAAGCCCTTGCGGCCGTCGGCCCACCGGTCACCGGTGTGCCGGAAGACCAGCCGCGGCCGCTCGCCGGGCTTGTAGCAGCACAGAGCGGCCACCGACAGGTGGCGTCTGCTGCCGCCGTTGACCCGGATCACTGGGGTGACGCCTTGGCGGGACCAGGTGCGGGCCGTGTGCGGCGTCAGCGAGAACCCGGCCTCGTCGGCGAAGACGGTCCAGGCGCCGAGCGCCGCCGCGGTGGTTCCACGGCCGGCCACGTCTCCTTCACCCACGTCGCGACCGCCGTGTCGTCACGCTGCACCGCCCTGCGGGCGGGAACCTGGGGCGACCAGCCGTGCCGGTGCAGCAACAGGCACACCCCGGGCCCGGTGTAGCTCTTGTGGAACATCCGCCCGATCAGCGTCCGGATCCGCGCGAGCGTCCAGCGCTCGTCAGGCCAGCCGTGCGCCACCGCCCCCAACGCCAGCGCCGCCTCCAGCTTCACGAACAACTCGTTGCTGAGCCTGGGCAGGGACGCCAGCCCCTTCGACACCAGTCCCGCCTCACCCCGCTCGGCCCACTCGCGCCGCCAGCGCTGCACCGAGCGCACATGGACCCGCAGCACCTTCGCCACCTCGGCGTTGTCGCTACCGGCCGCGAACATCTCACCCGCCACCAGACGGACATGCTCGCGAAATGCCCTCCGCTCGGCAGTCAGCCCACCACCCTGCGCGTACCTCATAACCGTGGTGTACCGCGACGATCACGACCTGTCAGCATCCCACGACATCACGCATTACAATTCAGTAGGGGTCTGAGCACCGCTCGGAGACAGACACCTTCATATCTATTCATTATCTGGTCACCAAACGCCCAGCAGTGAATACATGCCGTATTTGGCGGAGGACGCCCAACTCGGTCAAAGGGTTGCCGTCGACGACGACGAGGTCGGCTCGCATTCCGGGCACCAGTACGCCGACATCGTCCAGCCCGAGTGCACGGGCGGCGTTGACGGTGGCCATGTCGAGAATCTCGGTGTGCTCAAAGCCGAGAGAGGAGAAGAACTCGAGCATGCCGACGTAGTCGCCGAATCGCGCTCCCGGAACACCGGCGTCTGTGCCAGCGATGAACTGGACGCCTGCCCCGCGCATCTCCTGAATGAGTGCGGCCATCGCTTTGGCGCGTTCGGGCCCCATCTGTTCGAGGAATAACTGCCAGTCCCCTGAGACACAACGGCAGACGGAGACGTTGTTGTCGACGATTTGCTGGGTGATCGTAGGGTCGTAAACGATGCCCTCTGCGGTGCGCCAAGAACAGTGTTCAATGGTGCGGACGCCGGCAGCCACGCAATGACCGATGGTCTCGGTGCCGTGAGCGTGAGCGGCCACTCCCAAGCCATGCAGTGCTGCTTCATCGACGATCAGGCGCAGTTGGCGAGGAGTGAACTGCGCCTCCCACATACGCGGACCGTTCGGGGTTAGTGCGCCACCGGAGGCCATCACCTTGATCACGTCGGCACCGATTGCTGCGTTGTGCGCGATCTGGGCCCGGATATCGTCGTCCGTGGTCACCTCGCCGCCCAGAAAGCCGCAATGACCACCGTGCGAGGTCAAGGGCGCGGTCGCTGCGACGATACGGGGCCCGAGCGTGGCCCCGGAGTCGATGGAGGAACGCAACGCCACGGTGAGCCCGTCTCGGTCACCGAGATCCCGAACAGTTGTCACCCCTGCAGCCAGCAGCTGTTGAGCGCGCTTCGCCATGGCGGTGGAGAGTTCGCCCGGGTCGGCGTTCGTCACAGCGCTGACCGGGTCTGAGCCCGCGTCGAAGGCCAGATGCACGTGGCAATCCATCATTCCGGGCAGCACAGTCGCTCCCGGACACCGCAACCGAGGCACTTGTGTGTCCACTGACGCTTCCAGTTCGGCGGCGGTGCCGACGGCGGCTACGACACCGGACTCGATGAGCACGGCGCCGTCGACGGTCAGCTGGTTCGCGGGTCCGGCGATGACAAGATCCGCAGTGATCAGTACCTCGTTCACGACTTCCTCTCGCGTAAGGCGTGGGATATAGAGATGAGTTCACGGGCATCGGCGCCCAAGTCGTTGCTGGTCGGGGATGCGACACGAGCGGCGGACAACTCGGTGTATGGGGACTCGATCGGCGGCTTCAGGGCCAGCGCCTCGGTGATGTGACGAGCGAGACGGTCGGACGGGGTACTGGCTAGGTCGGCGTCTGGAGCGACACGTGTCAAGTAGGGGCTCAGGCGAACCAGTCCGTCGCGGCATTCGATGAGCCGACGATAGAACCGTTGCTCGTGGGTGGGACGTCGGCGAAAACGGTGCCACTTGGAATCGGTCGGTGCCTGGTTCAGGACGAGTTCTGGGTAGGCGCTGGTGAGGACCGTCCATAGAGGAGTGAGGTCCTGGTGCATACGGCGATGGTGCGCAATCGAACGCAGGCGAGTGACCAGTTGCACAAAGGCCGAATAGCAGATTCCGATGAGAGTGGCTCCCATGGCCCAGTTGGAGATGGACCAGTTCACTGTATTGAACGACTCGTGCGACCCAGGTTCATTGATGCGTAGAAACACCAGGATTGTTCGGTTGACGGCGCTGATCGTCAGCCCGAAAAGCCCCAGGGCCATGCTCAATAGGCCGATTGCGAGGTATCGGGACGCTGCCTGCCCGTAGTGCAGGGCCCAGAGCGCGGAGGTCAGATACCCGTAGACGAAGTAGACGTTGCCGATGATGTAGAACGAGGCGATGCTGGGCTCGGCCAAGTGTGGGCTACTCAACGAGTGATCGCGTATGGCCTGAGGCGTGGTGATCATGGAGATCGTCAGAGCGATCAGCACCCCACCGAGGAGCCCGATGTTGATCCTGAGACGCCGAAGATACGAGGCATCCTTGCCTCGCAGAGAGATGCCGAAAAAGAGGATAAGGGCACACAGGCCGGATGCGTAGATCGCGTTGAACGCCACCTTGCCGACACCGGCAGTGGTGACCGAGTCTATGGCGCCGTTTACTTCAGGAAGGCTGAGCACCTCCCCGCCCAGCAGCATGAGCAAAGCTGCGACAAGGAAGCGAAGTACCCTGTCGTGCGGGGCGCGTGCGAGGTCGAAACCCTTCCAGAGCACGCCGATGCTCAGCAATGTGATCAGAGGTACCTGGAACATCACATCCACCCCCAGCGGGGGTTCAGTGCGGACCGCAGCGGAATGAGAGCCGGGTCTTCGGGAGTGCGGGGAGTGACGTAGTCGATGACGACCGCCCATTCCTGGATAGTGGTCGCCACCAGTTCGGCCTCGCGCTCGTAGTCCTCGGTATAGCAGGTACGGCGGAAGCCTCGTGTGGTCAGGTCGTGTGGGAAGTCCGGACCGAGATCGGGGAGGTCCTCAGGCATGTCACCGTCGTCCTCGTGATCGGCGAGGATATGACCCACCTCGTGCAGGATTATGTGATCCTGGTGTACACGGGTTGTCTCCTCTTGATAGAAAATCACATCCTCGTTCGGCCGGGACATCCAGAGTCCGAACGGCCCAGGGACCGGAAGCGCCCAGGGAACCAGCCGTATGGGCTTGCGCAGGTGCTCACCGAGCCTGAGACATAACTCGTCCACTCGTAACGGAGGTTGAATGTCAAGCTCTCGAAGGATTCGTTTGCAGTAGCGTCGAATGTCGCGTTCGTGCGCGGCCACGTTTACTCTTCTCGTTGCTCGGTACGGGACTCGAAGTCACCGTCCTGATCGAGGATCTCTATCATCTTCAGTAGCTGTTTGCGCATGGCGGGTGTCATCGAACCCGCCCGCATAGCGATCGCACGCACCTGATGATCGGCGAGTCGTTGCCGCAACAACTCGCTCTCGGGGTCTTCTTGTGCGACCAACCACTGCACCGTGATGTGCGGCGTCCCCGGTGGCCGGTGGTCGTCGAAGAACTTTGCGAGCCCCTCCAGGACGCTCAACGTCGGGTTGGTGTGTGAACCGTTGCGGAGCATCGCCAGATAACTACGGGACAAAGTCGAAGGATGTGACGGATCGACCGTGACGGCCTTCGCCACCTCAGCAGTGGAGTACTCCCGCTGTCGACCGTGGGCGTCGGTCCATCGGGCCATCGCAAACAGTGAGTTCAGACGTCCGGCCAGCGACTGCTGCTGTGCCTGGTCATCCGCTGGATTCATGTATGACCACACTCCTGGCATCGGATCGACCCGTTGCGCCATCATGATGATACAGCGGCTAGATTGCGCCATGTGTTGGACAGCTTGTTTCCATTCTTGACCACAACTGCCGCCCAGTGCCAATATTTTGGATGCTTCGCCAAGTTCTGAGCTTCGGATGTGCAATGGATGTGGCGCTCGCGAGAGGGCCTCCGCGCCTCAGACGGCGAAGCCGTAGGTGGTTCACTTCATTCGGAGGCGTTCACTTGCCGCCCCGGATGCGGTTCTCGCCGCAGCGGCCGTTCACAACGGCCACCCCCCCCACGCACACACGTGACGGCAAGAGGATGACTATGGGCCATGCTCAACGCGGTGTACCGACCGCGGCCTTGGCTGGGTTATTGCGAGACCGGGCGAAGCCGGAGCCGGCAGAGTGCTGGGCAGTCGCTAGCAGAGTCGTCGGCCACATGCGCCTTGATTCGGGCTCGGCATCGGCCAAATCGTGACTGCATACCGACCTGGGTCGACGAGTACATCTTCGCGGGGGTCTGTTAGCGCCTCGGCGCCGACCTGGCCAGTTCCTGCGCCGCCCGAGTCGCCGAGCCAAGCAGTGCTCCGCATCCTGTTTCCCTACCTGCTGCTGCTCAATGGGCTGGCTGCCAGGTCTTTCGCACTTCGGTGACACGAGCACATGATTCTGTCAAGTGATCATTGCAGCTGAGGCTTCACGGAAGATCCTGCCTGACGCCCGAATAATTCCGCGCCGTCCGGAGCATCTGGGTCGGGCGCCGCCAAGGACACCGCATTACCCATGAACGAGTGAAGCCGAGCATAGGAGAGAATTCATTGTTTCGTCTGCGCCTCACGGTTGAGGACCTTTCTCGCGTCCGCTTCATCGGCTCTGTTGGGCCGGATCTCGAAGCGCATTTCGCCGAGATCAGATACACGGATGTACAACCGGACGAGTTCGCAGAGTGGCGCATGAAGGTGCGAAGAAGATTACGGCGCGCGGCTGCAAACGGTGTGGTCAGCGGCCAATCCTCGCGTCGTTCGCCGAGTGCTGCACCACCCCATACCGCTCCGCGCCGCTTCGGCGCTGCGGCCGTAGAGCCCTTCTGGGGGCGCATACGGGAGTACCTGGAACTGGAACGTGAGACGCGCGGACGTGACATCCTCTCCGGTGGCGTAGGCAGCATTCTAAATGAACTGCATCCGTCCATCAGCTGGCATGCTCCTTTCCTTGAAGTGGATAACCAGCAGGAAGGGGAGGTGGCCGAGCTTCTCGGGGAAGGGTTGGTTATTGCGCCATCGCTGTTCGCGCCTGCCCCTGTGGTCCTCGCCCCGGAGAGGGGTAGGCAGGGCGCTCCCGTCCTCGTCTACAACGTGATGCTGACGGCAGAGTCGGCGGCCGCGCTCTGGCAGCAGCATGAAGAGGATCGGGTTGGCGCTCTGGGCGAACTTCTTGGCCACACGCGCGCGAATGTCCTGGGATCCTTACGATCGCCCAACTCCATCGGAGAGATATCGAGCCGTCTCGACCTCTCTCACCCCTCCGTCAGCAAACATCTGAGTGTTCTGCGCAGGTCCGGACTGGCCGCAGCGGAGCGCCGGAGCAACCTGATTGTGCATCGACTGACCCATCTCGGTGAGGCGCTTCTCGGTCGACCGGACTGATCGCGGACCGTGCGTGATGGTGTGTCACCTGCACGGTGGCAAATGCCGATCGGGCCAGGAGCAAGGTGGGCGTGCGATGGCCTGACGCTCCATCAGGTTATTGCGGTCCGGCGTACCTGCGTGAGGGCCGTTGGCGCTACGTCTCCTGGGGGACGTCTCGGACGACGTGCGAATGTCGCATCTCTAATCTTCCGCTCTGACCTCAGGCGGGTGGCCAGAGGCCGGCACTGGCTGTGACCTGTTCGCCGGACCACCGCGAAGGCGAGAGCGACCAGTGAGCTCTTTCAGCGTGGCCACTGATCGGGTGACGGGATCGATGCCCCCAACGCACGAGGCTTCCGTGCCGTTGGGGGAGGTGTTCGAAGTCTCAGCCCACAGGCAGAGGAGCCGCGTTGGTTCCGTATTCTGCCGCACCCGACCTGCCTCACGCCCTGGTCGAGTGGGTCACGATGCTCATCGTCACCCGCGAGGGTGATCGCCGCTGCAAGTTCCCACCGCACCAGCGTGCCCTGGTCGGCCTGGTGTACCTGCGTCGGCACGACACTCTCGCCCCAGTTCGCTGCCGGGTTCGGCATCTCCGTCGGCACCGCCCACGCCTACACGACAGCGGTCGTCGACCTGCTCGCCGGGCGCGCACCTGGCCTGCTGCGCGCTCTGCGCGAGGCCTACCCGGACTGCGTCCTGCTTGACGGCACCCTCGCGGAGCGCGACCGGGTCGGCGACAGTCGGGACAGTTTCTCCCACAAGCACCGCCGACACGAGGTAAACGTTGCAGGTGGTGACCGACCTCGTCGGGCGGTTGCTGTGAATCTCCCCGACGCTGCCCGGCCGCGCGCACGATCTCACTGCGGCCCGCGCCCACCGGATCATCCGGATCTGCGAACGCCAGGGCCGTTCCCCTCCTCGCCGACCGCGCCTACATGGGAGCCGGCCCCTGGGTGACGACACCCCTCAGACGCCCGCCGGGCCGCAACCGCACGCCGACCCAGCAAACCGTCAACCGAGCGCTGTCCACAGCTCGGGCACCGGTCAAGCGCGGCGTCGCGCGGCTGAAGTCGTGGCGGATCTTCCGCAGGCCCCGGTGCAGTCCCAATCGAACGTCGTCAATCGCTGCGGTCGTCCTCACTTTGGAGCGGCAGCGCTGAAAAGCTCAGTGTCCACGCCGGGCCTTTTGAGCACAGCGTCGCGGTACACAACTCGAGCAACGTCGCTCTGCTCCTGAGACGTTCCGGTTGCGCGGTTTCAGCGACGGAGCAGCAGACCAGGTCTCAGGTGAACGCCTTGCCCAGGCGGCGCATCCCCTCCTCGATGTCCTGGAGCCCATGACTCGCGAAGGAGAGGCGTAGCGTGGTCGGGTCCGGTGGCCCCGCGAAGAATGGTGCTCCGGGTACGTAGGCGACCCCGTGGTCCACGGCCCGGGGCAGCAGCGCCCCGGTGTCGTGGCCTTCGGGTAGCTTGGCCCACAGGAACATGCCGCCGTCGGGGCGACTCCAGGTGCTGCCGAGGGGCAGTGCGCCCGGCAGCGCCGTGAGCATCGCCGCGCAGCGGTCCCGGTACAGCGCGCGGGCGTGGTCCAGGCGAGCGTCGATGTCGTGTGTGCCCAGGTAGTGCGCGGCGGCAGCCTGATCCACGGTCGAGCTGTGCAGGTCCGCCGCCTGCTTGGCGAGGACACATGCCTGACGCAGGGCGGGCGGTGCACAGATCCAACCGAGCCTGAGGCCCGGGGCGAGGATCTTGGAGAGGCTGCCCACCAGCACGCTTCGATCATGCGCGCCTTCCTGGGCCGTCACCCAGGGCAGGCGCGCGCCATGGAACCTGAGTTCGCCATACGGGTCGTCCTCGATGATCCAGAAGCCCTTGGTCTCGGCCAACCGTGCCAGGGCCTCGCGGCGGGCCAGGGCGAGGGTGCGTCCGGTGGGGTTCTGGAAATCGGGAACCAGATAGAGGAGCCGGGGCCGATCGCGCTCCACGACGTGGGCGAGGGCGTCGATGTCGATGCCGTCGTCGTCCGTGCGTACGGAAATCACGCGCGCGCCCGCGTAGCCGAAGCACTGGAGGGCGGCGAGATAGGTGGGCTCCTCCACTGCGACGGTGTCGCCGGGCTTCAGCAGGGCCGTCGCCAGGAGGGCCAGGGCCTGCTGGGCACCGGTGGTGATGACCAGGCGGTCAGGTGGGACGGACAGTCCGCGTTGGGTCAGCCGGTCGGCGAGCAGTTCTCTGAGACGGGGGTCGCCGTCAGTGACGGAGTACTGGAGCGCGCGGAGCGGGTGTTCGGTCAGCGCATGGTCGTAGGCGGTGCGCAGTCCCTCGATGTCGAGGAGCTCCGAGGCGGGCAGCCCGCCGGCGAAGGAGAGCACGTCAGGGCGGTTCGTGAGGGCCAGTGCCTCGCGAATGACGGAGCTTCCGGTGGTACCGGACCGGTGGACCAGTCCGGGTGGGGGCACACGGCTAGGCATGAGGTTCGCTCCTGTCGCTTCCGTCAGTGGAGTCCTTCTCCAGCCTCTCCATGACGTCCGCCATGAACGTGGTCGTGGTGCCGTGGCCACCCATGTCCGGGGTGGCCACGTCGCTGTGCACAGTGGCGGTGAGTGCGCGGCGCAGCGCCAACGCCGCCTCAGAATGGCCGAAGTGGTCGAGCATCAGGGCTGCTGCGGTCGCTGTGGCGTAGGGGTTGGCGACGCCCTTCCCGGCGATGTCGGGTGCGCTGCCATGCACGGCCTCGAACAGCCCGTAGCCGGTCTCCGGGCAGATGCTCGCGCTGGCGGCGAGGCCGAGTCCGCCCATGAGGGCGGCACCGATGTCGCTGACGATGTCCCCGAAGAGATTGGAGGCGATGACGCCCTCGTACGGGGACGGATCGCGGACCAGGTGGTAGCAGAAGGAGTCGACGTACTCCTCTGCCCCCCTCAGCTCGGCGAAGTGGGTCAGTTCGGTTCGGAAGATCTCCTGCCACAGCTGGCCCGTATGCGGTACGGCGTTGCTCTTGTGGACGAGAGTGACGCGCTCACGACCGCTGTCCCTGAGGGCGCGCAAGCAGTACCGGACGAACTTCTCGACGGTCTCGCGGGTGTAGACACACTCGTCGATCGCCACTGCTGTGCGCCCGCTCTGCGCCACGGTGCCGCCGACGCCGACATAGAGGCCCTGGGTGTTCTCCCGGAACAGGTCGACGGTTTGTCTGGTGTCGCGTGGAGTGAAGGGACGGTGGTTGACGTACAGGTCGAGGCCTCGACGCAGGCCCAGCAGGATCTCGCGGCCGTGGGCCATGTCAGGGATCCTGGGGTCGCCCAAGGCGCCGAGCAGGATGGCTTGGTAGTCGGTGGTGAGCAGGTCGAGGGCTCCCGGCGGCAGGCCGACGCCTTCGTCCAGCCAGCGTTCCGCGCCCCAGTCGAAGGTCTCGTAGGTGAGATCCAGCCCGAAGCGGTCGTCGAGCAGGGTGAGGGCGGGCAGCACGGCCGGAACGACCTCCAGCCCGATCCCGTCTCCGGGGACGACGGCGATCCTCATGCCCGCGCTCCGTCGGAAAGCATCTCCTCGACGGAGCTGAGGCGGCCCGCGATGGCACTCGCGGCGACGACGTAGGGGGAGGCCAGATAGACCTGTCCCGGGCCCGAGCGTCCAGGAAAGTTGCGGTTCTGGGCGCTGATGGTGACTTCGTCCGATCGCTCGGAGACGCCCGGCCCCGCGTTGATGCAGGCGCCGCAGGAGGGAGGCAGGACGGTGACGCCAACCTCTGCGAACAGGTCCAAGTAACCTCGCTCGGTGGCGTGTGCCAGCACGGCCTCGCTGCCGACCTGGATGTACGCCTGGACGCCGGCGGGCACGGTTCGTCCTCGGTCGCGGGCGATGGCGAAGACGCTGGCATACATGTCCATGTCCTCCGCCTTGCCACCGGTGCACGAGCCGCCGTACGCCTTGTCAACGCGGACCTCCTCGCGTAAGGACGTCAGAGGAACGGCGTTACGTGGATCGCCGGGCAGGGCGACCATCGGTACAACGGTGCCTATGTCGACGGTGACCACGGAGGTGTAATGAGCGTCGGGGTCTGAGAACGGTGCGGTATCGAGGATGTCGAGAGGCGCGGGCAGGGTGCGGCCGGCCAGATGGGCTCGGGTGATGTCGTCGGCCTCGAACAGCGCGGTCATGCCTCCGGCTTCCACTGCCATGTTGCACAGGGTGGCGCGCTCGTCCACGCTCAGCCCGGCGGATCCGGGGCCGGCGAAGAGCAGTACCTTGCCCAGCGTCTTGCTGCCCTGGATCTCCGGGTGGGTCAGCAGGTTGAGCATGACGTCCTTGGCGCAGACGCCGGGGCGCAGAGCGCCGTCGAGTTCGACGCGGACCACGGCGGGGACCTTCACCAGGATTTCGCGGTTGTACCAGGCGTTGGCGATGTCGGTGGCGCCCACCCCGAATGCGAGGGCACCGACCGCTCCGGCCGTGCAGGTGTGGCTGTCGGTGCCGATGATCACGTCGCCGGGCCGCGCAACGGCCTCCAGGATGTGGTTGTGGCAGATGGCGCGGCTGCCGCCGTTGTCACCGGGGCCGATGAAGTGCCCCTGGCCGAGGGCGGCGAACTCCCGCTGTCTGAGACCCAGGTCCTCGACACGGGCGACCAGTTCGGAGCCGTTCGGCCGGCGCTTGAGAACGGGGGCCGCCAGCGAGAGGTGATCCTGGAAGAAGTAGCAGCTGTCGGGCTGTTCCAGCCGCGCGGTGGGTCCGAACTGCTGGACGAACATGCCTGCTGCCATGGGAGTGACATACTCGTGCGAGAATCGGACATCCGCCCGGACGAAGTACGACTCGCCGACGCGCACCGAAGCGTCGTCCGGGAGTGCGTTGCGGGGGGAGAGCGCGCCCTGGAGTATCTTCTCCACGACGTTGAGCGGGCGGGCCGGGTCGAATCTCGGGGTGATGCGGATGCCCTGGCGGTTGAAGCCGAACAGTCCGCCGAAGTGCACGATGGCGCGCTCGATGTCATTGGCCCGCCGGGTGAACGCCTCCAGGGGCAGTTGCTCGCCGGCGAGCAGGGCTTCCAGTAAATCGAGGTCAGTGCAAGTGACGATGCCGACGTTGCGGCAGTTCTGCTCATAGATGCGTTCGAATGTGTGGGCGAAGACAACCTCGACACCCGCGTACTTCTCGGCGTAGACGGCATGCTCGCGGGACGAGCCGCAGCCCTTCGCCTCTCCGCTGACGATGATCTGAGGCGCGAAGGCCTTCAGCGCGCCCTCGGTGACCTTCTTGTCCCGCAGCCCCAGGTAGGCGTAGTCGCCGAGTTTCTCGTCGTACCAGTAGCAGCACCAGCCGGGGATGATCTCGTCTGTGGAGATGTTGTTCATCAGCGGCGCACGCAGCAGTTCGGCTGGGCTGGGGCCCTGGGTTCCCGACAGCTGGGCGGCCACCATGTCGGTGTCCTCGGTGAGGACGAGGACGTTGCCGCGCAGGCCGATCCGGCGCTTCGGGACCGCCTCGTCCGAGGCGTTACTCCGCTGTCGCAATGATCTGCCTTATCTGCTCGTCGCTGAGAGGGCCGCGGTGGGACTTGGCGGCGGCCAGGATCTTCTTGAGGAAGGAGGCGTCGGCGCTGTCGTAGCCGTGGACGGTGAGCCAATAGCGGACGTTGTTGGTGCCGGACGCCTCGTCGACGAGAACCTCCTGCTCGCGCCCCAGATAGCTGGCTGGGACGCTGGAGTAGACGCTGTCCTTGACCAGCGTGTTTCCCTTCTGGTGGGCTTTGAGGATCGCGGACGCGTGGACGCCGGCACTGGTCTTGAACACGTCCCGGCCCAGGGCCGGGTAGTTCTGCGGGATACCGACCTCCAGGACCTCGGAAGCGTAGGCGCCGTACTCCACGAGGGCCTTCAGGTCGTAGCTGCCGTGCGCGTCGAGGTGGCTGTTGACCACAAGCTGGTCCAGGGAAGCGTTTCCGGCGCGCTCGCCGATGCCCAGGATCGTGCCGTGCACCCGTGCGCAGCCCAGAGCCAGGGCGGTGAGGGAGTTGGCCAGGGCGAGACCGCGGTCGTTGTGGCCGTGCCATTCCAGGGCGACGGGCTGCTCCCACCGCGCGAAGTACCGGCGCGTCCAGTGGATGAGGGCGGCCGTGCCCTCGGGCCGTGCCGCGCCCACGGTGTCGCACAGCGTCAGCCGGGTCACGCCGGAGTCGACGGCCGCGTCGTAGACCCGCTCCAGGACGTCGGGGGTGCAGCGCACCGCGTCCTCCAGGACCAGGACGAAGTCGACGTCGTTGCCGTGGCAGGCGGCGGCTGATCGGACGATGTTGCGCTGGATGGCGGTGATGTCCCAGTCCTCGACGTATTGCCGGATGGGGCTGACCCCGATGAACACGTACGCGTCCACGGGGCTGCCGACCCGGTCCGCGATGTCGCGGATCGCGTCGATGTCCGCCGGGTGGGTGCGGCCTGCGTATCCGGGGACCAGGTCGTACCCGGAGTCGAGCACATGCCGGGCGAGTTCTGCGCACTCGTGCAGTGCGGCAGGGTCGGACCCGGGGAAGCCCAGGTCGGCGGAGCGCACACCGGCCCCTGCCATGTGGTCGACGAGCACCCGCTTCTGCTCCAGGGAGGGGTTTGTGACATGCGGCGCCTGGAGGCCGTCGCGCAGGGTTTCGTCGAAGAAGATGCCGGAGTACGCCGGGGGCTGCTCGGTGGGATCGACGTCCATGGTGTTCCAGTTGAACCAGACGTCGGGACTGAGCTGCGCGTTCCGGTCGGTCCTGTTGTTCACTGCGACCTCCGCGTTGCTGGAATCGGGCCCTCCGCAGGTACGGCGGTGGGGCAGTTCAGGCGGGAGTGAGCGAGACGGGCAGGCTGCTCATGCCCGTGAGGAAGTTGGAGTAGATTCGGCGCTCGTCACCGGTCTGCTCGATGCGGGCGACCCGGTCGCGCAGAGCGTCGAGCATGGCGGTGATCTCGGCCCGGCCGAGATAGGCGCCGAGGCAGAAGTGCGGGCCGTAGCCGAGGGAGAGGTGCTTGTTCGGGGTGCGGGCCAGCCGGAAGACCTCCGGGTCTCCGAAGACCGTTTCATCCTGGTTCGCGGCGCACAGCCACAGGGTGACCAGATCGCCCTCGGCGATCGTCTGGCCGTGCAACTCGACGTCCTCGGTGGCCACTCGCCCGAAGTGCAGCGTGGGCGTCGTCCAACGCAGCACCTCGTCGGTGGCCTGCTGGGCGGTCGCGGTGCCGTCCTTGAGGGAGAGCCACTGCTCCGGATCGTGGGCCAGCTCGCGCACCGCGCCGATCATGGCCAGGCGGCTCGTCTCGTCGCCGCCCATGATCAGGCTGTAGCAGTTGAGGACGATGGCGTCGTCGTCGAGGGTGACCGTCCCAGCGGGCTCGGTAGCCATCAGGCTGATGACGTCGTCCCCGGGGTGGGCCCGCCGGTGTGCCACCAATTCGTGGAAGTAGAGGAGAAGTTCACCCCGAGCGAGCCGGTCTTCGCCGGCTTGCGGGTCGGCGTAGTCGGACGCCAGCGCGGACTTGGTGAGGCCGAGGACCGTGTCCCGGTCGGACCGGGGAACAGCCAGCAGGTCGCAGATGGTGGCCAGGGGCACATACGAGGCGATGTCCCGGGCGAAGTCGCAGTGCCCGCGCTCCACCGCCTCGTCGACGAGACGGCGGGTGGTCTCCCGAACTTGGCGGACCACGCCGTCCAGGGCCCGCGGGGAGAAGGCCTTGAGCAGCAGGTTGCGCAGCGCGGTGTGATGCGGACCGTCCGTGACGGCGAGCATGCTGCCGGCGCCGCTGTCGCCGCCCTGCAACATGGTGGTGAGCACGTTTCCCCGCTCGGACGTGAACCGGGCCGAGTCGCGCAGCACTTTGGACACGTCCGCGTGCCGGGTCAGCACCCAGAAGCCCGGGGTGTCGTCCGTACCGGGGTGCCAGTGCACCGGGTCGTTCTGGCGCAGTTCGGACCAGACCTCGTCGAGGCCGCCGGGGGCGAGGTGCGTGACCGGGTCGGTCAGATCCGGTACCGCGAGGGAAGGCGTGGTCACGAGGCCGAACCCGCCGCCTCGACCAGGGATGCGGGACGCATGTCGATCCAGTTCTCCTCGACGTAGTCCAGGCAGGCCTGTCGGGAAGCCGCGCCATAGACCGTCTCCCAGCCGGCGGGCACCTGGGCCGACGCGGGCCACAAGGAGTGCTGCCCCTGGTCGTTGACCAGGACGATGTACTCTGCCTCGTCGTTCTCGAACGGGTTGCTCATGGGAATCCCTCTCAGTGACCGCCGAAAAGGCAGGGTCCTACGCGGGTGACGCGGATGCGGGCCAAGGCCCCTGTATGCCGGGGCAGCGACGCGGAGGATCGGCGGCTGCGCCGCCCGGAACCGGTGAACGTACGGCTCTCCGCACCGGGGGAAGTGCGGACAGCCGTACCCTCTTATCGTTGATCGGCCCGCATGCCCCCGGCAAGATCTTTCTTCTGAGGGAAAAAGGCCAGCTCACGGCCAGTGAACGAGAGTTGGGAAGAGACCCCGTCAGGGTCAGAGAATCCCGGTGAGTTCGAGTCCGGGGGTGAGCAGACGGGTCAGGTGGTGCGCGGAGACGTCCCAGGTCCACTCCCGTTCAACCCACCGCCGTCCCTCTCGTCCCATGGCGGCCCCGTCGGGGGTCGTTAGGAGCCGGATGACGGCACGGGCGACGTCTGGTACGTCCCGGCCGTCTACGACCGTGCCCGTACGACCGTCGAGCACGGCGTCGGGGGCGCCGCCGGAGTTCCCTACCACCACGGGAAGGGCGCTCGCCGCGGCCTCTAAGTAGACGATTCCGAGCCCTTCGGCCTCCAGACCGGCCCGGCGGGTCCGGCACGGCATGGCGAAGACGTCGGCGGCGGCGTAGTAAGCCGGTGTCTCCGCGTGGCCCACCCCGCCGACGAAGACCACGGACTCCTCGGGGTACCTGCCGGCGAGACGCCGCAGCCGGCCCTCGTCCGGTCCCTGGCCGACCACGAGCAGCACCGCGTCGGGCACCGCGCGCCGGATCAGCGGCAGGGCGCGGATCAGTGTGTCCTGGCCCTTGCGAGGCACCAGGCGGGACACGCTCAGCACGACCTTGCGTCCGTGCAGGTCGTGCCGGTCGCGTATGGAACGGCCCTGGTCCGCCGTCAGCTCCGGCCGGAACTCCGTCAGGTCGACGCCCGGCACCAGACGACTGAGCCGGGCCCTGGGGCCCAGCGCGGGAGCGATGCGCGCCCGTGTGTACTCGCCGAGATAGGTGACGACATCCACGCCGTCGCCTATGCGCCGCAGTACACGGCGTGCTCCGGGGACCCTGGCCCACCAGATCTCGTGCCCGTGTGTGGTGGCGACGAGCCGTTCGACTCCGCCCCGGCGCAGGGCGGGGGCCATCGCCGCCAAGGGGGCCGCCGCGCCGAACCACACCCGGTCGCAGCCGTGCTCCCGCGCCAGGTGCAGTGCGCGTGCGGTGACGCGGCGCGTGGGCAGCAGCATGCGGCTCGGGTCACGGACTACGGGGAACGGCAGGGTGGCGTCGAACGCGTTCGAGCCCGGCTCCGACGAGGTGTAGACGATCACGTCATTGCGGGGCATACGGGTGGCCATGGCGTGGACGAACGTCTCGATGCCGCCCTGCCGGGGCGGGAAGTCATTGGTGACGATGAGTGTGGTGCTCAAGGCTGCTGCTTCCTCAAAGCCCCGCAGTGGCGGGGAGCGTCAGACGGTGAACAGGTAGTTGCGGACGTCGTGGCGGATCCCGGAGACTTCCGTCCAGCCGCCCTTGGCCCAGCGGTGGGGCCGGTAGCCGTACCGGCCGAGGTGTTCGAGGACCACCTCCGATCCGGCTCCGTACTTCGCCAGGTGGCGGTCCTCGATCTCCAGCAGGAGCGCCGGAAGATGTCGTCGCAGGGTCTGCCGGCCACCGTCGAGTACGGCGGGTTCGGCGCCTTCGACGTCGGCCTTGACGAAGGCGACCTTCTCCAGACCCGCACGTTCGACAAGCTGGTCGAGGGTGTGCACCTGGGTCCGCACCGGCCGGGCCGCGGCGAACTCGGCGTTCGGGCCAGGGCCGTGGGAACCTTCGGTGAGATAGGCCCGCCCGTGCACCGGCAGACCACGACGTAGGGGCAGGCTGACAGTGCCCTGGCCCGCCCGGGCCCCGAGGGCCGTGTGGTGGACTACCACGTTGCCGCTCCCCAGGCCGCGGGAGGCCAGGCGCAGCCAGCGGGCGGGCCCCGGCAGTGGCTCTATGCTGTGGACCCTGCCGGTCGGGCCGACCAGGGACGACAAAGGCCAGGTGTACAGGCCGTACTCGGCCCCGATATCGACACAGGTGTCCCCGGGGCGGACCAGTTCACCGAGGCCCGCGACCTCGTCCTCGACGAAGGAGACGCGGCTGGCCAGCCGGTGCAGGACACGGGCCACCGCGCCCGTACGACGGCTCACCGGGTCTCCCCGGCCATGATCAACCGTGTGCTGGCGGCACTGCGTTCGGCCACGACGGTCTCACCCGCACGACCACGCCCCGTCGAGGTGGAGAGCCGGGCCCAGATCACGAGCAGCAGCGGCAGGGTGAAGTAGCCGAACCGGGTGGCGGGCGCGAAGAGGAAGGCGACGCACAGGCCGAGCGCGAGCCGGTCGGCTGCGGCCACGGCGTCGGTCGGTGGACGCACGACGAGCGAGCACGCAACCGCCACTCCGCCGCACAGCAACAGCAGGACGGCGGCGTACCAGCCCGCCGGGCCCAGTTCGGCGAGCAGCCGTCCCGGCAGCGGGCTGGCCGCGGGTGTCGCCACGGCGCCGCGCCCGACGGGGAACGCGAAAACCTGCTCCGCCAGCGGGCCGGGCGACACCAAGGCGACCGGCAGCATCAGGGCGAGGATCCCGGCGAGCCAGGCCCCGACGCACCGCAGGGCCGCCCGGCTTCCCGCGTGGCTGCCGATCAGCGCGGCTGCCACTACCAGAGCGGGCACGGCGGTCCACTTGAGCGAGCAGGCTGCGGCGAGCACGAGCCCTGCGGCCCCGGGCTTACGACCGGCCGCGAGAGCGAGCCCCAGCCAGCACAGCCCCGCGAGCGGCAGATCCACGCCACTGACACACAACGGAAGGGCCACGAGGGGTGACGCGACCAGCACGGCCAGGGCGGTCGTGGAGGCGGACCGGCCCGGTGGACCGGCGGTGCGTGCAGGGCGCAGCACCGCGCGTCCCGCAACCAGGCAGACCAGCAACACGAGCGCACACCACAACCGGGCGTCGCCCAGCAGGCGGGCCGGGGCGGTGGTGTCGTCAAGGAGACCACCGGGGAGCCCGAACAAAGCCATCCCGGGCAGGTAGGGGTTGTAATCGGTGACCGTTTGGGGGTCGGCCAGGTAGGGCGTGCCGTGGTGTAGGAGGAGGGTGGCCGAGCGTTCCACCACGCCGACCTCGCTCTGGGCCTGGCCCGTCCAGATCAGGTACAGGAACGGCACGGCAACCGCGCCGGTCAGCGCCGAGGCGACAGAGAGGGCGCGGGCCCGCGGCCGGGGCAGTTGGAGCGCGAAGAGCGCCGCGCCGAGGTAACCGGCGGCGGCACTCAGCCCCCAAGCCCGGTGTGTCGGCAGCGTGGAGAACATCACGAGCCCCATGGCCCAGCAGGCGGCCCCCGCCCAGCCGATGATCCACAGTCTCCGCCGGCCACCGGGGACGCGGATCGGGGATGTACGAACGACTCGGGCCAGGGGCGTGATCATCGATGTTCCCACCTGTGGATTCGGCACACCTTCATTGCAGCCGGGAACGGATCCACAGTCATGACAGGTAGGTCGAGACCCCATGGTGGGGTTTCCCCCACCATGAGGGCCGGATCAGCGCAGGCTCGGGTTGACGTACAGGTCCGACATGGCGACGAGGACGCGGCGGTCGCCCTGGAACGGCTCCCGGGCGTGGGTGGCAAGGAAGTTGTCGACGACGAGGACGTCACCGCGCTGCCAGGGAACCGAGACCGCGTTGTCCTGGTAGAGGCGTCCGATCAGGTCGACGGCCTCGTCCTCGATGGGAGTGCCGTTACCGTAGAAGGCGTTCCGGGGCACGCCCTCGGGGCCGTACTCTCCAAGGAGATAGCCAGAGACCTCGCCGGGCAGGGCGGAGATGTGCCACAGGTGGGCGTGGTTGAACCAGACGGTCTCCCCGGTACGTGGATGGCGGGAGACAGCCTGCCGGACCGCACGCGTGCGCAGGCCGTCCTCGCCGAGCCAGGCGAACTCGGTGTGCGAGGCCCGGCAGTAGGCCTCGACCTCGGCCCGGTCAGTGGTCTGGAAGACCACCTGCCAGGGGATGTCGAGGACGGGGCTGTAGTTGCGCACGTAACTGACGCCGTGGCGTTCGAAGCGCTCGCGCAGTTCGGCGGGGATCTTCGGCAGGACGGCACGCTCGCTGGCGACCGGTGTCGCGCCACCGACGCGGGAGGGCCGATCACCGTAGAAGTACAGCAGGCTGGGCCAGTTGTGGGAGTACGACATCTCGTGGTGGAAGGCGATCCACTGGTCCGCACTGAGCTCGGTCGAGGTGAAGACTTTGTCGGCGATCTCGGTGCGGGGAGCGGCCCGTTCGAGATAGTCGAGCAGTTCGGGCGAGAAGGCGCGGGCAGCGGCTCCGAACTCCTCGGGACTGTGCACCTCGAAGCCGCGGAACAACAGCGCACCGTGCCGGTCGAGTTCGGCGGTGAGTCGGTCGCGGTTGGCGGCGATCCAGTGGTCCAAGCGCAGTCCGCGCTCGACGGCTTCGATGCGCAGCAGGAAGGGTTCGGGGTGCTCGGGCTCCGTGTGGACCGGGCCGGCGGCAAAGGTGGACGTGGTCATATCGCCGCCTGCGCACGAGTCGATCCGACTGGATCGCACATGGCGGCCAGGATGCGCCGCGAGCCTTCGAAGGGCTCTCGGGCATGTGCGGTGATCATGTTCTCGACGAGCATGACATCGCCGCGTTCCCAGTCGAACCCGGTGGTCGCGGCATTGAAGGCGGCACGCAACTCGGCGATCGTCTCGTCCTCGATGGGTGTCCCGTCGCCGTAGAACGTGTGGTACGGCAGGTCCTCGTCGCCGAAGGCGGCACGCAGCCCGGCGCTGACCTCCTCGGGCAGGGAGGTGACGTGGAAGAACAGAGCGTGGTTAAACCAGGTCCGCTCGCCGGTCTTCGGGTGCCGGTGCACGGCCGGCCGGACCTGACGGGTTCTCAGCTGGTCGCCTTCACACCACTCGACGGAGATGCCCGCAGCCGTGCAATAGGCGGCGACCTCGGCGCGGTCCTCGGTCTGGAAGGTCTCCTGCCAGGACAGACTGATGCCAGGGATGTAGTTGCGCACGTACTGCACTCCGAGGCGTTCGAACTTCTCGACGGTGGCGGGGCTGAGCGCCGCTAGGACGCGGCGCGAGTCAGCCAACGGGGTACGGCCGCCCCGGTCGGCAGGCCGCTCGCAGCAGAACACGATCCGCAGGGGCCAGTTGTCCGTGTACGACTGCTCGTTGTGCAGCAGGATGTGCTGGTCGGCCGGATGCTCGGTCGACGTGTAGATGTTGTCCTCGACATGGGTGCGAGGCGAGGACCGCTCCCCGTACGAGAGCACCTCGTCGGAGAGCGCGGCCATCACCGTGCGGAACTCTGCGGCGTTGGCGACGCCGAAACCGCGGAACAGTACGGCGCCGGCACGGTGGGCCAAATCGTCGACGAGTTCTTTGTGGGCGCGGATCCACCTGGGCAGATCCGCGTCCGGGGCGTCGGCCCGGACCAGCGCCGGCAGCACCCGCCCGTCCCATTGCGGCGACACCGTCGCGGGTACGTCGTTCAGCTGTGTCATGAAAGGGTCTCCACATCGATGGCAGCGAGAGGTCGGGCGGCGGCTTCCTCAATCGCTCCGGCCGTCCCCACACACACGAGTGCGGTCAGCCGTACCCCTTCATCCTTGATCCTTCGTGCCGACAGCGGCAAGGTGTTTCCCTGCATCGAAACACCGCAGCTCAAAGCCGGTTCACCGGCCGTGTCCGACACGGCGGGGGCGGAGTCAGACTCGGCCCCTGGCGCGCAGGTAGTCGAGCACCGCGAGTACCCGCCGGTTGCCGTCCGGGGAACCGGGGATGCGGAGCTTGCTGAGGATCGATGTCACGTGTTTCTCCACGGCGCGGTCCGAGATGCCCAGCCGGCCGCTGATGCCCGAGTTGGAGAGGCCGACGGCGACCAGTTCGAGGACCTGGTGCTCGCGGTCGGTGAGCAGGTCAGTGGCCGGGCGCCGGAACCGGCCGCCGAGTATGTCCCGGTACAGCTCGGTATCCAGCACGATCTCCCCGGCTGCGACGCGCTGGAGCGCCGCGAAGAAGTCGCTTACGTCGCCGACTCTTTCCTTGAGCAGGTAGCCGACCCCGCCGTCGACGTTGTGCAGCAGTTCGCGGGCGTATTCGGTGTCCAAGTACTGCGAGAGCACGAGGACGCCCGTGCCCGGGCAGTGCTCAAGGATCTGTCGGGCCGCCCTGATCCCTTCGTCAGTGTATGTGGGCGGCATGCGGACATCGGTGATGACGACGTCAGGTGTGGCCTCCCGGACGACGCGCAGGATGTCGGTAGCGTCATCCAGGGCCGCCACGATCTCGACGCCCCGGTCCTCCAACAGGCGTGCCACTCCCTGCCGCAACAGCGCCGAGTCCTCGGCGATCACCACTCGCACAGCGGTTTCCTCCCCTAGTCACGCACGTTGATTGCCGCGACGCCGTCCCGCCGAAGCAGCCGACCCGTTGCTGTCAGCCCCACCGCGGCACCCACACCGAGGCAAGCGAGCACCAGCAGGCTCAGCGCCCCCCACGGCACGCTGACCGCGACCGTGTCGTATCCGGCCGCCAGCGAGGCGCGGTACGCCCCGAGACCCAGGGCCACCACGACCGCCGCGACACCCGCTGCCATCGCGGTGGTGATCAGCGTCTCCCACACGGCCACGCGACGGACCTGCTCCTCGGCCACCCCGATCAGACGCATGCCGACGATCTCCCGGCCCCGCCTGCTGTACGACATCACGAGTGTGCTGGCGACGGAGACCAGGGCGTACAGCGAGGCCGGTCCGGCCAGCACGACCAGGACCAGGGTGTTGAGCCTGCCCTGTTCGTCCGTGGTGGTGTCGAACCACTGGGTGGTCGGGGTCACGGTGACCTGGCCGGAGCCGAGACGGTTCGCCAGATCGAGAGCGACGTCGTCGGTCTGGCTCGCCGATGCACCGTCCAAAAGCACCGTTGCCCGCTCGGGCCGGTGCGCCCCGGCCCGAGCGGGCGGCAGGAGGACCTGGGAGAGCGTCGCGCCCGCTTCGATGATCGCGACCACCTTGCCGGTGGCCGCTTTCTGGCCGTAGAGCCCGTAGGTGATCCGGGTGCCGACGTGGTAGCCGTACCAGCCCGCGTACTCGCGCGACACGGCGATCTCGCCGGTGGCCAGCTCCTTGATCCGGCCCTCGACCACGTCGACGCGGTGCGTGCGGGCGAAGGCGGGCAGGTCCACGGCGGCGCCCCTGTCCTGCCGGACGGAGGTGCGGTCGGCGACGGCGACGCCCATGCTCGCGGGCGCGGACACGGCAGTGACGCGCGAGTCAGCGCGCAGGGCGGTGAGCGTCTTCGGGGCGAGCCCGTCCTCGCCGACGGGTTCGACGATCAGCTGCCCGGCCGTACGGCGCTGGTCGTCCGCCTTGACGGTCGCCCCGGTGGTGGACAGAACGGAGGTGAAGATCCCGACGACGGCGACGATGGCGAGGACGGGCCCGGTCAAAGACGCGGTGCGCAGCCGTGCCGTACTGAGCGAGGCCACAGCCAGTTGGGCGGGCACCGAACGGGTCCGGCGCAGTGCGAGGGCCAGTAGCCGGGTCAGCGGGGTCAGGTAGAGGGGGCCGAGCAGGGAGGCGGCCAGGGTGAGCGCGAGGGTGCCGAACAGGGCCAGCGGGGTGGCGCCCTCCGCGTTCGTGCCCGGGGCCAGGCCCACCATGAGGGCGCCTGCGGCGAGCAGGATCAGCCCCATCGTCCAGCGGCCGCCGGTCATGGTCCGCGCGTCCAGATCGGCCTCGCGCAGCGCCTCGGTGGCGTGCAGCCGCGCGGCCCGGCGGGAGGCGGCGACCGCTCCCAGCAGGGCCATCAGCAGACCGGCCCCGGAGGCGATCACGAGCGGCACGGCCAGCGACGCGTCCTTCAGGTCGACCGGTGCCAGGCCGGTGCCGTTGAGCCCGGCCAGGGCGAGCGGCGTGGTGAGAACAGCGAGCAGACAGCCCACGGCCGCCGCGGGGACGGCTACCGCGAGGCACTCGCCGATCACCATGCGCCGCACCTGGGAGGAGCCGGCGCCGACCAGCCGCAGCAGTCCGAGTTCACGACGGCGCAGCGCGATGCTCAGAGCGCAGGTGCCGGAGATGACGAAGACGGTGACGAACAGGCAGATCACCCCGGCCAGTACCAGTACGGTCTGGATGCCCCCCAGGTCGATGCCCCCGTCTGTGACCGTGTGGGCGTGGCCCTCACCGTCCGGCAGGGTGACCGCCGCACGCCCCGTCGTCGGCTGTGACACGCCGAAGGTGGCGCCCAGCGCGGCCGAGGACACGGCGATCAGGGCCACGCCGAGGACCAGCGCGACGAACGTCCCGAGGAACAGCGGGAAATGGTGACGTACGGAACGTACGGACAGGCGCCACATCAGTTCTCCCAGCGGGTGAGCCAGGCGGTGACCCGCTCGACGTCGGGGTGGTGCAGCTCGTCGACGACTCGCCCGTCCACCAGGTAGTAGGCCCGGTCCGCCGCCGCGGCTGCCACAGGGTCGTGGGTCACCATGATCACCGTGCCGCCGTCCCGGTCGACGAGGTCGCGCAACAGGGCGATGACCTGGCGGCCGGTGGCCCGGTCGAGCGAGCCGGTCGGTTCGTCGGCGAACACGACCTCCGGCCCGGCCGCGATGGTCCGTGCGATGGCGACGCGCTGCTGCTGGCCGCCGGAGAGCTGGGCGGGGCGGCGGCCGGAGATGTCCTTCAGGCCAACCCTGTCGAGCGCGCCGAGCACGTCCGCGCGCTTCGGGTGTCGGCCGGCCAGCCGCAGCGGCAGTGCGACGTTCTCGTACGCCGTAAGCATCGGCAGCAGGTTGAACTGCTGGAAGACGAAACCGATGCGGCGGCGGCGCAACTCGGTCAGGGCGCTTTCGTCGCAGGCCGTCAGATCCGTGTCCCCGAGCAGTACGCGCCCGGTATCGGGCCGGTCCAGCCCGGCGGCGCAGTGCAGCAGGGTGGTCTTTCCGGAGCCGGACGGCCCCATGACCGCGGTCATGGTCCCGGTCGGGAAGTCCATCGACGCGTTGTGCAGCACGGGCCCCGGACTACCCGGATAGGTCTTCGAGACGGACACCAGCTGGGCTGCCGACACCGTTGTGCCGGAGAGAAGTGACATGCCATCCAGCACATCACCCGGGCCCCGGGCCGCGCAGTGGGCCTGAGGGGAGACCTGAAGGGGGGGTTTCCCCTACCGACAGCTCCTCTGGGTAGCACTACAGTTGCCTGTGAGCACGAGCGGGGCTCCGCTCATGGGGCGCGCGTGCACGGGGGCGGCGCGGGTAGGGAAAGGCGCGGCATTGTCCTCCATGTCCTCCGTGACGGGTCCCTCCGGCCCGGGCGATCCGGACGTACCGAACTTAGCCGTCCGGGAGGCGCTCGCCCGTCGGCCGACGCGGTTCCTGATATCCCTCTGGCCGCTGCGCTGTTGGGTCCATCTCCTGGGCGGCGCGCTGTTCGGAGCGGGCATCCTGGTGAGCCTGGTGGTGCTGGTCTCCCTCGGGGTGGTGCTCTCGGTGGTGGGTGTGGGTCTGCTGCTGCTCGCCTGCACCGCGCTGCTCGGCGTACCGGTAGCGGCCGTGGAGCGGCGCAGGCTGTGCCTGGTCGAGCCCTCACGGCTGGCCAATCCGCACGTACCGAGGCCCGAGAGCGGGTCACGACGGCTGCGGTACCTGTTCACCGAGCGAGCCACCTGGCGCGAGCTGGGCTACACCGCTCTGCTTGCGGTGGTCTTCACCGGGGCTGGTCTCGGCGTGGCCGTTCTGCTGGTGTTCTCCTGCGTTCTGCTGGTGACTCCCGCCCTGGTGTGGGCCCTGGCTCCGGAGACAGTGATGGTGATCCCGGGGCACGCGATCCCCGATCCCCTGGCGGCCGTGCCGTTCATGCTCGTGGGCATGGCCTCGCTGGCCGGCTCCGCCTACGCCGCGGGCTGGCTGACCGTGGCCCAGGTGCGCACGGCGTGGTTCCTGCTGGGGCCGCGCGAGGATCAGGCGAACAAGAAGGTCGTCGAACTGACCCGCTCGCGGGCGCGGCTCGCGGACGCGTTCGAGGCCGAGCGCCGCCGGATCGAGCGGGATCTGCACGACGGAGCCCAGCAACAACTGGTCGCGCTGACCATGACGTTGGGGCTGGCGGAGCTGGAACTCAAGGACGCCAGTCCCGAGGCGGCCGAGCTGATCTCCCGGGGCCGTGGCGAGGCCCGTCGCGCCCTGGACCAGCTTCGGGACCTGGTGCGGGGCATCCACCCCCAGGTGCTGACCGATCATGGACTGGCCGCGGCCGTGGCGGAGGTCGCGCTGCGCACCTCCCTCACAGTGACCGTCGACATCGATCTGCCGCGCCGACTGCCCACCGTGGTGGAGACGACGGCGTACTTCACCGTCACGGAAGCGTTGACCAACGCGGCGAAGCACAGCGGGGCAACGCGGATCGACATCACAGGCCGTCTGGAGCACGATCGGCTTATCCTGCTGATCACCGACGACGGGCGGGGCGGGGCCGATCCCGCCAACGGCACCGGTCTCTCCGGGCTCGCGGACCGCCTGGCGATCCTGCGGGGCCGACTGCTGGTCTCAAGTCCCGTCGGCGGTCCGACCCAGCTCCGGGTGGAGGTCCCGTGCTCCGCGTAGTCCTGGCCGAAGACGCCGTCCTGCTTCGTGCCGGCTTGGTCGAGTTGCTCAACCGCAGTGGCCACGAGGTGATGGCGGCGGTGGGCGATGCCCGGGCGCTGGCTCAGGCCGTGGACACCCACCAGCCCGACATTGTGATTACCGACGTACGGATGCCCCCCGGGTTCCGCGACGAGGGCCTGAAGGCGGCGCTGGAACTCCGCGCCCGGCACGAGCGGTTGCCCGTCCTGGTGCTGTCCCAGTACGTCGCGACGGCCTATGCGACCCAGTTGCTCAGCGGCGGCGGACCGGGCTCGGCCGGGCTCGGGTATCTGCTCAAGGACCGCGTGGGCGAGGTCTCCGAGTTCCTGGACACCCTCCGCCGCGTCTCTGAGGGGCAGACCGTGATCGACCCCGAGGTGGTCCGGGTGCTGCTGACGCAGCAGACCGCGAGCAGGCCGCTGAACCGGCTGACCCCACGCGAGCGCGAGGTACTCGCGCTCATGGCCGAAGGGTTCAACAACCAGACCATCGCTCACCGGCTGAGTGTCACCGAGGCCTCGGTGGTGAAGCACTCCAGCAACATCTTCATGAAGCTGGACCTCGACCCGGTGGAGGGAAACCGCCGGGTGCTGGCCGTTCTGGCCCACCTGCGGGGCGAGACGAGCTGAGCCCGGAGTCAGTCGCTCGGCCCTGTCACTCCCGCCCGTCCTGAATACGCGTCAGCCAGTCCGCCGCCTCGGTGAAGGCACGGTCGCCACCGTCTCGCCGGGACACCGGCCGGGGGTCCGGGACAGGGTCACCCGCCCTGGGATAGGACCCCAGGAACCGCACCTTCGGGGCGATCCTCTTGAGCCCCATCAGGGCCTCGCCGACGTGCCGTTCGGACACATGTCCCTCCGCGTCCATGACGAAGCAGTAGTTGCCGAGGCCACCGCCGACCGGCCGGGACTGGATGAGCAGCAGGTCGACCGCGCGCACGGCGAGTTGCTGAAGGAGTTCGAGCAACGCGCCGGGCCGGTCCGCGCTCAGCCAGACCACCACGGAGGTACGGTCGTGGCCGGTGGGCGCGGACGGACGGGCTGGGCGGCCCACGAGCACGAACCGGGTCTCCGCGCTTGCGTCGTCGTGGATGTCCGTGGCCAGCGGCTCCAACCGGTAGCGAGCGGCGGCGACCTCGCCCGCGAACGCGGCGTCGTACCGGCCCTCTTGCACCAGCCGCGCGCCATCGGCGTTGGAGGCGGCCGATTCCCAGATGGCGTGCGGCAGATGGGCGCCCAGCCAGCGGCGCACCTGCGGCTGGGCCACCGGGTGGCCGGTGACGGTCTTGATGTCCTCGAGCGTGGTGCCCGGGCGGACGAGCAGCGCGAAGGCGATGGGCAGGCGCACCTCGCGGTAGATCATCAGAGGCCTGCCGTGGGCGAGTTCGTCGATGGTGCCAGTCACACCGCCCTCCACCGAGTTCTCGATGGGGACGAGGGCGGCTTCGGCCTCATGAGCCCGGACCGCGTCGAGGGCAGCGGAGACGGACACCATAGGAACCAGTTCGCGCGTAGCGGCTTCGGGGAGAGTGTGCAGAGCGGCCTCGGTGAAGGTTCCCTCGGGGCCGAGATAGGTGTATCGGGGAGCCGACATAGCCATCACCCTACGGCTGGGGCGACGGACCGACTGGACGAAAAGGGTAGGAACGGGCTTGACGAAAGGGCCGTGACCTGCGGTCTTTCCCTCCGGGGAAACACCTTGTCGCTGACGCACGCCTGGATCAAGGTGGAAGGGGTACGGGCATCCGCACCCTCGGAGGGGCTGACCGTACCCAACCGGGCGTAGGACCAGCGAACCGGTTGCCCCTCCAGTGGCCGCTGTGGACTGCTCCGTCGGCGTGCCCCGAGCCGCACCGCGTGACCCGCAGGTCGGCACCGATGACCGATGGAAGACCGATGGGGGAAAGATGGAAATCCGGTACGTCGCCGAACTGTTGCGCACACTCGCCGAGGACCATGCCGTGCCGGGGGCACAACTCGCCGTCGACACCGGTTCACAGGTCCTGTCCGTGGCCACGGGCGTGCTGCGCGAGGGGTGTCCACAGCCGGTGGAGACCTCCTCCGCGTTCGCTTTCGGCTCGGTGACGAAGGCCTTCACCGCCACCCTCGCAGTCCAGCTGGCGTCGGATGGCGATATCGAACTCGACGCCCCTGTCGCCGAGTTGCTGCCCAACTGGCGGGTTCCACAGGTCTCGGCGCTCGCCCGGGTCACCCTACGGCATCTGCTGTCGCACACCTCCGGTCTGGTCTCGGACCATCAGCTGGGCGACCCCATGGAACGGTCGCTGGCCCACTACGCGGCGAGTGTCGCCGGCCTGCCGCTGCTCTTCGAGCCTGGCAGCCGGTTCTCTTACGCCAACACCGGCTACAACGTCGTCGGACGGCTCGTCGAGGAAATCACCGGCCTGCCATGGGACGCGGCGCTGCGCGACTTCCTGCTGGTGCCGCTCGGCATCACGCCGCACATCCCGCGCACTCGGGCTGACTCGGCCCGCACCTCGGCCAGTGGCCATGTGGTGCAGCCGGGCGGGCGCGCGGCCACCCCTGTCGACCTCTTCCTGCCTGCCACGTGGGCTCCGGCCGGAGGGCTCGCGGGCAGCGCGGAAGACCTGCTCGCGCTGGCCCGGCTGCACACCGGCGCCCACCCGAGGGCCGCCCGGCTGCTGGATGCCGAGCACCGGGCGGCGATGCACCGACCCCAACTGGACGCCGACGCCTTCGGTCTGGCCGACGGCTGGGCTCTGGGCCTGGGGCGCTACGGCGCCGACGACGGCTGGCTGGGCCACGACGGCACCGTCGATGGCTCCACCTGTCATCTGCGCTTTCACCCGGAGACGGGGATGGCTGTGGCGCTCACCACCAACTCCACCACCGGAACCCTTCTGTGGCCCGAGCTGGTCACACGGCTGCGCGCACAGGGCCTGCCCGTCGCGGACTACGACTCCCCGCTGCCGTCATCGCGGACCGCCGCCCCGACCGTCGACGCTTGCCGCGTGCTGGGCGACTACGCCAACGGCGACACCCTGTTCTCGGTGCGCCCGCACGGGAGCGGGGTCCGCCTCAGCGACCGCACCGGCCTGGTTGCCAACCTGAGCCTGCACGACCAGATGGTCTTCAGCGCCCGCCGCGTGGACTCGGGCCATGCCCCCTGGTTCGGGCGGTTCCTCGTCGACGGCGACAACGGCACGGCCCTCATGCAGCTCACCGGGCGCTCGGCCACCCGGGTCGCCACGGCGGCGTAACGCCCTCCGGCGCACGCCTTCCGGTTCTCCGTATCTCAGCACTTCACGTCTTTCACCTCACGTCTTCTTCGTCGACGTCCCTCTGGCGCTGCGCCGCCCAGCGGCATCTCCACGCGCCCTCACGTCATCCCCCATGGAGGCACAGTCTTGACTCGCGCTGGAGCACCGGCCGGACGTCCGCCGCGCCAGGACGTCGAGTACTGGCGGCGGCGGCTGGCCGGTATCCCGCCCCTCGACCTCCCCACCGACCGCAGACGTTCGGTCGTACGGTCGACGGAGACGTCCACCTACGCCTTCGAGGTACCGCGCGCCACCGCCGAGGCCCTACGCGCCCTGGCAGACCGGCAGGACAGCGACCTGCGGGCGGTGTTCGTCGCAGGGATCCAGGCGCTGTTCACCCGCTACTTGGGCCAGTCCGACGTGGCCGTCGGCACCCTCGCGCCGCGCACGTCGCACACCGTGGTGCTGCGCACCGAGGCCGGGGCCCACGACTCGTTCGAGGACCTCGTCACCCGAGTGAGGGACACGGCGCAGGAGGCATTCGCCCACGACGTGTCGCTGGCGCGGCTCGTCGAGGAGCTTGCGCCGGAGCAGGACACCAGTGTGACGCCGTTCGTGCAGGCCATGGTCGTCGTACGGGACGGGGAGCAGGCCACCGCCGCGTTCGATCCGCTGGACCTGGCGCTGGAGGTGGCCGTCGTGGACGGAGCCCTGCCGGTGTCCGTCCACTACAACTCAGTCCTGTTCGACCATTCGACCATCGTACGGATTGTCGGGCATCTGACCGTGCTGCTGGCCGGTGCCGCCGTTCAGCCGGAACTGCCCGTCTCCGCCCTGCCGATGCTCTCCCCGGGCGAGTTCGAGCAGGTGGTCCACGGTTGGAACACCACCGAGCGGTCCGTGCCCACCGGCACCTTTCCCGACTTGTTCGCCGCTCAGGTGCGGACGCGGCCCGACGCCGTCGCCGCCCTGGACGAATATGGTCCGCTGACCTACCGGGAACTGGACGAGCGGTCCAGCCGTATCGCCCACCACCTCCTGGATCTCGGCGTCAGTCGGGGCGACCTGGTCGGGCTGTGCGTGGAGCGCGGTACCTGGCTGGTTGCCGGGATGCTCGGCGTGATGAAGGCCGGCGCCGCCTATGTGCCGCTCGATCCGAACTATCCCGAGGAGCGGCTGGCCTACATGCTGCGCGACTCGGGCGTCGGGTATGTCGTGACGCAGGAGACCGTGGCCGGCGGACTGCCGCCCACCGACGCCGTACTCGTGCCCGTGGACCGCGACCATGCCGTGCTGGACCGCCGGCCCGTCACGGCACCTGAGGTCGCGCTCACCCCCGAAGACCTCGCATACGTCATCTACACCTCGGGATCGACCGGCCGGCCCAAGGGCGTCCTGGTCACGCACCGGGGCATCGGCAACCTCGTGGCCGCCCAGACCGAGGCGTTCGATGTCACTCCGGACAGCAAGGTGCTCCAGTTCGCGTCGGCCAGCTTCGACGCCGCGTTCTGGGAGATCTGCATGGGCGTCCTCACTGGCGCCTGCCTGGTCATGGGCTCCGAGGAGTCGCTCCAGCCGGGCGAGCCACTGGCCGCGTACACCGCCAAGCACGGCGTCACGCACGCCACGCTGACCCCGACCACGGTCGCGGTGCTCCCGGAGGGTCGGGGCCTGCCAGCCGGCGCGACCCTGGTGGTCGCGGGCGAGGCGGCCACGGGCGACCTGGTGGACCGCTGGTCGGCGGGGCGACTCATGATCAACGCGTACGGGCCGACGGAGACCACCGTGTGCGCCACGATGAGCGCTCCGCTCAGCGGCGCCGAGGTGCCGCCCATCGGCAGCCCCATTGCCAACACCCGCGTTTACGTACTGGACGATCTCCTGCGCCCGGTGCCGGTCGGCGTTCGGGGCGAGCTGTACATCGCGGGTCCCGGGCTGGCCCGTGGTTACCACGGCCGGCCTGGCACCACGGCTGAGCGGTTCGTCGCCGACCCGTTCGACGCGCACGGGAGCCGGATGTACCGCACCGGCGACGTCGTGCGCCGCCGGGCGGACGGCACCCTGGAGTATCTGGCACGGGTCGACGACCAGGTCAAGGTACGTGGGTTCCGCGTCGAACTCGGTGAGATTGAGAGTCTGTTGACGCGCCGCGGTGACGTGGCGCAGGCGGTGGTGGTCACCCACAACACCAATTTGCTGGCCTATGTGGTGCCGTCCGGTCGCGTCCGCCCGACCGGCGGCGAACTGCGCGAATACCTGGCCGTCCAGCTTCCGGAGTACATGGTCCCGGCGGCGATAACCGTGCTGGACGCGCTGCCGCTGACACCCAACGGCAAGGTGAACCGTCTGGCGTTGCCGACCTTGGAGGCGCCGCGCGACGGGGGACGGGGGCCGGGTTACGAGGCGCCGCGCAACGCCGTCGAGGAGACCATCGCGAACGTCTGGGCCGAGGTCCTGGAAGTGGAGCGCGTCGGCATCCACGACGAGTTCTTCGCCCTCGGCGGCAACTCGCTGCTCTCCGTGCGCGCTGCATCCCGGCTGCGCCAGGCCCTCGGCATCAGGCTGTCGCTGCGCGTGCTGTTCGACTCACCCACGGTGGCCGCGCTCGCCGAGCTGCTCTCCTCGGCCGAGGAGAGCGCGGAAGCCGCCATCCCGGTGATCTCCCGCGAGGGGCTGCTGCCCATGTCGTACGGGCAGCGCCGACTGTGGTTCCTGGAGAACTTCGCGCCGGGCAGCGCCGAGTACCACACGGGATTGGGTCTGCGGCTGACCGGAGCCCTGGATCTCGACGCCCTGCGCGACGCCATGCGCGACCTGACAGCGCGTCACGAGGTGTTGCGGACCACGTTCGGCGCGGTCGGCGGCCAGGGTGTGCAGGTGGTCTATCCGTCACTGGACCCCCAGTGGCAGAGCGTCGACTTGTCCGGGGTGCCCGAGCGACTGCGTGAGGAGCGGCTGCGGGAACTGGTCCGCGCGCAGATGGCACGCCCCTACGACCTGCAAACCGGCCCTCTGGTCCGAGTGTTGCTGGTTCGGCTGGCGGAACGGGAGCACGTCTGCGTCCTGGGCGTCCACCACATCGTGACCGATGGCTGGTCGTCCGGGGTGATCGCCCGGGAGCTCAGCGCGCTGTACACGACCCGGGTCCGCGGCACCCGTCAGGAACTGCCGGACCTCACCGTGCAGTACGCCGACTTCGCGGCCTGGCAGCGCGGACGTACCGAGGGCAGTGCCCTGGTCGGCCGTCATCTGGCGTGGTGGCGCGAGCGGCTGGCCGGTGTCACCCCGCTTGACCTGCCCACCGACCGGCCACGCCCCGCGGTGCGTTCGACGACGGGTGCCGAGTACCACTTCGAGCTGCCGTCCGGCCTGACGGCCAGGGCCCGGGAGCTGGCCGCACAGCGGGGCGCGACTCTCTTCATGGCCCTCACCGCCGCGGTCAAGGCGGTCTTCGCGCACTGGTCCGGGCAAGAGGACATCGCGGTCGGCACAGCCACCTCGGGGCGCGGCCACCGCGAGCTGGAGCAGCTGGTGGGCTTCCTGGTCAACACGGTCGTCCTGCGTACCAGGGTCGAGCAGCGGATGTCCTTCGGCGAACTGCTGGACCGGATCAAGGAGACGGTGCTCGACGCCTTCGCGCACGAGGACGTGCCGTTCGAGCAGGTGGTGGAGGCGGTGCAGCCGGAGCGGGACACCAGCCGTACTCCGCTGATCCAGACCATGGTCGTCCTCCAGAACACCCCGCGCGGTGACGTCCGGATGCCGGAGGTGGAGTACGAGCCCTACCCGGTGGAGCACGGCGCCGCCCCATTCGATCTGACGGTGGAGTTCACCGAGGCCGACGACCGGCTTTATGGCCGGATCATCTACAGCACCGCGCTGTTCGACGAGGCGACCGTCGCGCGGCTGGTCGGCAACCTCACCGTGCTGCTGGACGCGGCGGCCGACTCCCCCGAGCAGGAGGTGAGCGCGCTTCCCCTGCTCACCGAGGCCGAGCACGCCCGCCTGGTGCACGGCTGGAACGACACGGCCCGTCCGCTGCCCGAGAACACCCTGCCCGAACTGTTCACCGCGCAGGTCGCCCGGCAGCCCAACGCGGTGGCCGTCTCCTTCGGTGACACCGACCTGACCTACCGGGAGCTGGACGAGCGCGCGGACCGGCTCGCCGGCCGACTGCTCGCGGCCGGTGCCGGTCCGGGGCTGCTGGTCGGCCTGTGCCTGGAGCGCGGGACGGACGCGGTCGTGGCCATGCTCGCCGTCCTCAAGGCGGGCGCGGCGTATCTGCCGCTCGATCCCGGCTATCCGGCCGAACGGCTCTCGTACATGCTCGACGACGCCAGGGTGCGCCTGCTGCTCACCCAGCGGCGACTGCGCGAGCGACTCCCCGACACCGACGCCGCGATCCTCGACCTGGACGAGCTCGGTGATCCAGGCGACTCGGATGTCAAGGGCGCGGAGGCAGGCGGTGACGTTTCCCGGGTCGCGGTCTCGCCGGACGACCTGGCATACGTGATCTACACCTCCGGTTCGACCGGCGGCCCCAAGGGCGTGCTGACCTCGCACCACGCGGTGGTGCGGTTGGCGCACCAGTCGGGGATCTTCGACCTGGCGCCCGGGGACACCGTCGCCCAGTTGGCCTCGCTGTCCTTCGACGCCGCCACACTGGAGGTGTGGGGGGCGCTCCTGAACGGGGCCCGGCTTGCGGTGCACCCGCCGACGACGCCTACCGGCCAGGAGCTGAAGACCTTCCTGACGCGGCACCAGGTGACCCATCTCGCCATTGCGGCCGGCCTGTTCGCCCACGTGGTCGACGACGATGTGACGGCCCTGAGCGGGCTGCGTCAGGTCGTGGCCGGTGGCGACAAGCTTTCGCCCGAGCATGCCGCCCGGGTCCTGGCGGTCCACCCGGGTCTGCGGCTCGCCAACGGCTACGGCCCGACCGAGGCCACCTCGCTGGCCACCACCTACCGGCTGGTGCTCGGCATGGACCCGGCGACCCCGGTGCCGCTGGGCACTCCGGTCGGCAACACACGGGCCTATGTACTGACCGCTTCGCTGAGGCCCGCACCGGTCGGTGTACCGGGTGAGCTGTATCTCGCGGGCCCGGGGCTGGCCCAGGGCTACCTGGGGCGGCCCGCCCTGACCGCGGAGCGGTTCGTCGCCGATCCGTTCGGGGAGCCCGGAAGCCGAATGTACTGTTCGGGCGACCTGGCCCGGCGCCGGGCCGACGGAGTGCTGGAATTCCTGGGGCGTGCCGACCGCCAGGTGAAGATCCGCGGCTTCCGGATCGAGCTGGGCGAGGTCGAGAGCGCCTTGAAGCGGCACCCTGATGTCACGGACGCGGTCGTGGTCGCGCACGAGGACGCTCCGGGCCGCCGTCGGCTCGTCGCCTATGCCGCCGGGACGCCCGCCCTTGACGGCGAGGTGCTGCGTGCCCATCTCGCCGCGACCTTGCCCGAGCACATGACGCCCGCCCTGTTCGTACCACTGGAGCGGCTGCCCCTGACCTCCAACGGGAAGGTCGACCTGCGCGCGCTGCCCGGCCCGGAGGTTTCGGCGCTGCGGCCCGGTGCCGAGTACACAGCTCCGGAGGACGGCCCGCAGGCAGTGCTGGCCAAGGTCTGGTCGCAGGTCCTCGGGGTCGAACGGGTCGGCGCCCACGACAACTTCTTCGAACTGGGCGGCGACTCCATCCTGTCGCTCCAGGTGGTCTCCAGAGCACGGCAGGCCGGTCTGCACCTCACCTCGCGGATGATGTTCGTCCACCAGACGGTCGCTGCGCTGGCCGCGGCGGTCGGCACGGTGGCGGACGAGGAGCCGGCCGCCGAGTCCGTCAAGGTTTCCGGGCCGGTCGCTCTCACGCCGATTCAGCGCCGGTTCTTCGAGGACCACCGCGAGGGGCCGGACCACTACACCATGTCGACGCGGGTCGCCCTGGCCCCGGATACGGACACCGCCCTGCTGGAACGAGCCCTGGCCGTCACGGTGGCCCACCACGACGCGCTGCGGATGCGTTTTCGCCGTACGGGCTCCAATTGGACACAGGAGTACGGCGAGACACCCGACGCGGCCATGCTGCTGACGGTGCGTGACCTGTCCGGTCTGGACGAGGCCGACTGGGAGAGCGCGCTGGAGGAGGCCGCGGCGGCAGCCCGCCTGGCGGTGGACCTCAGCGCGGGCGTCCTGGCCCGCGGTGTGTTCTTCCGACTGGGCGCGGGACGGCTGCCGGTGCTCTTCCTCACCGCGCATCACCTGGTGATGGACGGGGTCTCCTGGCGAGTGATCCTCGAAGACCTGTCGACCGTGTATGCCCAGCTCACACAGGGCCTGGCAGCCGGGGCACCGAGCAGGACCAGCAGCTACCAGACCTGGGCGGCACGGCTGGCCGAGCACGCCCGGGCCGGTGGCTTCGACGCCGAACTGCCGTACTGGCGGGAGGTGACGGACCGGGCGGCCGGGGTGCCGCGCGACGGTGATGCGCCGAACACCTTCGGCTCGGCCGAGGTGACCTCCGTACTGCTGGGCCGGGAGGAGACCCGTGACCTGCTCCAGCGGGTTCCGGCCGCCTACCGCACGCAGATCAACGACGTGCTGCTCACCGCGCTGGGCCGGGTGCTGGGTCGCTGGGCAGGTGCGCCGGTGACCATCGCCCTGGAGGGGCACGGCCGCGAGGACCTCTTCGACGGCGTCGACCTGTCCCGCACCGTCGGCTGGTTCACGACTGCCTTCCCGGTCACGCTCGACGTGCCCACCACGGATTGGGGCGCCGCCCTGAAGGCCATGAAGGAGAACATCCGGGCCGTCCCGGGCCACGGCCTCGGTTACGGCGCCCTGCGTCATCTGCCGGGCCCGGACGGGCGTCCCCGGTTCGGCGACCCGGTGCACGAACAGCAGGTTAGCTTCAACTACCTGGGGCAATGGGATGGCTCTGCGCAGCGGGACGGGCTGGTGCGCGGCCGTCTGGAGCCTCTGGGCCGCGAACAGGCGGACGGGCTGCCACGTCCGCACCTGATCGACATCGTGGCGGCCGTGAGTGACGGGGAGCTGCGCGTCGACTGGATCCACTCGCCCGGAAGCCACGCCACGGCGACCGTCGAGCGGCTGGCCGGTGAGTTCCTGGCCGCGCTGCGCGACCTGGTCCAACATTGCCTGGCCGACGGCAGCGGCGGCGCCACGCCCTCCGACTTCCCGCTGGCCGGGCTCGACCAGGCCGGAGTGGACCGGGTCGTCGGTGACGGCCGGAACGTGGCCGATGTGTATCCGCTGACGCCGATGCAGGCGGGCATGCTCTTCCACACGCTGTCCGACCCCGAGGGCACCTCGTACGTAGAGCGGATGACCTATGTCCTCGACGGTGTGCGGGACCCGGAGGTGCTGTCCGAGGCGTGGCAGCACACGGCCGACGGGCTGGAGGCGCTGCGCACCCAGGTCGTCTGGGAGGGCGTGGAGCGGCCCCTGGCCGTGGTGCGCCGTCGGGTCGAGCTTCCGGTCGACCAGGTCGACTGGCGTGGCCTGTCCGCTGTGGAACAGGAGGAGGCTCTGGGGCGGATGTGGGACGAGACGCCGCGACTGGACATGAGGACGGCGCCGTTGGCCCAGCTCACGCTGATCCGGCTGACGAACGACTCGGTGCGGGTGGTGTGCGCCTTCCATCATCTGCTGTTCGACGGCTGGAGCATGTTCAGCGTGCTGACCCAGGTACACGACGCGTACACGGCGCTGGCCGCGGGCCGCACGCCGGCGCTCATGTCCCGGCAGCCGTTCAGGGCGTACGTGGAGTGGCTGGAGCGGCAGGACGGCGCGCAGGCGGAGGAGTTCTGGCGCGGTCGGCTGGCCGGGTTCACGACACCGAACGCACTACCGTACGACCGGCTCCCGCCGACCGGCCACACATCCCGTTCGACGGCCCGGCTGTTCGCCCGGCTCTCGCCCGAGGACTCGGCTGCCCTGGCCGCGTTCGCGCGTACGCACCGGCTGACCCTCAACACCTTGGTGCAGGGCGCGTGGGCGCTGTTGCTGTCCCGTTGCTCAGGCGAGCGGGACGTCGTGTTCGGCGCGACCGTGTCCGGCCGCCCCGCGGACTTGACCGGCGTCGACTCGATCGCGGGCATGTTGATCAACACGCTGCCGGTGCGCGTCGGCATCGGCGAAGAGGCCGCCGCGGCCTCGGTGGCCGACTGGCTCACGGCACTTCAGCGGGAGCAGGTGGAGGCGCGGCAGTACGACTACGTCCCACTGTCCCGAGTGCGGGACTGGAGCTCCGTGGAACGCGGCACCGGGCTCTTCGAGAGCCTGGTCGTCTTCGAGAATTACCCGAGGGACGTCCATGCCGAGGACGGCGACGGTCCGCATCTGCGGGCTCTGACCGGTATGGACATCACTCACTTTCCGCTGAACCTGCTGGCCTACGACGCCGAGGAGTTGGCCTTCACGCTGGCCTACGATCCGGCGCTGTTCGACGAGGACACCGTCGCGAACCTGGCCCGGAGCTTCACCACGCTGCTGACCGGACTCGCCGCCGACCCACAACGGTCGCCGGCCGAGCTGCCCGCCCTCTCGGACGACGAGGTCGAACAGGTCGTACGGGAATGGGGTCATGGTCCGCGCACCAGGCCGGTCGACGGGACGGTGCACGGCCTGGTCGCTCGGCAAGCGGCCGCCACACCCGACGCGACGGCACTGTCGTACAGTGAAGTAGCGGTGAGCTACCGGGAGTTGGAAGAACAGGCCAACCGGTTCGCCCATCACCTGATCTCCCTGGGCGCGGCCCCGGGCGGTGCCGTGGGCGTGTCGGCGCTGCGGGGTCCGGACCTGGTGGTCGCGCTGCTCGCAGTCCTGAAGACGGGCGCCGCGTATGTGCCGGTTGACCCGGCTTATCCGGCGGACCGTCGGGCGTTCATGCTCCGGGACTCGGGGGCCGGGGTCCTGGTCAGCGACGGCTTCAGTGAGACACCCGAGGTGGCCGGGCTCACCGTCACGCGGCTGGATCTGCCGTCCGTGGCGGGGCTGCCCGGGACGGCGCCCGACACGCGGGTGTCTGGCGACGACCTCGCGTACGTCATCTACACATCCGGCTCGACGGGCCGCCCCAAGGGGGTGGCGGTCGAGCACCGCTCGGTGCTGAACCTGCTGGCCCACTCCCCGGCCTCGTTCGGCCTGGGCGCGGGCGAGGTGTGGTCGGCGTTCCACTCGTATGCCTTCGACGTGTCCGTCTGGGAGATGTGGGGTTGCCTGACCACCGGCGGTCGGCTCGTGCTCATCCCCCAGGACTGGTCGCGCGAGCCACGTGCTGCCTGGGACCTGCTGCATACCGAGGGCGTCAGCGTGCTGAGCCAGACGCCGTCGATGTTCCGCACCCTGGTGGAGGACGGCGCCCCTACGGCCACTGCGGTCGAGTTGCCGAAGCTGCGGTGGGTCTTCCTTGCGGGTGAGGCCCTGGAGCCCAAGCACCTGTCGGCCTGGTTCGACCGCCACGGCTCTGGGGGCGCGCGGGTCGTCAACGTGTACGGGCCCACCGAGGCGACCGTGTACGTGACCTATCAGGAGATCACCGCCGACGACGTGGCGGCCGGCGGCCCGCTGCCCATCGGGCGGCCACTCCCCGGCTACCAGGTGCTGGTTCTGGACGAGGCGTCCGCGCCGGTCCCGGCCGGGGTGACGGGTGAGTTGTACATCGCGGGCGCGGGGCTGGCCCGGGGCTACCTGAACCGCCCGGAGCTGACGGAAGAACTCTTCCCCGGGCATCCCTTCGGCGAGTCCGGGGAGCGCGTGTACCGATCGGGCGACCTGGTGCGTTGGCGTTCCGACGGGACCCTGGTCTACCTGGGGCGCCGGGACGGACAGGTCAAGATCCGGGGCTTCCGCATCGAGGCCGGTGAGGTCGAGGCCGCGCTGGTGAGCCTCCCGGCGGTCCGGGACGCGGCGGTCGTGGCCCATACGGACGGCGAGCGCACGGTGCTCGTGGCCCATGTGGTAACAGTCGACGGCTCGGCTCCCGACGCCAGCGAGGTGCGGAGCCTCCTGGCCGGGCGACTGCCGGAGTTCATGCTGCCGACCGTCGTCAACCGGCTCGACGAACTGCCGCTCACCCCCAGCGGCAAGGTCGATCGGCGAGCCCTTCCGGCGCCGTCGGTCCCGAACGACAGCCAGGGGGCCCGTATCGCGCCGCGCACGGTCACCGAGGAGGCCGTGGCCGAGATCTGGGCGGAGCTGATGGGCTCCGGCCCGGCGGGGATCCACGACGACTTCTTCACCAATGGCGGCGACTCGCTCCTCGCGATCCGGGTCGTCTCCCGTCTCAACACGGCCTTCGGCCTGGGCCTGTCGCCCCGGGTCCTGTTCGACCGGCCGACGGTCGCCCTGATCGCACACGAGATCGAGGAACGCGTCCTCGCGGAGCTGGAGGAGGGTGGTCCCACTCCGTAGCCGGGGCGGAAAGCCAGTCCCCCGCCCCGGGTGAGGCCCACCCGGCCTGCCCCCCCCACCCGCTCTGTGGCCCCCCGGCTGATTCGTCCCGGGGAGGTGCACGACTTCTAGGAGTTCTCCATGAGCATGCCGTCTTCCCATGAGGAGCGCATCGCCGCGCTCCCCGAGCATCTGCGCGAGGCCCTTGCCCGACGTCTGGCGGGCCGCGGCGGTTCCGAGCCCGAGATCCGTCGCGCCGACCGTTCCGGCCGGCTGCCGATGTCGTATGGCCAGCAACGCCTGTGGTTCATGGAGGACTTCGCTTCGGGCGGCTCCGACTACAACCTGGCGCACGCCCTGCGACTAACCGGCATGCTGGACGCCGGAGCGCTGCGCGCCGCCGTGGGTGACCTGATGGCCCGCCACGAGGCACTGTGCACCACCTTCCAGGTGGTCGACGGCCAGGGAATACAGGTACCGCACTCCGAAGCGGCGCCCCAGTGGTCGGACGCCGATGTCTCGGATCTGCCGGAGGACCGACGCGAGGCCGCTGCGCGCGAGCTGGTGCGGGCGGAGATGGCACGGCCCTACGACCTGGCGCACGGCCCGCTGGTCCGGGTCCTGCTCGTGCGGCTCTCCGCCTCCGAGCATGTGTGCGTTCTGGGCATGCACCACATCGTCACGGACGGTTGGTCGATGGGCATCGCGGCCCGCGAACTGGGCGAGCTCTATGCCGCGCGGCTGGCCGGACGCACCGCCGAACTCGCCGAACCTTCCTTGCAGTACGTTGACTTCGCCGCCTGGGAGCGGGAGCGCCTGGAGAATGACGGCGCCACGAAGGTCGCGTGGTGGCGGGAGCGACTCGCGGGCCTGGAGCCGCTGGAACTGCCCACCGACCGGCCTCGCCCGGCCGTGCGTACCTCGGCGGGCGCGGCGTACACCTTCGAGGTGCCCGCCGAGACTGTCACATCGGTCCGTGAGATGGCGCGGGAGCACGGGGCGACGCTGTTCATGGCGCTCACGGCCGCTGTCCAGGTGGTGCTCGCCCGGCACTCGGGCCAGGCGGACATCGCGGTCGGCACCTCCTCGTCAGGGCGCGGCCGCCCGGAGCTGGAGAAGCTCGTCGGATTCCTGGTGAACACCGTGGTGCTGCGCTCCCGAGTGGAACCGGACCTGACCTTCGGCGAACTCCTCGCACAGGTGAAGGACACCGTCCTCGACGCCTTCGCCCACGACGACGTGCCGTTCGACCGGCTCGTGGAGGCGTTGGCCCCGGAGCGGGACCCCAGCCGCACCCCCCTGGTCCAGGCGACGGTCGTACTCCAGAACGCGCCGACGGGAGCCGTGGAGTTCCCCGGGGTGACGCTGACGGAATACCCGCTGGAACGCCACGCGTCACTGACCGATCTCACCCTGGAGTTCGAGGAGCGTGGCGACATGCTCCTCGGTCTGGTCGAGCACAGCACCGAACTGTTCGACCGGGCCACCATCGAACGGCTGACAGGGCATCTGCTCACCCTGCTCGCGGGAGCCGCCGCCGAACCGGGGCGGACCATCCAGCAGCTGCCCCTGCTCACCGACGGCGAGTACCACCAGCTGGCCGAGGAGTGGAACGCCACCGGCACCTCGTCCGTGGCACCGGCTCTGATCCACGAGCGGGTGGCTCAGCAGGCGGCCCGCACTCCGAAGGCCACGGCAGTCGTCGCCGACGACGGCGAACTGACGTACCGCGAGCTGGAGGAGCGGGCGAACCGGCTGGCCCATGTCCTGCGGCAACAGGGCGCCAGACCGGGCACGCTCGTCGGCCTCGGCGTCGGACGCGGTACGCACATGGCCGTCGGACTGCTCGGCATCCTCAAGGCCGGTGCCGCCTATGTGCCGCTCGACCCCGACTTCCCGGCGGACCGGCTGACATACATGGTGGCGGACTCCGGAGCCCCGCTCCTCGTCACCGACGCCGGGGCCCGCGTCCTTCTGCCGGCCACGGACGCCACGCTCATCGACCTGGACGCGGACGCGGAGCGACTGGCCGGGGCCCCCACCGACGCTCCCGTCTGCGAAGTGTCGGCCGACGACCTGGCGTACGTCATCTACACCTCGGGCTCGACAGGGCAGCCCAAGGGCGTCGCCGTCGAGCACCGGAACGTGCGCCACATCTGCGCCGCCTGGGACGAGCGGTACGGCCTGACCGAGGCCAAGCTCCGCTTCATGTCGGTCTCCAGCCTGTCGGTCGACCTGTTTTTCGCCGATCTGATCCGCTCCCTGCCGTTCGGTGGCACGCTGATCATCGCCTCCAAGGACGTGACCACCGATCCGCCCGCGCTGCTCGACCTGATCGAGCGGACCGGAGCCACCGGCATCGAGATCGTGCCCACGCTGATGAACGCCGTCCTCGCCGAGGCCGACCGCCGCACCGGTGGCCTGCCGCCACTGCGGCTGATCTCCGTCGGTTCGGAGGGCTGGCGTGTCGCGGACTGCCGGACACTGCTGGACCGGGTGGGTCCGGACACCGTCGTGATCAACGCTTACGGCGGCACGGAGGCGACCGTCGACTCGACCGTGTTCCTCGCCACCGCGGACACCCTGCGCGACGGCGTGTATGTCCCCATCGGACGTCCCCTGCCCCGTACCCGGGTGTATGTGCTCGACGCGGAGATGGGTCTTTGCCCGGTGGGCGTGCCCGGCGAGATCTGGATCGGCGGTGACGGCGTCGCCCGCGGCTACCACGGACGGGACGAGCTGACCGCGCAGCGGTTCGTGCCCAGCCCGTTCGTCCCCGGCGACCGGCTCTACCGCACCGGCGACCGGGCGCGCCATCTGCCCGGAGGGGACTTGGAGTTCCTCGGCCGGGCCGACGACCAGGTCAAGATCCGGGGCTTCAGGGTCGAGCCGGGTGAGGTGGAGACGGCACTTCTCACGCACTCTGCGGTGGAGCAGGCCGTGGTGGTGGCTCGGCAGGAACCCGCGGGCACGCTCCGCCTCGTCGCCTATGTCGTCACGAGCCGGGCGGTGAGCGCGGCGGAGCTGCGAGCGCACCTGAGAGACCCGCTGCCGGACTACATGGTCCCGGCCGTGTTCTCCCGGCTGGAGCACTTGCCGCTGACGCCGGGCGGCAAGGTCGACCGCCGCGCACTGCCGGAACCGGACGCCCAGGCGGGCCCGGGGGACGAAGAGTACGTGGCACCGCGCACCGCCGTGGAGAGACTGCTGGCCGAGACCTGGGCCGAGGTGCTCCGCGTCACGCGGGTGGGCGTGCACGACAACTTCTTCGAACTCGGCGGCGATTCGATCATGTCCATCCAGGTCGTCGCCGGCGTGCGCGACCGGGGTCTGCGGCTCACCTCCAAGCAGCTCTTCCTGCACCAGACCATTGCCGCGCTGGCGTCCGTGGTCAAGGCCGACGAGGGCAGGACACCCGCGGCCCCTGCCCAGGGCCCGGCCGCCGGAGCGGTCGAACTCGCGCCCATCCAGCGTTGGTTCCTCGACACCCATACCGTCGACCCGGCCCACTACGCGATGTCCGCGCACCTCGCGCTGGCGCCCGACACCGACACCGAACTGCTCCACCGCGCCCTGGCCGCGGTGGTGGCCCACCACGACGCCCTGCGCATGCGGTACGTGCGGCAGGGCGAGCACTGGCTCCAGGAGTACGGCCCGTCCGCCGTGCCTTCCGGTCTGCTCGCCGAGCACGACCTGGCGGGGCTGGCCCCCGAGGCGCGGAAGCGGGCCATGCAGGAGGCGGCCGAAGTCGCTCAGCGCTCGCACGACCTCGCGGACGGCGCCTTGGTGAAGGGCCTGCTGTTCCGGCCGGGCGGGGACGAGGCTCCCTCCCTGTTCCTCGTCGTGCACCACCTGGTGGTCGACGGCGTGTCCTGGCGGCTGATCCTCGACGACCTGGCCACGGCGTACGCGCAGCTCGCGGCCGGTGAGACCGTGGCGTTGCCGCAGCGCACCACCTCCTACGGCCGCTGGACCGAGCGGCTCACCGCGCACGTCCGCTCCGGTGGCCTGGACCACGAGGTCGCTCACTGGGCTGCCGTCGACCTGGGCAGCGCTCCCGCACTGCCCAGGGACCGGGACGGCCGTAACGCCGTCGCCCACGAACGGACCGTGGCGGTACGGCTCAGCCGAGAGGAGACGGACGCGCTGCTGCGCCAGGTCCCAGCGGCGTACCGCACCCGCATCAACGACGTTCTGCTGACCGCGCTGGGCCGGGTCATGGCCGACTGGGTGGGCGACGACCGGGTGATCGTTGGCCTGGAGGGTCACGGCCGCGAGGAGCTCTTCGACGACGTCGACCTGTCCCGGACGGTCGGCTGGTTCACCTCACACTTCCCGGTGGAGCTCCGGCTGCCCCGCGCCGCTGACTGGGGCGCGGCCCTCAAGTCGGTCAAGGAGCAGGTCCGCACCATCCCGGGCAACGGCCTGGGCTACGACGCCCTCCGTTTCCTGTCCGAGCCCGGCACCCCCGGGCACGCGCTGCACGCGCACCGTCTGCCGGGCATCAGCTTCAACTACCTAGGCCAGTGGCAGGGCGTGAGCGGCGGAAACGGACTCGTCCGCGACCGGCTGCCGTCGCTCGGCAGGGAGCACGCCACCGACGAGACCCGCCCGTATCTGCTGGACGTGATCGGTCTCGTCGACGACGGGCGGCTCCAGGTCGGCTGGACCTTCTCGGACCAGGTGTTCGCGCCGGAGACCATCGATCGGCTCGCCGAGGACTTCCACACCGCCATGCGGGCGATCGTCGCGCACTGCGTGACGGAGACCAACGGTGGCGCCACTCCGTCGGACTTCCCGCTGGCCGGGCTGGACCAGCAGACGCTGGACCGGGTCGTCGGCACCGCCCGGAACGTGGAGGACGTCTATCCGCTGACTCCGGCACAGGCCGGGATGCTGTTCCACTCACTGGCCGACCCCGATCTGCCCGGCTACTTCGACCAGATGGTGTTCACGTTCGACGACGTGACGGACACGGAACTGCTGGCTCGCGCATGGCAGGTCGTCACCGACCACTTCGAACTGCTCCGCGGCAGGCTGGTGTGGGAGGAGGTGCCCCGCCCTCTCGTGGTGATCGAGCGGGAGGCCCCGCTCCCCGTCCAGCACCTCGACTGGCGCGACAAGCCGGAGGAGAAACAGGCGGCCGCGCTGGAGGAGTTCCTGACCGCCGACCGGGCTCGGGGGCTGGACCTCTCCGTGGCTCCCCTGGCGCGTCTGACACTGATCCGCACGGCGGACACCCGGGTGTGCGTGGTGCGCAGCTCGCACCACGCGCTCCTGGACGGCTGGAGCACGTTCCGGATGCTGAGCGGTCTGTCCGCCGCCTACGAGGCGCTGGCCGCCGGCCGGCAACCGGCGCTGCCCGTCGGCCGGCCGTTCCGGGCGTATGTCGAGTGGCTGGAGTCCCGGGACCACACCCAGGCGGAGCACTACTGGCACGAGGCGCTGAAGGGATTCGAGGAACTCACCCCGTTGCCGTACGACCGGCGGCCCGCCCCCGGGCACAAGGCCCAGTCGACCGAGCGACTGCTGCGCGAGCTGTCGCGGGCGGCCTCCGAGGAGGTGTACGCCTTCGCCCGGCGGTACGGGTTGACCGTCAACACCGTGGTGCAGGCGGCGTGGGCCCTGCTGCTGTCCCGCTACAGCGGCCGTGACGACGTGATGTTCGGCGCCACCGTGTCGGGCCGTCCGGCGGATCTTCCCGGAGTGGACTCGATCGTCGGCATGACGTTGAACACCCTGCCCGTGCGGAGCGTCGTGGACGGCACGGCGCCGGTGGCGCGGTGGCTGGAGCAGGTGCAGCGGTCCCAGTCGGAAGCGGCGGAACACTCCTACCTGCCGCTGTCCCGTATCCAGGCCCTAGGCTCAGGGGAGAGCGGGGTCCCGCTGTTCGACAGCTTGGTGAACTTCGAGAACTACCCCATGACCGACCGCGCGGCGGCCGACCAGGGGCTGAGGCTGCGAGACCTGCGCAGTGTCGAGACGACCAACTTCCCCTTGATCCTGCGCGCCCACGCGGGCGAGGTGTTCGGCTACTCGCTGGCCTATGACCCGACCCTGTTCGACGAGGCGACTGTGGCGCGTGCGGCACAGCACTTGGAGAACCTGCTGACCGGGCTTGTCGCGGACGCGGAACGCCCGGTGGCGGACGTACCGCTGTTGTCGGACACCGAGTACGACCAGGTGGTACGGAGCTGGAACGCACGCGCGGTGGTCGAGGGCGAGGGCGAGTTGCTCCATGAGCGGTTCGACCGGTGGGCTGCGCTCAGGCCCGACGCGGTCGCCGTCGTCAGTGACGAAGGAACCTTGACGTACCGGGACTTGCACGAGCGGTCCAATCGTCTCGCCCATCACCTGATCTCCCTGGGCGCGGGCCCGGGTCAGCTGGTGGGTCTTTCGGTACGGCGCGGGCCGCTGATGCTGCTCGGGTTGCTCGGCATCCTCAAGGCGGGCGCCACGTACGTACCGCTGGACGCTGCCTACCCCGCCGAGCGGCTCGCGTTCATGATGAGCGACTCCGGCATGCAGATCCTGCTCACCGAACGCGCGCTGCGGGACGTCCTGCCGGTCTCAGGCGTCGTCGAGGTGGAACTGGACGGGGAGGACGGCGACCTGACGACGGCCGCGGCCCTGCCCGTGACCGCTCCTCGGGTGACGCTGACTTCCGACGATCTGGCCTACGTCATCTACACCTCGGGTTCCACCGGCCGCCCCAAGGGCGTGATGGTGACGCACGGCAACGCCGCGAACCTGCTGCCCTGGCTGGAGCATGCCTACCCGGTGACCCCCGAGGACCAGGTACTGCTGCGCACATCGATGAGCTTCGACGTGTCCGTCTGGGAGTTGATGTTGTCGCTCCTCTCGGGCGCCACGGCACACGTGGTCTCGTCGGAGGTCTCCCGCGACCCCGCGCGTCTGCTCGAAGTGATGGAGCAAGGGGGTATCACTGTCGCGCAGTTCGTGCCCTCCCTGCTTGGCGCGGTACCGCTACAGCGGCGCCCGAGCGCCCTGCGCCGCCTCTTCGTGGGCGGCGAGCCGTTGCCCAGGTCGCTGGCGGACACGGTCAGTTCAGCCTGGAAGGTGCCGCTGACCAACAAGTACGGGCCCACCGAGGCCACCATCCAGATCACCGTGTCGGATCACGAGGCGGGGGACACCTGCGAAACCGTGCCGATCGGCGGTCCCATCGCCAACGCGTCCCTGTACGTGCTGGACCCTGCGCTGCGGCCGGTGCCGGTGGGGGTGGCCGGAGAGCTGTACGCGGCCGGGCCGGTGCTGGCCCGCGGCTATCTGCGGCGGCCCGCGCTGACCGCGGAACTTTTTGTGGCCTGCCCCTTCGGGCCCCCGGGCGCGCGCATGTATCGGACCGGCGACCTGGTCCGTTGGCGGGCCGACGGCCGTCTGGAGTTCATCGGCCGCACCGACCACCAGGTCAAGGTGCGCGGTTTCCGGATCGAGCTGGGCGAGATCGAGGCGGCCCTGGACCGGCAGGCCGCGGTAAGGCAGGTCGCGGTGACGCTGCGGGAGGACGTTCCGGGCGAGCGCCGTATCGTCGCCTACCTCACCTCCGAGCGTGCGTTGTCCAGCCGGGAACTGCGGGCCGAGCTGGCCAAGTCCCTGCCGGACTACATGATCCCTGAGGCGTTCGTCCAGCTCGACCGGCTGCCCCTGTCCCCCAACGGCAAGGTCGACACCAAGGCGCTCCCCGCGCCGGAGGTGTCCCGGGAGCAGACGGACGAAGGCTTCGCGGCCCCACGCACGCCGCTGGAGGAGACCCTGGCGGGCATCATGGCCGAGGTCCTCCACTTGGAGAGGATCGGGGTCCACGACAACTTCTTCGAGCTCGGCGGCAACTCGATCTCCTCCATCCTGGTGGTCTCCCGCGCCCACAAGGCAATCGGGCAGCGGATCTCACCCAGGCTGCTGTTCGACGCGCCCACGGTCGCCCAGTTGGCCGAGGCGCTGGAACCGGAGCCGGAGGCCGAGGACGAGTCGACACCAAAGTCCGGCGCGGAGTCCGGCGACAAACCGGCCATCCCCACCGTGCCCCGGGACGGCGTGCTGCCGATGTCCTTCGGCCAGCAACGCCTGTGGTTCCTCCAGGACTTCGACGAGAAGAGCACGGAGTACCACTCGACGGCGGCTGTACGGCTGTCCGGAACTCTGGACGAGGCCGCGCTGCGCGCGGCCCTGGGCGATCTGACCGCCCGGCACGAATCCCTGCGCACCACCTTCGAGATGGCCGACGGCCAGGGCGTTCAGATCGTGCACCGGGAGCTCGCTCCCGACTGGGACACCGTCGACCTTTCCCATCTGGCGGACGAGCGTGAACGGGACCGGCGGATGCGGGAGTCGGTGCGGGCCGCGGTGAATCGCCCGTACGACCTCCGGCGGGGACCGCTGGTGCGGGTACTGCTGGTGCGCCAGGCCGCCGACAGGCACGTCCTGGTCCTCGGGATGCACCACATCGTGACCGACGGCTGGTCGATGGGCATCATCGCTCAGGAGTGGGGCGAGCTGTACGCCACGTGGACCGGCCGGACGCCGGCCGGACTGCCCGACGTCCCGGTCCAGTACGCGGACTTCGCTGCCTGGCAACGCGCACGCCTGGGCGCCGGCGGGGTGCTGGAGTCCCAGCTCGCATGGTGGGAGGAGCGGCTGCGCGGCATCGAACCGCTGGAGCTGCCGACGGACCGGCCGCGCCCCGCGGTGCGGTCCGGTCGAGGCTCGTCGTACGCCTTCGAGGTACCGGGGGCGGTCGTCGACCAGTTACGCGAGGTGGCAAGGGACCACGAGGCGACCCTGTTCATGGCGTTGACCGCCGCCGTGAAGGTGGTTCTCGCCCGGTATACGCGACAGGACGACATCGCCGTCGGCACCGCGACCGCCGGGCGCGGCAGCGCGGGACTCGACCGGCTGGTGGGCTTCCTGGTGAACACGGTCGTGCTGCGCTCCCACATCGACGGCACACAGTCCTTCGGCAGCTTGCTGTCCCGTCTCCGGGAGACCACACTCGACGCCTTCGCCCACGAGGAGGTGCCCTTCGAACGCGTGGTGGAGGCCGTCGGGCAGAAGCGCGACACCAGCCGCACCCCGCTGTTCCAGGTGATGGTCGTCCTGCAGAACACCCCCGGCGCTCCCTTGGAGCTGCCCGGCCTGCACACGGACGGCCTGGACATGACCCGGGACACCGCGCTGTACGACCTGACCCTGGAGTTCGAGGAGACAGAGGACGGCGTACGGGCCGTCGTGGAATACAGCACCGACCTGTTCGACGAGGCCACGGTGGCCCGCTTCGCCGAGCACCTGGGCGTGGTCCTGGCCGCCTGTGCCAAGGCCCCGCAGCTGGCGGTGTCCGAGCTGCCGCTGCTCACTCCGGCCGAACGGGAACTGGTCGTGCGGGAGTGGAACGCGTCCGAGGACATCGAGGTCGCCGGCACCTGCGTCCCGGAGCTGGTCGCCGCAAGTGCGGCGGAGACTCCCGACGCGATCGCCGTCACGTGCGGCACCGAGCATCTGTCGTACCGGGAGCTGGACGAGCGGGCCAACCGCCTCGCCCACCACCTGCTGTCGCTGGGCGCGGGCCCGGACGTCCTGGTCGGCCTCTCGGTCGAGCGCGGTACGGACATGGTGATCGGCATGCTCGGCATCCTGAAGGCGGGCGCCGCCTACGTCCCGCTCGACCCCGCGTACCCGGCCGACCGGTTGGCACACATGGTCCAGGACGCGCAGGCCAAGATCCTCGTGACGCACCACGGCCTCCAGGACAGATTGCCCGCCTCCGAGACGGTGGTGGTCGACCTAGACGACGAGTCGATCAGCCGACTCCCGAAGACGGCGCCCGCCGTGCGGCAGTCCCGGACCGACCTCGCCTACGTCATCTACACCTCGGGGTCCACCGGCCGTCCCAAGGGCGTCGCCGTCGAGCACGGCTCGGTGCTGGACCTGTTCGCGGGCACGCGGCCACTGTTCGGTTTCGATGCGTCGGACGTGTGGACCGTCTTCCACTCGTACGCCTTCGACTTCTCGGTCTGGGAGTTGTGGGCCTGCCTGACCACAGGTGGCCGTGCCGTGGTCGTGCCCCGGGACGTGGCCCGCTCCTCCGAGGCGCTGTGGGCTCTGCTCGCGGACGAGGGTGTGACTGTGCTGAACCAGACACCTTCGATGTTCGGCGAGTTGGTGGCGACCGCGGCGGCCGAGGACGCCTCCGCGCTGCCCCGGCTGCGGTGGGTGGTGTTCGGCGGCGAGGCGCTGGAGCCCAAACACCTGATGACCTGGTTCGAGCGCTACGGCTCGCCCGGCACCCGCCTGGTGAACATGTACGGCATCACCGAGACGACCGTGCACGTGACCTTCCAGGAAGTACGCCCCGAGCACGCGACCACCGGGAGCCGTGTCCCGGCCGGTCGGCCCCTGCCCGGCTACCGGGTACTGCTGCTCGACCCGTCGGGTACCCCGGTGCCGGTCGGAGTCCCCGGCGAGATTCACGTCGCAGGCTGCGGGCTCGCCCGCGGGTACCTCCACCGTCCCGAGCTGACTGCCGAACGCTTCCCGGTCAACCCATACGGGAAGCCGGGGGAGCGAATGTACCGATCCGGCGACCTCGCCCGCTGGCGTGCCGACGGCACCCTGGAGTACCTCGGCCGCTGTGACGACCAGGTCAAGGTGCGTGGCTTCCGGATCGAGCCGGGCGAGATCGAGACGGCGCTGGTCCGCCACGACCAGGTACGCGAGGCCGTGGTGGTCGCCCGGCCGGACGGGGGCGGACACCGCAGACTGGTCGCCTACGTCGTGGCGGACGGCGAGATACCGGCCGCTGAACTGCGTACGCACCTCGCCGGCACGCTGCCCGACCACATGGTGCCCTCGCTGTTCGTGTCCCTGGACACCCTGCCACTGTCACCGACCGGAAAGGTCGACCGGCGCGCTCTTCCCGAGCCCGAGGCGCGCACCGAACCGGCCGACTTCGAGGCCCCCCGCGACCGTACCGAGGAGGTGCTCAGCGGGATCTGGGCCGAAGTGCTAGGTGTACCGCGGGTGGGCGTGCACGACAACTTCTTCGAACTCGGTGGGGACTCGATCCTGGCGATCCAGGTGGTCTCCCGGGCCCGACAGGCCGGTCTGACGGTGACGTCCCGGATGCTGTTCCTGCACCAGACCGTCGCTGCGCTCGCCACGCAGGCCGCCGCGACGGCTGCGGACCGCTCGGCCCCCGCAGAGGCTGACGTACCGCACGGCCCGGCCGAACTCACCCCGATCCAGCGCTGGTTCTTCGAACGGCATCCCAGCGGGCACGACCAATACGCGATGTCGGTACGGGTCGAGCTGGCGCCGGACACCGACACCGGGCACCTCAGGCACGCGCTGCGGGCGGTCGTCGACCACCATGACGCGCTGCGTGCGCGGTTCGTCCGGCAACCCGACGGAGTGTGGACGCAGGAGTACACCGCCCCGGGACCGGTCTTGGAAGACGGGCTGCTCCACGAGTGCGTGTTGTCTCGCGCCGACTCCGCCGAACAGCAGAGCCGCGCCGCGCACGCGGCAGCACTGGCTGCCCAAGAGGCCCTCGACCTGGCGGCAGGAGCGCTGGTCAAGGGCATGCTGATCCGGCCAGGTGGCACCGGCGCACCGCAGCTGTTCCTGGCCGTGCACCACTTGGTGATGGACGGAGTGTCCTGGCGGGTGGTCATGGAGGACCTGGACACGGCGTACGCGGCACTCGCAACAGGCAAGGAGGCCCAGCTCCCGCCCAGGACGACCAGCTACCAGCGATGGGCTGCCCGCCTGGCCGAGCATGTCCGCTCCGGGGCCCTCGACTCCGAGGTGGCTTACTGGGAGGCGGCCGCAGCCGGTTCCCGCCCCATACCGCGGGAGGGCGACGCCCCGAACACGTACGGCACGAGCACGGCGGTTTCCCTGGCCCTGAGCGCGGAGGAGACCGACGTACTGCTCAAGCAGGTGCCCGGGCTCCACCGCACACAGATCAACGACGTGCTGCTCGCGGTGGTCGGCCGAGTACTCGGCGACTGGGCGGGCAGATCGGTGACGGTCGCCCTGGAGGGACACGGTCGCGAGGAACTCTTCGACGACCTCGACCTGTCCCGCACGGTCGGCTGGTTCACCACGATCCACCCGGTCACTCTCGACGTGCCCGACGGAGACTGGGCTACCGCCCTCAAAGCCACTCGCCGGGCCCTGCGGAAGGTACCGGGCCGCGGCCTCGGGTACGGGGCGCTGCGCCACCTGTCATCCCCCGACGCCCCGGGACACGCGCTGGCGGCCTTGCCCGAGCCGCAGATCAGCTTCAACTACCTGGGGCAATGGGAGCTGTCCGGCAACCAGGACGGCCTGATCCGTGGCGGACTCGACGGCCTTGGCCAGGACCGCGCGCCGGAGCAGGTGCGCCCACATCTCATCGACATCGTGGCAGCCGTCGCCGACGGAGCGCTCCGATTCGACTGGATCCACTCGCCCGGAAACCACGACACAGCGACCGTCGAACTGCTGGCTCAACGAGTTCTCCTCGGCCTGAGGCAGATCGTCGACCAGGTCCGCACCGACTGAAGGGAGTCTTCACATGACTCGCTATGTCCTGAACGACACTGAGACAGCGGCGATCGGCGCCCTGGCGGACCGAGTGCGGGACGAACTCGAGGGCTGGGACCCCTTGCTCCACGTCGACCGGATCAGAGCGGAGTCGGAGCGGCTGCCGGTGGGCCTACGTCAGTTCCTGGCCATGGCCCGGACCTCGGAAGAGGCCGTCATCCAGGTGGCGAACCTTCCCGTCGACCCACAGCTCGTACCTACCCCGGCCAGCTGGCAGGTGGCCGAGAAGGAGGCGGCAGCGGTCCGTGAGGAACTGGTGCTGCTGCTGGTTGCGGGCGCGCTCGGTGATCCCTTCGCCTGGGCCAGCCAGCAAAACGGCCGTCTGGTCCACGACGTGTGCCCCTCTCGCGGCCAGGAGGCCTCGCTGACCAGTGCGAGCAGCGAGACCGCGCTGACCCTGCACACGGAGGACGTCTTTCACGCCTGCCGGGGCGACTACGTGGCTCTGATGTGCTTGCGCAACCCCGACCAGGTGGGGACGACGGTTGCGAGCCTGGACCGCGTCGCACTGCCGGCGCACCTGCGAAAGGTGCTCCAGGAGGACCGGTTCCGGTTCTACCCCGACGACTCGCACGTACCCGAACCGAGGTATGCCCAGGGCCAGCCGCTGGGCCGGGACGCACGCCCGCACGAGGTGGCGCCGGTTCTGTTCGGCCCCCGCGACACTCCGTACCTGCGCATCGACGGGGACTTCACCGAGGCGCTGCCGGGCGACACGGAGGCAGAGCAGGCGCTGCGGGAGTGCGTGGACCTGCTGGACGCGGCGGCCGAGCGGATCGTGCTGGAGGCGGGTGAGCTCGCCTTCCTCGACAACTACCAGGTGGTGCACGGCCGGGACGTCTTCGTACCCCGGTACGACGGCACGGATCGCTGGCTGAAGCGGACAAGCGTGGTGCGGGATCTGAGGCGGACGTATGTGCACACGCGGAGCCGTACCCGAGTCCTGGGCTGACGTCCTGAGCCAATACACGAGGGCCGGGCACCGTCACAGGCGCCCGGCCCCGAACTCCGAGGGAGCCGTTGTGACCCGCCCACAAGCCGGACGGAGAGACTTCACCCTGCTGTGGACGAGCCAGGCAGCGGCTGAACTCGCGTACAGCACGTCACTGATCGCACTTCCCTTGCTGGTTTTGACCGTGACGGGTTCACCGACTCAGGCCGGTGTCATCTCGTTCGTCGACGCCGCCGCAACCCTGCTGGCCGGGCTCCCGGCCGGAGCCGTCGCGGACCGGTTCGAACGACGGTCGGTCCTCCTGTGGTGCGAGGGCATCCTGACGGTGATCTTCGGCGTGGCATCCCTGTCCCTGTGGCTCGGTACGGCCTCGATGACCTTGCTGGTTGTCCTCGCGCTTCTCAACGGCGCGGCCACGGCCGTGCTCTTCGCGGCAGGCACCGCCATGGTGCCGACCCTCGTGCCGCCGGACGGCCTGACCCGCGCGGTCTCGATGAACTCCGCGCGCACCTACGCCGGCCAGCTCATCGGCACCTCGGCGGGAGGAGCCCTCCAGGCGGCGAAGAACGCATTGCCGTTCGTCGCCGGTTGCGCCGCACATGCCGTCGGATTCGTCCTACTGCTGTTCCTCAGACCGGGGCCGCCCGCCGACCGCACCGAGCGCTCCCAGGGTCGGCAGGGCCACGACCTGCTGGACGGCATCCGCTGGATTCGGGCGCACCGCTTCCTGGCTCACGGCCTGTTCTATGCGACGGTCACCAACTTCTTCTACGGCGCCGTCTACTTCGTGGTCATCGCCTCGGCGAAGACCAGCGGCATGAACTCCGGCCTGGTGGGCGCGATGGCGGCGCTGCTGGGCGTGGGGGGGCTGCTGGGGGCACTGGCGGTACCGCTGCTCCAACGGATCCTGACCGGCGCCCGGCCTGTCTACGCGGTGCTTTGGCTGTTCACGCTCGTTACCGCTGGCATCGCGGTACTCCCCGGCGGATACACGCCGGGAGTACTGCTGGGCATCTGTGCTTTCACGGCGCCGACGGCGAGCGCGTACTTCACCACGTACCAGTTGCGGCTCACTCCGGACAGCCACCGGGGACGGGTGATGAGTGTGGCCAACGTCTGCGGGGGCGGCGCCGGTGCGGTGGCGCCACTTGCGGGAGGCACGCTGTACGACTTGTGCGGCCGAGCCCCGACCTTGCTGGGCTGCGCCGCCGCATTGGCGGCGGTGGCCCTTTCCGCTCTATTCAGCAAGACGTTGCGAGCCGCTCCCCAGCTGTCGGACGTGGCGTCATGAGCGTACGGACGAGATTCACGGCTTTTCGTATATCAGGGCACAACTCTCCAGAATGAGTCGTCAACCTGTGTTGGTGACGGGCACTTCGAGGAGTCGCGGCACAGGAGTGAGGACGGAACGGGAATTCGTTATGGCCAGTCTGTTTCTTACACTTGGGGACTTGTCGCGTGTGCGCTTTCTCGACACCCTCGGCATGGACTTCGAAACTCGCTTGGCAGAACTTAGACTGATGGAGCCGAGGCTCGACGACCTGTCGGAGTGGCGCCGCAAGGTCAGGAGAAAGTTACGCCGGGTCTTGCCCCAAGCTTCGGAGCCTCCGGACCGAAGCGTCTTCCGCAAGTTGGCGGTGGAGCCCTTCTGGTATCGAATCCGTAATCACCTGGAGCAGGAGCGGGCCGCCCTGGCCCGAAAAGTACTCACCGGCGGCGTCGAAGAGGCTCTCAACCACCTCCACCCTGCGATCACCTGGAAAGCCCCATTCCTGGAGATAGGCGACGGCAACGGACCGGAAGAGCTGTGTCTCACGGGCGAGGGCATGCTGCTGGTCCCCTCGCTGTTCGCACGAGGTCCGCTTTTCCTGCCTGCGAAGCCGGACCGGCCAGGTCTGCCCGCTGTCGTCTATAACGTAGAACTGGACATTGATACTGCGGCCACCCTCTGGCAGACAGACGAGGAGGACACGGCTGCTGCCCTGCGCGACTTGCTGGGTCCCACGCGGGCCGGTGTCCTGGAATGCCTACGGGTGCCCGGTTCGACCGGCGATATATCACGCCGCCTGCACATCTCCAGCCCGTCCGCAAGCAAGCACGTGAGCGTGCTGCGAAGAGCTGGCCTGGTCCGCACCGACCGTACGAGCAACCTGGCGGTACACCGCCTCACCGACCTCGGCGAAGCCGTCCTCCGATCGTGAAGCTGGCGAAGAACGCATGACCAACAACCAAGCATGGCTCACCACGTACAGGCCGAGGCCTACCGCTCCCACCCGGCTCGTAGTGTTTCCGCACGCCGGTGGCAGCGCGAGCTTCTATCGCCCCTGGGCCGATCTTCTCCCTCCGACATTCGAGCTTCAGATCGTCCAGTACCCCGGCCGTGAGAACCGCATGGCAGCCCCCATGATTGACACTATGGAGGCTCTGGTGGCCGCCGTAGCCGAGGCTCTGGTCACCGACTCCCGAAGAACCGTCCTCTTCGGCCACAGCTTGGGAGCGTCAGCGGCCTACGAGGTCCTGCGCCTGCTCCAGCCTATGGGTGTCCCCATAACCCGCCTCTGCCTCTCATCGCGTGAATTCGCTCCGGGAACAACGCCATCGCGCCCGGCCACCCCTCGTACGGACGCCTCACTGATGCGCTCGATTACCAGGCTGGGGGGTACCCCTGCCGCAGTACTGGAAGACCCCGACCTGCGGGCGATGCTCCTGGACATAGTCCGCAACGACTACCTGCTCCTCGACCGCTACCACTTGGCTCCGCCCGCTGAACCGCTCCCGGGCATCGAGCTTTCGACGCTGACCGGCGCCCAGGACCCCGAAGTACGCCCGGGCCGCATGAAGGCCTGGTCCTCCACGACCACAGGCCCGCATTCTCACCACGTGTTCCCTGGCGACCACTTTTACCTCACAGCTCACACTCCTCAGATTCTGAAACTGATTACAGCCTGACCTGGCAGTACAGGCGCGCCGGATCGCAGTCGCAGACCGCGCCTGACCGTTGTTCCGTTCTCCCTCAGGCTGCTTCACGCCCCACGGCGAGTCCTGTCCGGCTCAGCCGTCGAAAGACACAATCCTTGGCAGAAAGGGCGAATCCCTTGTTGAACCGGCGAAAGATCTGCGTGCTCGCTACGGCGGCGCTCACTGCGGCACTCGGCCTCGTGCCAGTCGGTACGGCTCAGGCGGCGGCCTGTCAATGGCAGAAGGCGGAGTGGGAACTGCCATCCACCACGACTAGCGGCACGCTGTACGCAAGCGACGGCGGCCGATACGGAGTCGGCGTCACCGGAACGCGGTCCACCACCTGGCCTCACGGCTACAAGGAGAAGCAGGGGACGCTGTGGGACAACGGAAAGGTCGTGTTGCGGCTGCCCGCGACCACGCCGTCGGACGTCAACGCGGCGGGCCTGATCGTGGGCAATGCCATCGTCAACGGCAAGTTCACAGGCGTGACGGTGAGCCGCACCGGGACGACGGCTGTGCTGCCGTCCAATCCGAACTGGGATGGCTCGTCAGCCCACGCGATCAACAACGCCGGTGACATCGCCGGGACCGCCTCAGTCGGCTTGAAGCAAATCCTGGTGGTGTGGCCGGCGAGCGCACCGGGAACCTACCGCGAACTGGCTGCCCCCGAGGCCAGCACCCTCATCCCCACCGACATCGACGAGCAAGGCAGGGTCGTCGGGTACACCGACTCGGAGGGCTTCGTCACGGACACCAACCGTCAGTGGCACACGCTCGCCGCGACAGGCTCCAACGGCAAGGGCACTCCGTGGGCGATCCGGGACGGGCGCGTTGTCGGCAGCATGGACAATGACACAAGTTACGCTGCGGCCGAATGGAATGCTCAGGGTTCACTGGTCCGGACCATCAGCAATGGCGCCATCTCGGCAAAGGCCATCGGTGGGAAGGGGGCCGTGGGCGGCCAAGCGTTCGTCAGCTCGACTCCACGGGCTGTCCTGTGGCGTGATGGCGTGGTCGCCGACTCGTTGTCCGGGGTCTCGGACTACTTCATACTCAAGGCGATCAGCACCGACGAAAAGACTCTCATCGGGGACGATGTCTCCCGACCCGTGCAGTACACCTGCTCTTGACGCCTGAGGTCGGCAGCCCTCGCCGAAGGGGGCTGCCGGTTCCCCGTCTGAAGGCCTCGACGAGACTGCATATCCAGGATTTGGGGTTCGGCAGGCGGTTCAAATAGCCAGCCTGGCTCCGGAATGTCCATCGAACTCTCCATGAAGGCCAATCAGGGTATCGGCGACCCCGAATATCCGATGCCCTGTTCGGCGCGTTTCAATTACTCCTTGACAGGGGAGGGTGGTAGGTGGCGGCACGGCCTCGGCACAGGCTCCTGGCATGTTTCGAACTGCGCCCAGCGTCCCAGGGGGTTGGCATCTTGATGGCGAGCTGATGGAGATGAGTCCTGCGTTCGCCGCCTTCCTCGATCTGGGGGAGTGGTCCGTCACGGCCGGTGTGGCGCCGGTGCCGGACGAAGTCAAAGAGCAGGCGGCTTCGAACACAGGGATGTTGACTGTCTCGGCGACAGGGTCGTGCAAGCCCTCGTCGTAACGGAGCAACCAGCGCATGATGACACCGGCGCCCCCGTCTGAGGCATTTCCTTGCGGCTGTTGGTACGCGACGATGAGGCTGTCTCGGCGACGCGGACAGGAGGGGCTGTGGGAGGTAGACAACCCGGGCGATCCGGTTCCTTGCCACCTGCGGCACCTGTCCCGGTGGCCAGCCGGTGGCCGGACGCCTTTGGACGACGTAATACGAGGTAGCACAGACCAATCAGCCGCACATGCTCTGATCAGGCACGACATCGCTCGGCGGCATCAGGCGTTATCCGGCAACACGATCCCTCACGGTCTCGTAATGCGTAGGTCTCGGGTTCGAATCCCGAAGGTGGCTCCATGGTGAACCGCAGGTCAAGCCTATGCGTCGCTTCCGTCTGCCGGCGTCGTTGAAGCGAGCCGGACCTCAATGCGCACATCGCCTGAAAGCAGTGGCACGAGTGTTCGTCTCGCGAGATCCGGAGGCGTTCAGCGGATCGAGGTGACGTATAGGTCTAGCTATAATAACTGCACCCATACATAGGAGCTGGTGCTGTGGACAAGCCCGCCGAGATGTTCGACCGTGTCTTCGAATGGGTCGAGCTGACTCGGTTCGCCACCCTGCCGGGCCCGCGGGCCACGCTGGGCGTGGTCTCCGGTCGCCGCCGACAGGGCAAGACCTTCCTGCTCGACGCCGTCGCTCGTGCCAGTGGCGGCTTCATGTTCACCGCCACCGAGACCACCGAGGCCGACGCCCTGCGTCAGTTCGGTGAGGCACTGGCCCGTTACCGCGGGCAGTCCACTCCGTTCCGTTTCGCGCACTGGGACGAGGCGGTCGCGGAACTCATGCGCATCGCCGACGCGGGCGGCCCCACCGTGGCGGTCATCGACGAGTTCCCCTTCCTCGCCAAGGCGTCTCCCTCCCTGCCTTCGATCATTCAGCGTGCTCTGGACCCTGCTGCCCAGCACACCAACACTCCCGTGCGCCTGCTGCTGTGCGGTTCCGCACTGTCGTTCATGGGCCGGTTGCTGTCCGGCAATGCTCCGCTGCGTGGCCGAGCCGGCCTCGAACTCGTGGTCCCGACCCTGGACTTCCGGCTCGCGGCCGAGTTCTGGCAGATCGACGACCCGCGCACCGCGCTGCTGACCAATGCCATCGTCGGCGGCACGCCCGCCTACCGCCGTGAGTTCACCCAGGGCGACACCCCGGCCGGGCCGGACGACTTCGACGACTGGGTCGTCCGAGCCGTCCTCAACCCGGCGCGTCCGCTCTTCCGAGAAGCCCGCTACCTTCTCGCCGAGGAGCCCGAACTTCACGACACCGCGTTGTACCACTCGGTACTGGCAGCCATCGCCGCCGGTAACGCCGCTCGTGGCGGCATCGCCGACTACCTGGGGCGCAAGTCCACCGACCTCGCCCACCCGCTGAGCGTTCTTCAGGACGTCGGCATGATCACCCACGAAGCCGATGCCTTTCGCCGCAATCGCTCCGCGTACCGCATCGCCGAACCGCTCGTCACCTTCTACCACGCGGTCATGCGCCCGGCCTGGGGCGATCTGGAACGCCCCGGGCGGGCGTCCGACGTATGGCGCCGGACCCGGGCCACCTTCCGCAGCAAAGTCGTCGGTCCGCACTTCGAGCAGGTCTGCCGGGAATGGGCCCGCTGGCATGCAGCACCCGAGACTCAGGGAGGACACGTCACACGCGTCGCCGGCGGAACTGTCAACGACCCGGCTGCCAGGACCAGTCACGAGGTCGACGTCGCAGTCCACGGCGAGAGCCAAGAGGGTCGACAGATGCTGCTCGCCATCGGCGAAGCGAAGTGGAGTGAGGTGATGGGAGCCGGCCACCTGGAACGCCTCCGGCACATCCGTTCCCTCCTGATCAAGAACGGCACGGCTACCGAGGCAACGAGGCTCTACTGCTTCAGCGGCACCGGCTTCACCGATGAGCTGAATCACCTGGCAAAGAGCGACCCCACGCTTCAACTGATCGACCTGCCCCGCCTCTACCACGGAGAGTGACTCCCGATCTGCAGCGCGGGGGACCGGCCGACCGCACCGGCCGGCGGACCCGCATGAGGAGTCCGGGCTATTCGGTGGTTGAACGGTCGCGTGTTGGGCGACGGGTTCCGGGCCGAGCCGCAACTGCCGGTGGTACTCCCTCCGGACGGTGAACTGCGGCTACTTGCTGAGGCGTCGACGAGACTGTGGCGCAGCTGCGGGGCCTTGAGTGTCGCGGGATCGAATACGACTCCGTCGTCGCTCTCAGTAGCGGCGATGGCCGCGATCCTGTGGATGATCTCGGTTTCTGTGCCTGGGAACGGCAGATCGCGGGCCGAGAGCAGGGCCTGACGTGGCTGTGCTGTCGTGAAGGTAGGGGACGGGCTGGCCAGTCGCTGCTCCAGGCGCGAGATCTTCGCAGCACACATGTATCGAATGGTGCCCCTCTGGCGAGGCCAGGGGATCGATTTGATACATCCCGATGGTGGGGCGGAGTTCCCCTTGTTGCCCATGTGTCACGAACCCGCAGGTCAGAAGCCAGTACCCTGGGATTTCCCAGGGACTTTCACGCCTGTCCGAGGGGCTTTCCAGGGGCTTTCCGCCGCGTAAGCAGGGAAGGCCCCGACAGCGCTGAAAGATACGAACGCGCTGGTCAGGGCCTCCTTCCTCAGCACTCGATGATGTTGACCGCCAAGCCCCCGCGCGCCGTCTCCTTGTACTTCACGCTCATGTCGGCGCCGGTCTCCTTCATCGTCTTGATGACCTTGTCGAGGGACACCTTGTGGGTGCCGTCGCCCCGCATCGCCATACGCGCGGCGGTGACGGCCTTCACCGCCGCCATGCCGTTGCGTTCGATGCAGGGGATCTGGACGAGGCCGCCGACGGGGTCGCAGGTGAGGCCGAGGTTGTGTTCCATGCCGATCTCGGCGGCGTTCTCGACCTGTTCGGGGGAGCCGCCCAGCACCTCCGCCAGCGCGCCCGCCGCCATGGAGCAGGCGGAGCCGACCTCGCCCTGGCAGCCGACCTCGGCGCCGGAGATGGAGGCGTTCTCCTTGAAGAGCATGCCGATGGCGCCGGCCGCGAGCAGGAAGCGCACGACGCCGTCCTCGTCCGCGCCGGGCACGAAGTTGATGTAGTAGTGGAGGACGGCGGGGATGATGCCGGCCGCACCGTTCGTCGGAGCCGTCACGACCCGGCCCCCGGCGGCGTTCTCCTCGTTCACGGCCATCGCGTAGAGCGTGATCCACTCCATGGCGCGGGCCGACGGGTCGCCCTCGGCGCGCAGTTGGCGGGCGGAGACGGCCGCACGGCGGCGGACCTTCAGACCGCCCGGAAGGATCCCCTCACGGGTCATGCCCCGGGAGACACAGGCCTGCATCACCCCCCAGATGTCCAAAAGCCCGGAGCGGATCTCCTCCTCCGTGCGCCAGGCCCGTTCGTTCTCCAGCATCAGCGCGGAGATGGACAGGCCCGTCTCCCCGGTCAGGCGCAGCAGTTCGTCGCCCGTGCGGAAGGGGTACTTCAGGACCGTGTCGTCGAGCTTGATCCGGTCCGCCCCGACGGCCTCCTCGTCGACGACGAAACCGCCGCCCACCGAGTAGTAGGTCTTGGACAGGAGTTCGGCGCCGTCGGCGCCGTGGGCCCAGATCGTCATGCCGTTGGCGTGGTAGGGCAGCGTCTCGCGCCGGTGCAGGACGAGGTCCTCGTCGAAGGCGAACGGGATCTCGTGGTCGCCGAGGAGACGGATGCGACCCGATGCCTTGATCGCCTCCACGCGGTCGTCGGCCGACTCGACGTCCACCGTGCGCGGTGAGGCGCCCTCCAGACCCAGCAGCACGGCCTTGGGGGTGCCGTGGCCGTGACCGGTCGCGCCCAACGAGCCGTACAGCTCGACGCGTACGGAGGCGACGCCCGCGAGCAGTTCCTCGTTGCGCAGCCGGCGGGCGAACATCCGGGCGGCCCGCATCGGGCCGACCGTGTGGGAGCTGGACGGGCCGATGCCGATCGAGAACAGGTCGAAGACCGAGATGGCCACGGTGACTCCTCAGAACGGGGGAGGGTTGTGCAGGGGGTGGGGCACCGCGCTCACTTCCCAGTGTGCGCGGTGCCCCGGAAAAGCGGGACTACGGGCCGGTGAAGCCCGGGTTACTTCCCCAGCCCCGGGTAGAGCGGGTGCTTGTCGGCGAGTGCCTTGACCCGGGTCTTGAGCGCCTCGGCGTCGTAGGCCGGCTTGAGCGCCTCGGCGATGACGTCGGCGACCTCGGTGAAGTCCTCGGCGGTGAAGCCGCGGGTGGCCAGCGCGGGCGTGCCGATGCGCAGGCCGGAGGTGACCATCGGCGGACGCGGGTCGTTGGGGACCGCGTTGCGGTTGACGGTGATGCCGACCTCGTGGAGGCGGTCCTCGGCCTGCTGCCCGTCCAGCTCGGAATGGCGCAGGTCGACCAGGATCAGATGCACGTCGGTGCCGCCGGAGAGCACGTCGACACCGGCCTCACGGGCGTCCGGGGCCGTCAGCCGCTCCGCCAGGATCCGCGCGCCCTCGACCGTGCGCCGCTGGCGCTCCTTGAACTCCTCCGACGCGGCGACCTTGAAGGACACCGCCTTCGCCGCGATGACGTGCTCCAGCGGGCCGCCCTGGAAACCGGGGAACACCGAGGAGTTCAGCTTCTTCGCGAACTCCTTCTTCGCCAGGATGATGCCGCCGCGCGGCCCGCCGAGCGTCTTGTGGGTCGTGGAGGTGACCACGTCGGCGTAGGGCACCGGGTTGGGGTGCAGCCCGGCCGCGACCAGACCCGCGAAGTGCGCCATGTCCACCCACAGACGGGCGCCGACCCCGTCGGCGATCCGGCGGAACTCCGCGAAGTCCAGCTGACGCGGGTACGCCGACCAGCCCGCGATGATCACCTTGGGCCGGTGCTCCTTGGCCAGGCGCTCCAGCTCCGCCATGTCGACCAGGCCGGTCGCGGTGTCCACGTGGTAGGCGACGACCTCGAACTGCTTGCCCGAGAAGTTCAGCCGCATGCCGTGGGTGAGGTGGCCGCCGTGCGCCAGGTCCAGCCCGAGGATGGTGTCGCCGGGCTGGGCGAGGGCGAACAGCGCGGCCTGGTTGGCGGAGGCGCCCGAGTGCGGCTGCACGTTGGCGTACTCGGCGCCGAACAGCTCCTTCACCCGGTCGATGGCGATCTGCTCGGCGACGTCGACATGCTCACAGCCGCCGTAGTAGCGGCGGCCCGGGTAGCCCTCGGCGTACTTGTTGGTCAGGACCGACCCCTGCGCCTCCATGACCGCCACCGGAGCGAAGTTCTCCGAGGCGATCATCTCCAGGGTGGACTGCTGACGGTGCAGCTCGGCGTCGACGGCGGCCGCGACGTCCGGGTCCAACTCGTGCAGGGGCGTGTTCAGAAGCGACATGCGTACGACCTCGTCTTCTCAGCCGGCGGTGTGGGCGACGTACTCGTCGGCGGAGAGCAGGTCGTCCGGCTCCTCCGCGACGCGCACCTTGAACAGCCACCCGCCCTCGAAGGGGGCGGTGTTCACCAGCGACGGGTCGCTCACGACGTCCTCGTTGATCTCGGTGATCTCACCGGAGACCGGCGAGTACAGGTCGCTGACCGACTTCGTGGACTCCAGTTCGCCACAGGTCTCGCCCGCGGTCACCGTGGAGCCCACCTCGGGGAGCTGGGCGTAGACGACATCGCCGAGCGCGTTCGCCGCGAACTCCGTGATGCCGACCGTCGAGACGCCGTCCTCGGCGACCGACAGCCACTCGTGCTCCTTGCTGTAGCGCAGCTGCTGGGGGTTGCTCATGGCCTGAATTCTCCTGTACGCGAGGGAGTGGTGATGAAGGGGGGACTGCTGAAACCGCTGTTGAGCAGCGCGAATGTGCCCAGTGTCACGCTCGGGCCGGGCCGCCGCGCGCCCAGTGTCTACTTCTGGCGCTTGTAGAAGGGCAGCGCCACGACCTCGTACGGCTCGTGGCTGCCCCGGATGTCCACGCCCACACCGGCCGTACCCGGCGCGGAGTGCGCGGCGTCGACGTACGCCATCGCGATCGGCTTGCCCAGCGTGGGGGAGGGGGCGCCCGAGGTGACCTCGCCGATCACCTGGCCGTCGGCGACGACCGGGTAGCCGGCGCGCGGCACCCGGCGGCCCTCGGCGACCAGCCCGACGAGGACGCGCGGCGGCTCGTGGTTGGCGTGCTCGGCGGCCTCGCGCAGGGCCGCGCGGCCCACGAAGTCGCCCTCCTTCTCGAACTTCACGACCCGCCCGAGCCCGGCGTCGAAGGGCGTCAGCGCGGTCGACAGCTCATGCCCGTACAGCGGCATGCCCGCCTCCAGCCGGAGCGTGTCCCGGCAGGACAGCCCGCACGGCACCAGGCCGACGCCCTCGCCCGCCTTCGTCAGCGCCTGCCACAGCTCGACCGCGTGCTCCGGCTTCACGAACAGCTCGAAGCCGTCCTCGCCGGTGTAGCCGGTGCGGGCGATCAGCGCGGGCACCCCGGCGACCGTGCCGGGCAGCCCCGCGTAGTACTTCAGGCCGTCGAGGTCGGCGTCGGTGAGGGAGGCCAGGATCCCGGGCGACTCGGGGCCCTGCACGGCCAGCAGCGCATAGGCGTCCCGGTCGTCGCGCACCTCGGCGTCGAAGCCGGCGGAACGCTCCACGAGCGCGTCCAGCACCACCTGGGCGTTGGAGGCGTTCGCGACGACCAGGTACTCGGTCTCGCCCAGCCGGTAGACGATCAGGTCGTCGAGGATGCCGCCGTCCTCGCGGCAGATCATGGTGTAGCGGGCACGGCCGACGCCGACGCTGCCGATGTTGCCCACGAGGGCGTGGTTCAGGAGAGTTGCGGCCTGCGGTCCGGTCACCGTGATCTCGCCCATGTGGGAGAGGTCGAAGAGGCCGGCCTTCGTGCGGACGGCGAGGTGCTCGTCCCGCTCGGAGCCGTAGCGCAGGGGCATGTCCCAGCCCGCGAAGTCGGTCATCGTCGCGCCGAGCGAGCGGTGCAGGGCGTCGAGCGCGGTACGGCGCGGTTCAGTGGTGGAGCTGCTGCTCATCGGATTCTGCTCCCAGTGCAAGACAGGCGACAGGCGAGGGAAAGTCCTCCCCATCTGTCATCGGAACCTGAGAGGTTCACCACGACCGTACGTACCGGTGGTCGTGACTTGCACCGTGGGTGGAGCCGGCCCCCCGTAAAGGAGAGGTGCGGCCCGCTTTTCAGATGTGCCTCGCCCGCGCGGTATCTGGGCCTGAGAGATTCAAGGGAGGTACTTGCTCCTTCGGCGCCCCAGCGATGGACT